>CAJTYN010000040.1 GCA_910584115.1 uncultured Lachnospiraceae bacterium
GTTCTGCTCCGAATGGGGCGACGGCAGCGTTTTGGTCACGGAGGCCATCTGATAAGAGGTGACCGGCCGATGTACTCTATCATTGAAAGCCGGATTATGTTTCATTGCGGGTACTTATGTACAGCGTTACAAAAGAGTATAAAGTATAAAAAGAATTTCAAAAACATAAATTTCCCTCTTGTCAAACGCGGAAAGTTATGTTAATATACTATTCGTTAGGTCACCAGTCAGATGGTAGCCAAACGAAGTGAAAAAAATAACCTCGATTGTAATTTGGACATGACACTCTATCAACGAGATTTTACGGTATGAAACCGTATCAATGGTAGAGCGCGCGGCTGTTAACCGCGTTGTCGTAGGTTCGAGTCCTACTCGGGGAGTTTAGAAAGACTGTTTGCTTTTGTCCGAAGCAGGCAGTTTTTTTATGCGGATCAGACAGAAAAATGGAAAAAACAACTTATACTTTTCCAGAAATGTACGATATAAAAAATAGGAGAGGAGGCAGAGTATGAAACCGCTTATACAGATCACGACAATACCGATCGCGTATGAAATGAAGATAGAAAGCGCAAGATTTGAGCGTCACGAAGGGACTGCGGATCTGGAGATCAGTAGCGATCAGGCAGGGCGCATGCAGATCAAAAGTCAGCCGATCAAGCTGAACCTGGATACGTATGAGCCAGGGAATGCTTTATTGGGTGCGCCTTTTGATGCGATGGAAAAGGGAAATGGGTCACCAGTCATATACCAGGCTACTGTTTCTGTGGATGGAGATGGACAGTTATTGTTGAAAGGTAAGATCAGCGACAATTTAAATAAAGGGAATGTTGCCCCACAGGTATCGACAGCAGGTGATCATACACTTGCGGAGCAAGCCGATCTGACGATCCGGTATCAGATGGATAAGATGAATTTTGATATGAAAGTCGCAAATGGGAATTTTGAATTTGTACCAGGGAATATCAATGTGGAGATCACGCAGTATCCGCAGATACAGATCGAATACGTGGGAGGTCCCATCTATGTCCCGCCCAGTGCGGATCCCAATTATGAGAGTGTTGATGTAAAGGCATGAGCAAAGAGGGTGCCAAGATCGTAAGCGATCAGAGCAGTCTTGGCACCCCAGAGCATATCTTTTGTATTTTTCTTTGATCTGTTCTCTATCTATTCTAATAAGAAACAGCTCGTATAGGCCAGTGTATTTGGCCCGTAATAATATTTTATCCCATTATCGGCACAGATCTGAGTGACCAGCAGTCCGTAGGCTTCCATAGAGGAGATGGATCTTTCGGGGAAGCGGCAGGGTTCGTCCGGGTATGTACAAGTCTTACAAAGGGTACATGCGCCTGCGCCCAGGGGCAGGAGTTTCGGGTAAGCTCTGGCCAATGTCTGTCTGAGATCCATGAAATTTTTCTTATGGCGCTGTTCGAGTTCGATCATCGCCTCAAAATCCATGCTGTCTTCCAGTTCGCCCATGGTCTGGACCAGGATCCCAGACCGGTATCCGGAGACTTTCAGGCGGCATTCCTCCAATGTGCCGCAGCCGGGCGGGCAGGCCCAGTTCTTGTCGTATTGACCGCAGGTGTTGGCCAGGCACATATCCCGTACTTCGGGCATCAGATCTAGGGTGGCCGGGTCTAAGATCCCTGTGTGGGTGAAGCCATGTTCTCTGGCCAGTTCTAAAAGTCCGTTTAGCTCTTTTTCCGTCATCCGATCTCCTCCTGGTCAAATCCTAATTCATCGACAAAAGTATCCTGAAATTCCGGTCTGTTCGCCAGTTCCAGAAATTCTACTTGTGAGGCCAGCGCATATGCCCGATGGAATTCATCTTCATTTAAGACAGAGATCTTCGCGCCTTCACCGGCTGCGTTTCCGATGGGGATGATCTTTCCGGAAAGTTCCATGGGGAGCAGACCGATGGCGCATGCGCTCTTGGGATCCATGTAATTGCCGAAAGCCCCGGCGACCAGGACTTCATCGATGTCCGCTAAGGTGATCCCCCATAACTGGCACATGATGCGGAGGCCTGCGGCGATGGCGGCTTTTGCTAGCTGGAGTTCACGTACGTCCTGCCGGGTCAGGGTGACTTTGTCTGTGATCTGGAAGTCCTCTTCCATGTAGCCTGTCTCATCGATGACCTCCAGTTCCAGCAGGCAGGCAGTCAGGTCCAGGAGTCCGGAACCGCAGATCCCGGCGGCTGCGCCCCCGCCGATGACGGAATAGGATAATCTCTTTTCGGCATCCAGCGTCACATGGTCGATGGCGCCGGTCCCGCCCCGCATGCCGCAGCTGATCTTCGCACCTTCGAGGGCCGGACCGGCGGCGGTGGAACAGGTGAGCATCCTGCCGTTTTTTGACAGGACCAGTTCGCCGTTGGTGCCGATGTCGATCATCAACGTGGTCTTCTCCCTTTTTTCCAGGTCGGTTGCCAGGATGCAGGCCAGAGTGTCCGCGCCCACGAAGCTCTCGATCACTGGCAGGGCCCACAGCCGCCCCTGGGGATGGATATGGATCCCATAGTCCGAAGCCAGTCCTATCATCGGTTCCTTGGAATGGGGCAGATAGGGCGCGGCCACCAGGCTGTCCACAGGCCAGTGCAGGAACAGATGCTGCATACAGCTGTTGCCGACGATGCAGAGACTGACGATCTGTTCAGGGGAAACATCTGCTTCCCGGGCCATCTCCTGGACCAGCTGGTCGATGGAGCGGCGGACGCGGTCGGCGAGGATGTCGCTGCCCCCGCCCAGGGCATACTCGCAGCGGTTGATCACGTCGGCGCCATAAGGAGCCTGGGGATTCAGACAGCTATTGACCGCGATCGTGCGGCCGTCTTTGGCGTCCAGGAGATAGGCGGCGATGGTGGTGGTCCCCAGGTCAACGGCGGCCAGGCAGATCTGTTGTCCGTCCTGCGGGAGACCTTTAGGCATCCAGGGCTTTATGTCTACCTCGCGGCCCAAGCCTTTTTCCAGGATCTGGTTTTTGATCGTGCGGGAAGAGAGACGAATGGTCATATCACTCTCCACACGGGTCGAACAGGCTTTCTGGACGCCGGGAGCGGCTCTGGTCAAGATCTCGACGGTGCATTTCCCGCATTTTCCCCCGCCCCCGCAAGGGGCATCAGGAGAGTATCCTGCCTGGCGTTGGGCTTCTAACAGGGTGGTGCCAGCGTCCACCTGGATAGTCCTGTTATCTGGCATAAAAGTTATCGTATAGGTATTCAGATGAATCCCTCCCTTCATTGCATCCAAAATCTATATTTTATCATTATACTATATATCTCAAAAAGAAAAAATGGAGAAAAATTGTCTTGCCAGTAAAAAGAAGACAAAAATACAGAGTTTGCCATGAGGGGGCGGATATGTTATGATAGATAAAAAGACAGTGAGGAGATGTGATCATGTATAAAAAGAGGTGGGAGAAAGATCTGGCGTTGGCCCTGGCAGGGGTATTGGCTGCGGGTATGATCCACATAGCGGCTCCGGTACAGGCAGCGGATACGGGTTCGCCAAATGATCAGTATATGGAGGAGATGCAGGTACAGGATGTCTCGGCAAACGTGAGTTCGTCAGCGAACGCGAGTCCGAGCCCATCGGCAAACGCGAGTCCGAGTCCATCGGCAAACGTAAGCCCAAGCCCGTCAGCGAACGTGAGCCCAAGCCCGTCGGCAAACGCGAGTCCGAGTCCATCGGCAAACGTAAGCCCGAGCCCGTCAGCGAACGTGAGTCCGAGCCCATCAGTGAACGTGAGTCCGAGTCCGTCGGTCAACGTAAGTCCGAGTCCGAGCCCAACGGCAGGCCCGAGTCCGTCAGCAAGCCCGAGCCCGCGTCCAACGGCGAGTCCGAAACCATCACAGACGGTCCCTGCGGTCAAGAAAAAAGCCACCCAGAACTTAAAAGCCAGATACACATCAAAAAAGATGCTGCGCAAGACAGTCGGGGACAGGGTCAAGCAGAAGATCACGGGGGCGAAGACGAAGGTCGTCTACACATCTAGTGATAAAAAGGTGGCCAAGATCACGAAGGTAAACTGCGAGCGGGGAAACTGGTGCGAGATCACCTGTGTAGGCGCGGGAAAAGCTGTGATCACCGCGCGGGCGAAGGCGAACAGCAAATACAAGGCCGCCAGCAAGAGTTTTACGCTCTATGTGAGTCCTCAGAAAGCAAAAGTGGTGTCCCTGCGGTCCGATAGATCCGGCCAGGTGACGATCAAGAGCAGCGATGCGGCGAAAGGCTGCGACGGATATCAGATCTACTATAAGCATGATGGAAAACTCGTAAAACGCCAGGTCAAAGGGCGCAAGCCGCTGAACTACACGATCAAGAACTTAAAATCCGGCAAAAATATCAGAGTCAGGATCCGTACATACAGAGTGAGAAAAGGCACGACGTACTACGGGAAATACAGTGCCTGGAAAACGCTGGACCGAGTGAGGTAGATATGAGGAGTTTTGTAACACTGGAGCAGGTCACGAAAGTCTATGGAAAAGGCGAGGTGCAGATCAAAGCCGTAGACGGCATCGATCTCTCCATAGAAAAAGGCGAATTTGCGATCATCGTAGGACCCAGCGGGGCGGGTAAGACCACGGTGCTGAACATCCTGGGCGGCATGGACCAGGCCACGTCCGGCCATGTGTGGGTGGATGGGCAGGATGTGGCGATCTATCCCTCCCGTCTGCTCACCGCGTATCGGCGGGAGGATGTGGGGTTCGTATTCCAGTTTTACAATCTGGTGCCGAACCTGACGGCCCTGGAAAACGTGGAGCTGGCCCTGCAGATCTGCCATGACCCGCTGGATGCGAAAGAAGTCTTAAAAGAAGTGGGCCTGAGCGACCGACTGGGAAATTTCCCGGCACAGCTCTCCGGCGGGGAACAGCAGCGGGTGTCGATCGCCCGGGCACTGGCCAAGAACCCCAAGCTGCTCCTGTGCGATGAACCGACAGGGGCGCTGGATTATCAGACCGGCAGATCCATCCTGAAACTCCTGCAGGATATGTGCAGGCAGCGGGGGATGACGGTGATCGTGATCACGCACAATTCCGCCCTCACGCCCATGGCGGACCGGGTGATCCAGATCAAGAACGGGAAAGTATCTTCCATGGAAACGAACGAGGCGCCTCTGCCCGTTGAAGAGATAGAATGGTAGGAGACAGCACGTGAAGAAAGCACTGAGAAAAGATTTCTTTATGGATATAAAGAAAAGCTTAGCGCGGTTTATTTCCATATTTTTTATCGTCGCCCTGGGCGTGGCCTTCTTTTCCGGCATACAGGCGGCTTCGCCGGACATGCGCTACTCCGGGGATGCCTATTACGACGAGGCGGCCCTGATGGACTTAAGAGTCATGGGGACGCTGGGGCTGACCGAGGAGGATCTAGAGAGCCTGCGGCAGATCAAAGGTGTGGAAACGGCAGAAGGCGGGTACGCCCAGGATGTGCTCATCGGCGAAGAGGGCGAGCAGCAGGTGCTCCATCTGGAAAGCCTGGGCGACGAGATCAACCAGGTGACGGTGATCCAGGGGCGCCTGCCGGAGAAAAAAGGAGAATGCCTCATGGACGCCCAGATGGCCGAGGCGGACCATTTCAGTCTGGGCGATCAGATCCAGGTCCAGGCGGAGGAAGACGGGGCCCTCGTGCAGACAGACTTTACCGTCGTGGGGACATGCAGCAGCCCTCTCTACATCTCCTTTGACCGGGGAAATACGACGCTGGGTTCGGGGGAGGTGGACGGCTTCGCCTACGTGACGGCAGATGATTTTGACCAGGAAGCCTTTACAGTGGCCTATCTGCTGGTAAAAGGGGCGAAAGAGCAGACCAGCTATACCGATATGTACGAGAACCTGGTGGCGAAAGTGAAGGCCCGGGTGGAGGACATAGAGGCAGAACGCTGTCAGATCCGCTATGATTCCGTCAAAAAAGAGGCGGATCAAAAACTCGCAGATGCCCGCAAAGAGCTGGAAGACGGCAAGGCTGAGGCCAGAGAAGAGCTGGACAAGGCAAAAAGAGAACTGGAAGACGGCAAGAAGCAGCTCTCAGACGCCCGGGCAGAATACACAGACGGGCGCAGGGAACTGGAGGACGGCAAAAAGAGGATCGCAGACGGCAGGCAGAGTCTCGCGGATGCTCGGGTCCAGTACCAGGACGGTGCGGCGCAGTTTAACGCGGCGCGCTCTGAGCTGGACGGGCAGCAGGCCCAGATAGACGCTTCACAGGCCCAGACAGACCAGGGCTATGCGTCCTGGAATGCATCCAAACAGGAATTTGACCAGAAGGAGCAGGAATACAGCAGCGGCCAGGCCCAGTATGAGCAGGGCGTGGCAGCGCTCAATGCGGCGCGGGAGAAGCTGTCTGCGGCAAGAGAGAGATATGCCCAGTTCGTGGCGGCATCCGGGGTGCAAGATCCCCAGACAGAGGCCCGTTTCACAGAACAGGAGGCGCAGATCCAGAGCCAGGAACAGGCGCTGACCCAGACAGCGGCGCAGTTGGAGACGGCGCAGCGCCAGATCGAAGACGGGCGCCGGCAGCTGGAGGCTTCCAGGGCACAGTTAGATGCGGCCCAGGCCCAGATAGACAGCGGTCAGGCCCAGTTAAACAGCGGACGGACCCAACTGAATGAGCAGCAGGCCCAGTTGGAGGCGGCCGCCCGTCAGATCAGCGACAGCGAGGCGCAGCTTGCCCGGGCGGAGCAAGAGATCCAGGAAAATGAGCAGAAACTGGATGACGCGGCCAAAGAGATCGAGAAAAACGAGCAGAAATTAAAAGACGGGGAAAAAGAATACCAGGACGCGGAGAAAGAAGCCCAGGAAGAGATCGAGGAAGGCGAGGAGAAGATCGCCGACGCCCAGAAAGATATAGAGGCCATCGAAAAGCCTGAGTGGTATGTGCAGGACCGCAGCGTCCTTCCGGAACACAGCGGCTACGGGGACAATGCGGACAGGATCCGCAACATCGGGCGTGTGTTCCCGGTGCTGTTCTTCCTGGTGGCGGCGCTGATCAGCCTGACGACGATGACCCGTATGGTGGAGGACGAGCGGACTCAGATCGGGACGCTGAAGGCCCTGGGCTATTCCAAAGGGGCGATCGCCTCCAAATATCTGGGATATGCCCTCCTCGCCACCCTCGGCGGCAGCATATGCGGCACATTGATCGGGCAGAAGATCCTCCCCTATATCATCATCACGGCGTACGGGATCATGTATATCCATATGCCCACGGTGGAGATCCCCTATCAGATGCTCTATGCGCTGATCGGGTCGGCGGCGGCCGTAGCCTGTACATTGCTGGCCACATTGTCCGCCTGTTACAAGGAACTGATGGAGACACCGGCATCCCTGATGCGCCCGGCCGCTCCCCAGGAAGGGAAGCGTGTGCTGCTGGAATACATCCCGTTCATATGGAAACGGCTGAATTTCACCTGGAAATCCACGGTACGGAATCTGATCCGGTATAAAAAGCGTTTCTTCATGACGATCATCGGGATCGGCGGGTGTACGGCGCTGATGCTGGTGGGATTCGGCCTGCAGGACTCGATCATGGATATCGGCACCCTCCAGTATGGCCAGCTCCAGCATTACGACGCCACGGTCCTCCAGGATGAGGACGCCAGCGAAGAGGAAAAGGCACAGCTAAAAGAGTATCTCGCGTCAGATATGCGCATCCAGAGATCCTCCCAGGTCTATTTCCAGAAGATGACGGCATCGGACGTGGCAGAGGAGAAAAAAACGGACATCTATCTGATCGTACCGGAAGAGGCGGAAGACTTCGCGGATCTGGTGACCCTGCGGGGGCGCACGGATCATGAGGAATATACCCTGGAAGAGGCAGGCGTGGCGATCTCGGAGAAGACCGCGAAGATGCTGGACGCAGAGCCCGGGGATAAGATCCGCATGGAGATGGAAGACGGGATCAGCGCGCAGGTGAAGATCGGGCGGATCTGTGAAAATTATATGAGCCACTATATGTATATGACGCCCCAGGCGTTCGAGAGTTTCTTCGGGGAGAAGGCGGACTGCAGGGACAGCCTGGTGATCCTCCAGGAAGAGTACCGGGCGGCTCCGGAACAGGTGGGGAGGGATATCCTCGACTGTCCGGCCGCCCTGAGCATCAGCTACACGGGCAGTATCGCGGACCAGCTGGAGAACATGCTGGGGAGCCTGGATTCGGTGATCGTCGTGCTGATCGTATCGGCGGGCATGCTGGCCTTCGTCGTGCTGTACAATCTGAACAACATCAACATCACAGAGCGTAAACGTGAGCTGGCCACGCTGAAGGTGCTGGGTTTTTACGACGGGGAAGTGTCCGCCTACGTGTTCCGTGAGAACGTGCTCCTGACCCTGATCGGGGCGGCCGTGGGCGCCGTCCTGGGGATCTTCCTCCATCGGTTCGTGATCGTCACGGTGGAGGTGGACGCGGCGATGTTCGGGCGCAATATCTACTGGCCCAGCTTTCTGTACAGCATCTTATTTACAGTAGGGTTTTCTGCTTTTGTAAACCTGACCATGCATTTTAAACTAAAAAAGATCGATATGGTGGAATCCCTGAAAAGTGTAGAGTAAAAACTTGACAGAACACAAGAAGCCTACTATGATGTATTAAAATTCAAGGAGGAGTTGCAAGACCAATGGCAAAAGAACTGGCAAAGACCTACGACCCGAAAGATATAGAGGAGCGTTTATACGAGAAATGGATGGAAAAAGGGTATTTCCATGCGAAAGTGGATCCCGATAAAAAACCCTTTACGATCGTGATGCCCCCGCCGAACGTGACCGGGAAGCTCCACATGGGACACGCCCTCGACAACACCATGCAGGATATCCTGATCCGTTTCAAACGGATGCAGGGATACGAGGCCCTGTGGCAGCCGGGGACGGATCATGCGGCGATCTCCACGGAAGTCAAGGTGACGGAGAAACTGCGGGAGGAAGGCATCGACAAGAACGAGATCGGACGGGAAGGTTTTCTGAAACACGCTTGGGCGTGGAAAGAGGAATACGGCGGCACGATCATCAAACAGCTCAAGAAGATGGGTTCGTCCGCGGATTGGGAGCGGGAGCGTTTTACCATGGACGAGGGCTGCTCCGAGGCCGTGGAGGAAGTCTTCATAAAACTGTATGAAAAAGGCTACATCTATAAAGGCTCCCGGATCATCAACTGGTGTCCGGTCTGCCAGACCTCGATCTCCGACGCGGAGGTGGAGCATGCCGAGCAGGAAGGCCATTTCTGGCATATCCTCTATCCGATCGCGGACGGCGACGGTTTCGTGGAGATCGCCACCACCCGGCCGGAGACGATGCTGGGGGATACGGCGGTGGCCGTGAACCCGGAGGACGAGCGGTATGCGCATCTGATCGGGAAGACGCTGAGACTCCCGCTGACAGACCGGACGATCCCGGTGATCGCCGATCCTTATGTGGATAAAGAGTTCGGGACCGGGTGCGTGAAGATCACGCCGGCCCACGACCCCAACGACTTCGAGGTAGGGCAGCGCCACGGCCTGGAAGAGATCAACATCATGAACGACGACGCCACGATCAATGAGCGGGGCGGAAAGTATGCCGGCATGGACCGCTACGAGGCGCGGAAGGCCATCGTCGCGGACCTGGAGGCCCAGGGCCTTCTGGCAAAAGTCGAGAGCCATGTCCACAATGTGGGGACCCACGACCGCTGCCGGACGACGGTGGAACCTCTGGTCAAGCCCCAGTGGTTCGTAAAGATGAGCGAGATGGCCAAAGAAGCGATCAAAGCCCTGGAAGACGGGCGGCTTAAGTTCGTGCCGGAGAGATTTGACAAGACGTACCTGCGCTGGCTGGAGAACATCCGCGACTGGTGCATCTCCCGCCAGCTCTGGTGGGGCCATCGGATCCCGGCTTATTACTGCGACAAATGCGGCGAGATCGTGGTCTCAAAGGGCATGCCTGAGAAATGTCCCAAATGCGGCTGCATTCACCTGACCCAGGATGAGGATACCCTGGACACCTGGTTCAGTTCCGCGCTGTGGCCGTTCTCCACCCTGGGATGGCCCGAGAAGACGCCGGAACTGGAATACTTCTATCCGACGGATGTGCTGGTGACCGGGTACGACATCATCTTCTTCTGGGTGATCCGCATGGTCTTTTCCGCGCTGGAACAGACAGGGGAAGTGCCGTTCCACCATGTGCTGATCCACGGGCTCATCCGGGACTCCCAGGGGCGCAAGATGAGCAAATCCTTAGGAAACGGCATCGACCCGCTGGAAGTGGTCGACCGCTACGGGGCCGACGCCCTGCGGCTGACGCTGATCACCGGGAATGCGCCGGGGAACGACATGCGTTTCTATTGGGAAAAAGTAGAAGCCAGCCGGAATTTCGCCAATAAGATCTGGAATGCCTCCCGTTTCATCATGATGAACATCGAGGGGAAAGACCCGCAGGAGCCGGAGCGTTTCCATCTGAAACCGGCCGACCGCTGGATCTTAGATAAATTAAACGGGCTGATCGTGGAAGTGACCGAGAACATGGATAAATATGAACTGGGGATTGCCGTTCAGAAGATCTATGACTTTATCTGGGACGAATTCTGCGACTGGTATCTGGAGATGGCGAAAGTGCGCATCTGGAAGGCGGAGGCCGACCAGGATTCCGCGGACTATGCCATGTGGACGCTGCGCACGGTGCTCACAGAGGCATTGAAATTGCTGCATCCGTTCATGCCGTTCATCACGGAGGAGATCTACTGCACGCTCCTGCCCGAGGAAGAGTCCATCATGATCGCTCAGTGGCCCGAAGCCCGCAGGGAATGGGAATTCCCGGTCTATGCGCCGCTGGTGGAGGCCGTCAAGGAGGCCGTGCGCGGTGTGCGCAACGCCCGGGCGGAGATGAACGTGCCCCACAATAAGAAGACGAAAGTCTATATCGTAGGGGCGGACGAGGAAGCCTGTGAGATGTACGAGCTGATGAAACAGTCCTACCAGAATTTCCTCAGCGCGTCCAAGGTCCGCGTACAGTCCAGTCCAAAAGGGATCCCGGAGGATTCCGTATCCATCGTCGTATCCAACGCGGTGGTCTACCTGCCTCTGGACGAGCTGGTGGATAAGGAGAAAGAACGGGAGCGCCTGGGAAAAGAGGAGGAGCGTCTGAAAAAAGAGATCGCCCGGGCGCAGGGAATGCTGGACAACCCGAATTTTGTCAGCAAAGCACCGGAGAAAAAGATCCAGGAAGAGAAAGATAAATTGCTGAAATACCAGGATATGCTAAAGGAAGTGAGGCTGCAGCTCCAGAAGCTCTAGACAGGGATCGTCAGCACGGCCGGGACGGAGGTGTTTATGGACAGAAAAGTGCTCAGAAGATCGACGTGCAAGGTTTTGAACATGATCTCACTGCCGCTGCAGATGCTGGCGGTACTGATCGGCTATTATCTCATCGAGGCCATATCCAGGCATTCTCTGAGGGAGGCACTCTATTTCATACAGGAGCGGCCCCTGGTGTATCTCTACAACGCGGGGCTGATCTTCCTGACCACATTGACAGTGTATCTGGTGCGCAGGCGGGTGTTCGTGCGCACACTCCTGACCATCTTATGGATGGGGCTGGGGATCATCAACGGGGTCCTGCTGGCCCAGCGGGTGACGCCTTTTACCGGGCCGGACCTGCATCTGATCACGGATGCGCTGAAGATCGCCAACCGCTATCTACCTGTGGTGGGCATGGTGATCGTGGTGATCTTGATGGCGGTCGCTTTTGCGGGGCTGGCGCTGTTGTTCTTCAAAGGGCCGCTGTACGAGGGGCCGCTGTACTACCGTTATAACGTGCCCTTCGTCCTGGCGGCGGCGCTGGCCTTTTCCGGTGTGACCAAGCTGGCCCTGGAGAAAAGGATCTTGTCCAATTATTTCGGGAATATCGCGTTTGCTTATGAGGATTACGGCTATCCCTACTGCCTGATGACGACCATATTCAATACGGGGATCGGCTGCCCGCCGGAATATTCGGAGGCGTCCATCGATGAGATCCGGGCGGCGGAGACGGGGAAGTCGCGGACAGAAGATATGCCGAATATCATCTTCCTGCAGTTGGAATCCTTTTTTGATCCCACGCTGGTGGATTACCTGAGCCTCTCCGAGGATCCGATCCCCTATTTCCGCCAGCTGATGAAGGAATATTCCTCCGGCTATTACCGGGTGCCTTCTGTGGGCGCGGGGACGGCCAACACGGAATTTGAGACGATCACGGGGATGAGCCTGCGCTATTTCGGGCCGGGAGAATATCCGTATAAGAGCATCCTGAAGGAAACGACCTGCGAGAGCGCGCCTTTTGTACTGAAGAAGCTGGGCTATACCACCCACGCCATCCACAACAACGAGGCAAATTTCTACGGCAGGCGGACGGTCTTTCCGAACCTGGGATTCGATACATTTACCTCCGAGGAATATATGGAGGAAGAGGACGATCAGAACCCGCTGGGGTGGGTCCGCGACCGGGTGCTCACCCGTTCGATCCTGGACTGTCTTGAGTCCACCGAGGGCAGCGATTATATCTATGCGATCTCCGTGCAGGGCCATGGGGATTATCCGGATGAGCCCATGCTGGAGGATCCGCAGATCACAGTGAGCGGGTCGCCCACGGAAGAACAGGACTACAAATGGGAATACTACGTAAATGAGATCCACGAGATGGACGGATTCCTCCGGGAACTGATCCAGGCGCTGGAAGCGAATGAGGAGCCTGTGGTGCTGGTCATGTATGGCGACCATCTGCCCACGATGGGCCTGGAAGTGGAGGATATGGAAAACCGTTACCTTTTCCAGACACAGTATGTGATGTGGGACAACATGGGTCTGAAGAAAAAGGACGAGAATCTGGCTTCCTACCAGATCGCGGCGGAGCTGATGAAACGGCTGCACATCTATGAGGGGAACATCTTCCGCTACCACCAGGCCCGGCGGAATACGAAGAACTACCAGGTGGATCTGGAGATGCTCCAGTACGATATCCTGTACGGGGAGCAGTATGTGTACAAGGGCCGGAGCCCGTACCTGGCTACAGATATGCGCATGGGCGTCTACGACACCACCCTGGATGAGATCCGTCCGGCGCCCGGCCTGAAAGACAGTTCCTACATAATAGGGACGCATTTTACGCCGTCCAGTGAAGTGATGATCAACGGAGAGTATATCGAGACAAATTATCTGGACCCGACGACTCTTTTGATCAGCGGCCATGTGTTTGAAAATATGGATAAGATCTGTGTGGTCCAGCGCAGCAACAGCTCCACGCGCAAGGCGCTCAGCGGGACGCGCCAGAGGTATTATTCTGTGTTAAAACAAGGGAAACAGTGAGCAGGGAGGATCCTGTCGGATAAGATCTTACGAATGGGACTGGACATCTGCCGCTGCTGTTATATAATATAAAAGACATTACGATCAAGATAAAGTGGGTGAATAGAGTGGATTATGGAGAAGCTGTAGCATATATAGGGGAGATCCCCAAATTTACGACAAAGAACAGTCTGGAGCATACCAGGGAATGCCTGCGCCGTCTGGGAGATCCCCAGGACTCTCTTCAGGTGGTCCATGTGGCGGGGACCAACGGCAAGGGGAGCGTCTGCGCCTACCTGGCTTCCGTCTTTAAGGAGGCGGGGTACAGATGCGGCCTGTTCACGTCGCCCCATCTGGTGCGGGTAAACGAGCGTTTCTGCATCGACGGGGAGCCGGTGGGGGACGAGCTGTTCCTGGAGGCTTTTGAGAGAGTCAAAGGCATGGTGGACGGCCTGCTGGCGGAAGGAGAATGCCATCCCAGCTACTTCGAGATGCTTTTTTTGATGGGGATGTGGATGTTCCGGGAAATGAAGGTCCCCTATGTGATCCTGGAGACAGGCCTGGGCGGGCGGCTGGACGCCACCAATTCCATCGCCCGGCCCATGGCCTGTGTGATCACGTCGGTCAGCCTGGACCATGTGCAGTACCTGGGCGATACGGTGGAGGCCATCGCCGGTGAGAAGGCGGGGATCATCAAACCCGGCGTGCCGGTGATCTACGACGGGAACTGCCCAGAGACGGCGCGTGTGATCGAGGAGACGGCCCGCCGTGTGGGTGCGCCGGCCAGCCCGGTCACGAGGGAGCAGTATGAGATCAGGAAGATCACATCCCAGGGCATTGATTTCACAGTGGGGGGCAGGTATGGCGAGACAGTCTTCACCACGCCGTTCATCGCCCGCTATCAGGTGATGAACGGGGCGCTGGCGCTGCGGGCGGCAGAGGCACTCTCGGGGCAGCTCTCTTTTACCCCTGCGCAGATACGGGACGGGATCGCCCACACCACATGGCAGGGGCGCATGGAGGTGATCCGTCCGGGGGTCATCGTGGACGGCGCTCACAATGATGACGGCGTAGCCCGATTCATAGAGACGGCGGCGGATTTCCAGAAAGACTACAAGATCGTGCTGCTCTTTTCGGCCGTGGATGATAAAGATTATCCGGACATGATCCGACGGATCTGCACGGGGATACACCCAGAGGCCGTGGTGACAGCGAAGATCAGGGACGAACGGGCAGTGGACGCCCAGGTGCTGGCGGATATATTCAGGGAGAACGGGTGTGGCCGGGTGGAAGCCAGGGACAGTGTCGAGGAGGCTTTTGCACTGGCGGAAAGTCTGAGAGGAGACGGTCTGCTGTTCTGTGTGGGTTCTCTGTATCTCGTGGGTGAGATCAAGGGATCATTATCAGGGCACCAGAGCTAAAGGAGCGTATAAAGATGATCAATTACGATGAAGAACTGAAGAAATTTGAGCCGTGCCTGGACGTGGGCGACGCGGAAGATGCGATCTACGATAGAGAGTTGACAGATGTGATCGATCTTCTCAAAGAGATGATGACGGATATCAACAGAGGCAAGGAGAATTAACAGCATGAATTGTATGAACTGCGGTGTCGCCGTCATGCCCGGGCTGGATCACTGCAACCGGTGCGGCTGGAATATATCCGTACAGAGAAAAGCCATGTATCTGTCCAGGCTGTACTATAACAGGGGATTGGAGAAAGCGGGCATCCGGGATCTCTCCGGCGCCATCACCTGCCTGAAACAGAGCCTGAAGTTCTATAAGGGCAACATCCAGGCGCGGAACCTATTGGGTCTGGTCTATTTTGAGACGGGTGAAGTGGTATCGGCCTTGAGTGAGTGGGTCATCAGCAAGAACATATCACCGGATAACAATCTGGCGGAGACATACATCGGCAAGCTGCAGGCCAATCCCAATAAACTGGAGAACATCAACCAGACCATACGCAAATACAACCAGGCCCTTGAGTACTGCAGGGAGGGCCATGAGGACATGGCGGCCATCCAGCTCAAGAAAGTGCTGGCCCAGAATCCGAAGCTGATCAAGGGGTATCACCTCCTTGCGCTCTTGCAGATCCGTGAGGGGGCTTATACGAGGGCACGCAAGACACTGCGCAAAGCGGCGAAGATCGACAAGACCAACACGACCACCCTGCGTTTCCTGCGGGAAGTGGATCTGCAGACAGGGATGGTCACGAACCTGGATAAAAAAGAGCGTGGGAAGAGACAGGAGCTGGATCCGGCGGTGGCCGGTTATGTGTTCCGTTCCGGCAATGACACCGTGATCCAGCCGCCGGCATTTAAGGAGAGCTCCATGTGGGGAACACTGGTCACACTGGGGATCGGGATCCTGGTGGGGATCGCGGCCGTCTGGTTCCTGGTCATCCCGGACAAGACCCAGAAGGTGCTCCAGTCCGCCAATAAGCAGGTCCTGTTATACGGGGACCAGCTGGCGACCCGGGACGCGCGGATCACCGAGCTGGAGGCGCAGCTGGAAGATTCCCAGGTCAGTTCCAACGACACGCAGCAGCAGTCCCAGCAGGCCGCCAAGAAGGTGACGGACTATGACAAACTGGTGCAGGCGGTCAATCTCTTCAACGGATCGGAGCTGCCCGCGGCGGCCAGTATCTTAGCCGAAGTGGACGCGGGAAACCTCTCCGAACAGGCGGGATCCCTCTACCAGATGCTCCGGCAGAACCTGGCAGAGTACATGCCGGCGGATGCGGAAGATCAGGAAACAGGCCAGACTGACCAAGGCGGCATGCAAGGAGAAGCCATGGATCCCGGCATGGCAGGGTATTGATAAATGGATGATGAACAACTGATAAACCTCGAAAGTAGAGGATGCGCACAAAAAGGAGGCGCATCCTTTTTGCGTATCAGACGATGATAAAAAGGAGGTCTTGTATGGAACAAGAATATCGGATCGAGGGAGTCAGCCTGACGGTGCAGATGCCTGCGGAGCTGGATCACCCAAACGCGGAGCGGCTGAAGAAAGAGACGGATTATTATCTGGAAAATTATCACATCCAGCATATCATCTTTGATTTCAGCAAGACTGATTTTATGGACAGTTCCGGGATCGGCGTGGTCGCCGGCCGGTATCGTCTGCTGAACCTGCGGGGCGGGAGCATGGAGGCTGTCCATGTGAGCGAGAGGATCGACAAGATCCTCCATCTGTCCGGCATGCATAAGATCATGGAGATCCACAGGGAGGAGAAGAAAGATGGGCAATAAAAAAGATACAGAAAATGAAATGGTCATCGAGTTCGACGGCCGCCCCAGCAACGAAGGGTTCGCCCGGGTGGCGCTGGCGGCGTTCTGCACCCAGTTAAATCCCACTCTGGAAGAGGTGGCCGACATAAAGACTGCGCTCTCAGAGGCCATCACCAACGCCATCATCCACGGCTATGAAGGTGAGGTACATAAGATACGCATAGAATGCAGGATAAAAGAGAACACCATTTACGTGACGGTAAAAGATACAGGAAAAGGCATCGCGGACATCGAAAGAGCCATGCAGCCCATGTACACCACCAAGCCGGAGCTGGAGCGCTCAGGGATGGGATTTGTATTCATGGAGGCATTTATGGACCGGGTGCGGGTGGAATCCACGCCGGGGCAGGGGACCGCTGTACACATGGAGAAGATCATAGGGAGGTAGATGTGAAAGAGGACCGTACTCTAGCCTTGATCGGGCAGGCACACCAGGGGGATAAAGCGGCGAGGGATACCTTGTTCGAGGAAAACATCGGTCTGATCTGGAGCGTGGTCAAGCGGTTCCGTAACAGGGGCGTGGAAATGGACGATCTGTTCCAGATCGGGAGCATCGGTCTGTTAAAAGCGGTGGATCATTTCGACCTGGAGCATAAGGTGCGGTTTTCGACCTATGCCGTCCCGATGATCGCCGGCGAGATCAAACGGTTCCTGCGGGACGACGGCATGATCCGGGTCAGCCGCTCATTAAAAGAGATCGCCTATAAAGCATACATGGTGCGGGAACGCCTGGAAAAAGAGCTGGGGCGGGAACCGGCCATCGAGGAGATCGCGGCCGGGGCCGGGGTCACGCCGGAAGAGCTGGTGATGGCCACCGAGGCCGCCGCGGAGGTGGAGTCCCTGCAGCAGGTGATCTACCAGGGGGACGGGATGGACATATCCCTCCAGGATAAATTGACAGAAAAAGGAAACGACCAGGAGCGGATGCTGGACAGGCTCCTGTTGGAAGAGATCCTCCAGTATCTGGAACCGGACGAGCGGAGACTGATCTACATGCGGTACTTCCAGGACATGACCCAGACCCAGATCGCGAAACGGCTGGGCGTGTCCCAGGTACAAGTCTCGCGGATGGAGAAAAAGATATTGAAGATCATGCGGGGGAGATTATGATCTCTATGAACTGATCATTTATGGAATAAGATCCCTTTTTTTCGGTACACTAGAGAGTGTATAAAGGAAAGAGGGATTTTTTATATGAGTGATACTTTGTATATACAGACGGACCTGAACGTGGAGGTGGACCATGCGCGCGTGTATCTGCAGGATGTGGCAAAACTATCCGGCAGCAACAGCAAGATCGTGGACAAGTGCCGGGTGCTGCCGGTGGCGGACCTGACGGCGGAGCAGCCGGGCCGGTATGTTGTCTCCATGATCGATATCATCCATGATATCCAGAAAAAAGAACCAGATCTGGAAGTGACGCATATCGGTGAGCCTTCGTTCATCGTCACCTATGAGCGGGACAAACATAAACATGCGTTCTTCAGTTGGGCAAAGACGGCGTTTGTGTGCCTGATCTCCTTTTTCGGCACGGCCTTCTCGATCATGACATTTAACACGGATGTGGATATCAACAGATTATTTGCCCAGATCTACGAGCAGATGACGGGAGAACCCGCGCCGGGGTTCAGCATCCTGGAGATCACCTATTCCCTGGGGATCGGGCTGGGTGTCCTGTTCTTTTTTAATCATTTTGGGAGCAAGAAGATCACGCAGGATCCGACGCCCATGCAGGTGCAGATGCGTCTGTACGAGGACGACGTGAACAATACGATCATCGAGGATATCAACCGGGAGGACGCGCAAAAATGTGGACACAGATAGGGATGGGCTTTCTGGGGCTGTGCGCCGGGGGCGTCGTAGCCAGCGCGGCGGTGGCGTTTCTGATCGGGCTGGGGATCATCCCCCGTTATGCGGGCATCACCCACACGGCGGATCGGATCTTATTATACGAAGATACGATGATGCTGGGGGCGCTGGCGGGAAATGTATTCTACGTATTTCACCTGCGTATCCCGCTGGGGCCGTGGGGACTGGGGGCGTACGGGCTGTTCGCGGGGATCTTCCTGGGGGGATGGATCCTGGCGCTGGCAGAGATGGCGGATATCTTCCCGGTGGTCGCCCGGCGGATAAAGCTGCAGCACGGGATCCCTGTGGTGGTCGTGGCGATCGCCCTGGGAAAGATCGTGGGATCTTTGTGGTTTTTCTATAAAGGATGGTAGGATATACACAAAAAAGGAGGAGGCATATGCCGGATATACAGACACAGAAGAAACAAAAAGAGTACGAAGAATATGTCAAACAGGTGACGCCCACCCACAGCCTGCCGCTCAACATGGCCCGAGCGTTCCTGATCGGAGGGCTGATCTGTGCGGTGGGGCAGCTGATCATGAACCTGTGCCTGGGGTACGGGCTGGGGGAAAAGGAGGCGGGTTCCTGGACGTCGGGGACCTTGATCTTGATCAGCGTGCTGCTGACCGGGTGGAACATCTACCCGAAGCTGGCCAAATTCGGCGGGGCAGGGTCCCTGGTGCCGATCACCGGTTTCGCCAATTCAGTGGCGGCTTCGGCGATCGAATTTCAGAAGGAAGGTCAGGTCATGGGTATCGGCTGCAAGATCTTCACGATCGCCGGGCCGGTCATCCTGTTCGGGATCTTTTCCAGCTGGATCTTAGGGATCGTCTATTGGGTGCTGAAGATCACAGGTGTCATGTGAAGTCATTTTCTAAAGAGAAAGGGGTGTTGTGTATGGACGGACAGACAGCCGGAGCGCAGAGTATACGATTTAACGCGCCTGTTTCGATCGTGAGCGGCGCATCCATCGTGGGAAAGAAGGAAGGCGAGGGGCCGCTGAGGGACGCGTTCGACCTGATCGGGGAGGATCCCATGTTCGGGACGGATTCCTGGGAGGCGGCGGAGAGCACGCTGCAGAAAGAAACGGCCGGTCTGGCCATCGCAAAAGCGGGCCTGAAAAACTGGCAGATCAGGGCTATCTACGCCGGGGACCTGCTGGCCCAGTCCGTGGCGTCGTCCTTCGGGATCGCGGAACTGGGCATCCCGGTCTACGGCCTGTACGGGGCCTGCTCCACCATGGGGGAAGCCCTCTCCCTGGGCGCCATGGCGGTGGCAGGCGGATACGGAGAGTATGTGCTGGCGCTCACATCCAGCCATTTCGCCAGCGCGGAGAAAGAATTCCGCTTCCCTCTGGCATACGGGAACCAGCGGCCCTTGTCGGCCACTTGGACGGTGACGGGCAGCGGGGCCTGCGTACTGGGGCGAAAGGATGCAAAGGCGCAGATCGCGGGAGTGACCACCGGGAAGATCGTGGATTATGGGCTGAAAGATCCGCTGAACATGGGCGCCTGCATGGCCCCGGCGGCCTGCGATACCATTTACCAGAACTTCATGGACTTTAACAGGATGCCGGAGGATTATGACCAGATCATAACCGGGGATCTGGGAAAAGTGGGGCAGCAGATCCTCTGGGACCTGTTGGCGGAAAAAGGCTATGATATAA
Organism: uncultured Lachnospiraceae bacterium; assembly: GCA_910584115.1. Lineage (GTDB taxonomy): Bacteria > Bacillota > Clostridia > Lachnospirales > Lachnospiraceae > MGBC164599. The sequence goes on from CAJTYN010000040.1 coordinate 20,094, forward strand.
GCGGGCGGCATATGGACTGCGGCCTGAAGATCTACGACGGGAAGACGCAGGATACACATTCCGGCGGCAGCGGGTGCGGCTGTGCGGCTACGGTCTTCGTCTCTTACGTCCTGCCGAAGATCGAGTCGGGGGAATGGAAAAGGGTGCTCTTCGTGCCCACAGGGGCGCTGATGTCGAAAGTGAGCTTTAACGAAGGCCAGAGCGTGCCGGGCATCGCCCACGGTGTGGTGGTGGAGAGCGCCGGGAAAGGAGAGGGATGATGGACTATCTTCATGCATTTTGGGTAGGCGGGCTGATCTGTGCGCTGGTCCAGATCCTGCTGGATAAGACGAAACTGATGCCGGGCCGGGTCATGGTCCTGCTGGTGTGTTCCGGCGCGGTCTTGAGCGCCGTGGGCATCTACGGCCCGCTGGTGGATTTCGCCGGGGCCGGGGCCAGCGTGCCGTTGCTGGGATTTGGCAATGTGCTGTGGGAAGGGATGAAAAAAGCTGTGGACGACAACGGATTCATCGGGCTGTTCATGGGCGGGTTCACCGCCTGTGCCGTGGGTGTGTCGGCGGCGCTGATCTTCTCATATCTGGCCAGCCTGGTGTTCAAGCCGAAGATGAAAGAATGAGGGTGAGAGAGAACCTCCGGTCTGTGTGCCGGGGGTTTTTTGTGACTACAGATTCAATGACAGGCCATGTGGATCCCTTTAGAATAAGGATAAGGGCAGTCTTGCCCGCTGTGTAAAGAGATGATAAGATAAGGAGGAGGCACATGGGAGATCTTTTGATGAAGCCGAAGATAG
>CAJTYN010000041.1 GCA_910584115.1 uncultured Lachnospiraceae bacterium
CCGCGCTGCTGCTGGTCGCCGAAGCATTCTTCGCCATCTGCTTCACGCCCAGGATCGTCAATGAATCCGCCGCATTACTCCCCGAAGCCGTCACGCTGACCTTCGATGCGTTCTTCCCGCTCGCGACGATGTTCGTCCTGTCAAACAGACTGGATGCGCTCAGGTTCGTCGTGGGATTGGTGTAGTCCATGTATTTTGAAGACAATGCCACTAATTTATCTGTCACGGAGCGGTATGCTTCCTGTTTCCACTGATATGTCTGCTTCTTCTGCTGCTGTTTCGCGATCCTTGCCCGGGTGCCATATGTCATGGATTCGATCAGCGTATCCCGATCCAGGCCGCTGGCCAAGCCACCGTATCCTTTCAATCCGCCGCCTCCAGATACAAGACTGCTGGTACTACTCGATAAACTCCCTATTGATGCCATATCATGCAACTCCTCTCCTGAAAATACGTCCGTCAAAGTCCCTCTAAGAGCCATTATTCCATTCTAACACATCTATCCAGATTGAAACAGGCCGATTTCGATATTTTTCTCAAAATTCTATCTATACTTATTTATCGACATATAGTATACTTAATTAATAGTGAAAAAAGAATTTACACAGTACGAAACGGAGGACTCATCTTGTCAACGAACATTGTGCTCACCAATCAAAAGGGCGGGGTCGGTAAAACGACCACGACTTCTGCGATCGCCTGCAGCCTTGTGGAACGCCGGAATACCAAGGTCCTGGCCATCGATTTGGATCCGCAGGGCAATCTGGGATTCAGCCTGGGGCTGGATATCGAGAACAGCAGCACCATCTACGAAGTCTTAAAAGGAGAGATGCCCCTGCGGGAGGCCGTACAGCCCACCGAATACTGCGATGTGATCACCTCCAATATCCTGCTGAGCCGGGCGGAACTGGAATTTACCGGGGCGGGCAGGGAGTCCATGCTCAAGAATGCGCTGGAACCCGTCAAGGATTTTTATGACTATGTAGTGATCGACACCCCTCCGGCCTTGAATGTCCTGACCGTGAACGCCTATACCGTCGCCCACCACCTGATCATACCCATGGTGCCGGAGATCCTAAGCCTCCTGGCCGTCACACAGATCAAAGAGACAATCGACTCGGTCAAATCCTCCTTTAATCCGGATCTGAACGTACTGGGCATCCTCTTGACAAAATTCAACGGACGGACGATCCTGGCCCGTGAAGTAAAAGAGATGACAGAGAACATCGCCCGCCAGATGGGGACTAAAGTATTCGAGACACAGATCCGCAACAGCGTGACCGTGGCGGAAGCACCCGCCCACGGGGAGAGCGTCTTCGACTACGCCCCGAAGTCAAACCCGGCCCTCGATTACAGGAGATTTATCCAGGAGATCGCCCCGGATATACATTTTTAAAACAAATCACACACGAACAGGAGAATGACCCATGGCGCGAAAAAGCAATAAGACCTCGCATGTGCTGCACCTTCTGGCGGGTGAAGAACCTGTCCCGGAGCCGTCTGAGAAGGATAAAAAAGACACGCCCGCCGACACGGCTGATAAAAGCACGGACCAAGGAGACGTTGGTAAAGACGATACAGATAAAGAGGCGGCTCCAGGATCACCCGGGGGACCAGCCGAGACTCCGGCGGCACAGGACGGACCCAATATCTCGATCATCTCCACCGGGCGCACCGGGGACGATCCGGTCGCTGACCTGATCAGAGGGCAGTTGGAAGAAGAATTTCCGGAAGATATCCTGGCCCCACAGCGCACAGACCAGGGCGACGACCGTCTCCCGGATATCCCCAGCCTGCCGGACACTCCCGCAGCCGATGACGCACCCCACGCGGCTGAGGATACGGCTGGCTCCCAAATGCAGACGCTCGCCGCAGAGGACAGCGCGCTCTCCGACGGATCTGATCCGGACGGTCAGCAGAACGCTCCGGACGGCGCTCCCGTACCGACGGAGGATATCCCAGACGGTATCATAGATGCCGCACCAGAGGAAGTCCCCGGCGACATCCCGCCAGATCCCGCGGCTGACGCTCCGGCGGATGTCCAAAGCGACGTCCTGCCAGATCACCCAATCGATGCTCCGAAAGATGTCCGAGACGATATCGCCCCGGCTCTCCCGGCGGATGTCCCGGAAAATGTTGCAGACACTCCCGACTCCGATCAGAGCGTTCAGACCGCCCCCACCGATGAGGCCCAGGAAAAACCCGCCCTCACCCAGCAGGACTTAGACCCGATCCTCCATCCCCAGGAACAGGACGAAGAGCCTCTTCAAAATTACCGTTTTGTCAACGTGATGGAATATATCGTCAAAGATCTCGTCATCGATTATATGAAAAAGTTTGGTATGTGTACCTGTGAACGATGTGTAGTAGACACCATGGCCTTGGCGCTGACATACTGTTCTGCCAAATATATCGTGGTGGATTCTCATTCAGTCTCCCCCCTGTTGAATTATTATTCCAACAAATATCTGGGCGACGTCACCGTAGAGCTCACCAAGGCATGTATCAAGATAAAAGATAATCCCCGCCATTGACTGACGGGGGTTTTTTTATTTTTCTTCCTCTTCTTCATTGGGCCGTTCAAATTCGCTGGTCAGGCCCCTCCAGATCTCATTGACTTCCTCCACACAATCCAGATAGAGCTGTGCGATCATATTTGTCGGGATATTCAGCTCCTGGGTGTGGGCTTTCAGCCGTTTCCAGTCTGCCTGCTCATAATCCAGGACCAGCTGGAACAATCCTCCGCCGATCCCCGTATGACGGATCAGGGCATCCTTGACCACCTCGGGCAGCGGGATATCTTCTAAGATCTCCTCCAAAGTCGCGTCGATGATGTAATCCATCGTGGAGAACATACCGATCATATAAGCCTCGGATTTGGTGATCTCCGTCGTGTGCATACGCTCTACCAGCGCGGAACTGAACGTGGCGCGCAGGAATGAGAGCTTTAAGACTTCCTCGGAGGCGCTGCCTTGATCTGTGTCTTTCATGCTCAAAAGATACACCCATTGGCGCAGCTGCCCGATCCCCAGCGTCACCAACGCCTGGCGGATAGAGGATGTCCTCTTCCTCATGGCAAAATATGCGGAATTGACCATCTTCAGGATGGCGTAGCTCAAGGATGCATCGCGGCTGATGATCGTCTCGATCTCCTCCACATCCGGTTCGTCCTTCGTCACCTCGACGACCAACTGGAAGAAGTTCCCCTCCAGATAATCCATCTTGCTGGATTTGGTGATCGTCGCGCTCTCTATGTAATTCCCTTCCAGGAAATCCGCGCCCACTTCTTTTGCAAGGTCATACTCTTCCTTGGAATTTACGCCCACGGCGATGCATTTCTTGTTAAAACCGTGCAGCATATCCACCAGATTGACCAGGGAGATCTTGCCCTTGGCATCTTTTTTGTCCGCCAGCGTGACTTTCGCATAATCCGCCAATTCCAGCATGCTGAAATATTTCGGTGAAAACTGGAAGTTATCGATCGCGAACTTGTATCCGGCCCTGCGGTATTTCTGCATGATGCTCGGTGCCAGAGGATGGACCACGATATTATCCTCGATCTGGATCACCAGTTTCTTCTTATCAAACATCCTGGGCGTATTGCGGAAGAACAACGAAGGCGGGAATGACAAGAATGTGATCTTATCTTTAAAGATGATGTCGTTGTTCTGTGTGAGGAAACCGGCTATGGTATCCGCCACCGCGTTTTCTGAGGTATTATACAGGCTGTCGTTGTCGCTCTGGATCATGATCTCATAGCCCACGATCTCGTCATTTTCCCGTTTCTTGATAGCCTGACGTACAACATATTTATCCATCGATCTACTGCTCCCTTCCTTCCAACAGATGATCCATCACTTCTACCAGATGTCCGATCTCTGGTTTGGAGAGCTGTTCGTCCGCCCCGAGCTGTTTCCCTTTGATCTCCATCTCCTGGTTGATCAGCGATGAGAAGATGATCAGCGGGATGTGTTTCAGATTTTCATTTTCTTTGACCAATTTTGTCAGGCGGTGCCCGTCCATCTTGGGCATCTCTATATCTGTGATGATCAGGGCGACCTTCTTATCCAGGTCTTCATCCTGCTGCACACTCTTTAAATAGTTCCAGGCCTCCTGGCCATTGTTGAATTTCTTCAGGTTCAGGTACCCGGCCTTCTTCAGCGCGTCCTCGATCATCTTCGTCAGCAGGATGGAATCCTCCGCCAGGATGATCGGGTGTTCGTTCCTGCTCCGCTCTCCTAAAGCATCGATCTCAGACTCCTGTATCCCGGTCTCCGGCGCGATATCCGTCACGATCTTCTCGAAGTCCAGGATCGTGACCAGGTCCTTCCCGCACTGCGCGATCCCGGTCGCAACGCTCTCCGCCCCCCGGTTCAGGGTGTTATCCGGTTTCTGGATGTCCGCCCAGGAGATCCTGCTGATCCCGACCACATTGTGTACCCTGAAGGCGATGTGCATCTTGTTAAAATTCGTCACCAGGAAAAGATCCCTGGGATTTTTCTCCGACGGTTTACCCGTGAGATAAAAGGGCAGATCCACCACCGTCAGCAATATATCCCTTGGCTTAAAGATCCCTTCCACAGCCGGATGTACCTGCGGGACTGATTTGACCTTATCGGACATCATGATCTCCGTGACTTTTGCCACATTGATCCCATATAATTCTCCATACAGTATGAACTGCATGATCTCTATCTCATTGGTCCCTGATTCCAGTAAAATCTCTGTTTGTGCCATATCCTTCCTCTCCTTTACATGGTTATTTCCGGCCTGCCAAAGGTCTTGATCGTTACTTTTCCGGTACTGACATCCATGGACATGGTCCTGGCATAATTTGCCCCTGTATCCTCTCCGACAAGGCGTATCCCCTGTTCACGGAGCATCTTTTTTACGTTTAACGCGTTCCTCTCCCCGATGTTGCCCAGGTCGTGGCCGCCTTTCATCTCGAACATCTTGGCCCCGCCTGCGATCTTTGCCCGCATCCGGTTCTTCACAGCTCCGAAAGCAGTCATCTTGCGCACAGTCTCCCGCACGCCTGTATCTGCATATTTGTAAAGGTTTTTGTCAGCCATCGTCCCCTGCTCAGGCAGCATAATATGGACCAAAGTCCCCAACTTGATCATGGGATCATACAACGCGATCCCAATGCAAGAACCCAAGGCATAGGTGATCAGCACACCCTCCTGCCTGGCCATCTTCATATCCGCTATCCCTACGATAATCTGCTTCCCCATTACATCAGTCAACTCCCAACTTGTGCATCAGATGATTTAAAGATCGTATATCCGGCATCATCAGCAGATTGCTGTCCAATACCGTATCGTCTACGATGAATTTCCCGTTTATCATCATCAGTTTATCTGTTTCATAGCCAAATTCCGCCATCGGCACGCTCAAGATCCCGCCCAGCATATTGATGGCGATGCTCGGGATGGACAGTTGGATCGTCACACCTGTCAATCCTGAGAGCGCGTTCACATAAGAAGAGATGATGATATTCCCGACCTCCTCCAGCGCCGATTTCTCCAGCTCTGTAAGCTCCATATAATCATCGATCTTCTTAGACATGACGCTGGAGAGCACCGCGTTGATGAAATCCATCTTCAGCACGAACAGCATGATCCCGTTGATCTCTCCCGACATCTTCATCAGGACAGCGGCCACGATCTCCTCCGGCGTGCCGATCATCTCGATGGCCTCGTTGTAACCCAGGATATAGACGTCGGGAATGGACATCTTCGTGGGCCTCGTCAGGACCTGGGAGAGCGCGGTCGCCGCATTCCCTGTACCGATGCTGCCCACCTCTTTGATCACATCCATCTCCAGAGCATTCATATCTTCATATTTTTCGATCCCCATAGGTACTCCTTTCTATCTTGCCCGCGTCTATCATGTCCTCAGATTGTTGATCGTGTTCTCGATCTCGTCTGAGGTCTGGACCATCCGCAGAGCATAGCTGTAAGCCCTCTGGGCCTCTATCACTTTCGTCATCTGATCGGCAAAATCCACGTTTGACTGTTCCAGCATCCCTTTGCGCAGCCTTGCGTTCTGCGCGTTAAAAGGCGCCCCGTTCTTCGCCACAGGGGTAAATTCATTGTCCCCCACGCTCAGCATGCCATTTTTATTTACAAAATCGAAGATCCCGATGGGCAGTGTATCCGGGCTGTTGTCGTCGACCCGGATCGGGTTCCTGTTCTGATCCAGGACCAGCTTGCCCGTGGATGTGATCAGGTAGAAATCATTGCCCCGCAGGGACAGACTGAAACTCCCGTCACGGGTATAGGTGATGGCGTTAGTGTCCGGATCGCGCACCATGAAGAACCCGTCGCCTTCGATGGCATAGTGATAGTCCCCCTCGCTCTCCACAAGGGTCATCTGAGAAAAATCCGTATCCGCTTTCTGGACGCGCATCCCTGTCCCCGTGAGCAGCTCATTGTTCTCCTGGGCTTTTCCTTTCATCTCATAATACATCAGCTCTGAGAAGATCGGGACTTTCGTCTTATAGCCCCAGGTGTTGACATTCGCCGTATTGTTCGCCAGGATATCCAGCTTATACTGCTCGCTGCCCACCCCGAGTGCCGCTGTATAAAATGATTGGTTCATATGCACCCCTCCTTATCCTATCTTACTACACCTTTCCGATCTCTGTGACCGCTTTCCCCATGATCTGGTCATACATCTTCAGGACCTGGGAAGCGCTCTGCAGGGCTCTCTGGCTGCTCATCATGTTGACCATCTCCTGGACGGAATTTACGTTGGACCGCTCCAGGTATTTCCAGAGCATCTCCGTGTTTGAGGCCGTCGGCTGCTCATTTGCGTAGAATACGCCGTCGCCGCCTTTGACCAGATTGTCATAGTTGGCAAAATCCACCACCGCGATCTGCCCATACTGTGTCCGGCCGTCCTCGCTGCGGATCCGCCCGTTCTTATCTATGGTGATCTTGTCTGTTCCGATGCGGATCAGGCCGTTGCGCCCGACCACCCGGCCCACGGAAGGCAGTGTCAGATACCCCTCGTTGTCCAGGGTAAAGGACCCGTCCCGGGTATACCCGATGCCATCCTGCGTCTGTACCATGAAGAAACCGTCGCCGCGCAGCGCCACATCAAAAGGTTCGTTGGTCGGCTCCACAACTCCTGTCTCAAAATTCGTCACCGTCTCGTCAGACGCGCGGATCATGGCCATACTCCCAATCTGCGTCTGGTTGTCTTTATCAATATTCCCGCTGCGGTACATCAGCTCTTCCCGGAAGGTGGTCGCCATATATCTGTCACTCTTAAAACCGGGCGTGGAAACATTGGTCATATTATTACTGATCACATTCTGATTCCGGGTCTGGGTGAGGATACCGGAAGTCAAGTTATAAAATCCCTGGAACATCTCCTGTCACTCCTTTCTCATCCGATCAGGTCGTCTTTTAAAAACAGCCGCATCTTGCGCAGCGCATTGGCATGTATCTGTGAGATCCTCGGCTCGCTGACTTCAAGGATCTTCGCGATCTCTTTCATATTCAGTTCGTCTACATAATAGAGGGAGACGACCATCTGCTCATTTTCTTTTAAGCTGTGCAGCGCCTCCACCAGTCTCCCGTGCAGTTCCCTCTCCAGCAGGTGGGCCTCCGGCTGTTCCTGCTGGTTGTTCGAAGGGAGCTGGACGCTCTTCTTGTTCTCCATCGTCTCCTCCAGGACCATGTCCAGGGATAAGACGTTGAAGAGATTAGTCTTGCTGAGGGCTTCATGGTATTTATCCAAACTCACATGCAGGTAGTCGGCCGTCTCTTCCGCGGTGGGATAGCGGCCCAGTTCATTGTAGAGCTCCGTGGTGGCGTTATCGATCTCCTTTGCGCTCTTTCTCACGCTCCGCGGGATCCAGTCCTGCCTCCTGGCCAGATCGATGATCATCCCCCGGATGCGCTTGGAGACATACGTCTCAAATTTGACATTCTTCTCAAAATCAAATTTATCCAAGGCATTCATGATCGCGATCACGCCGTCGTTGATCATATCATCCACCTGCGCGAAGCTCAAGTATACATCCCTCATCTGGAGGGCGATGCTCTTTACGATATAGACGTAACGCATGACCAGCTCCTGCTTCATGGACAGGTCGTTCGTCTCTTTATATTTTCTCAGCAATTCTTCATTTGTCAACTCGCTGTATGGATCTTGCGTGCTCATATCTCAAACTCCTCAGCATCCTGCTCATCTATCTGGAAATCTATCCGGAAATGTTTCCTAATGCCTGTATCTGCACACTGTTTGCGATCTCGTTAAAAGAGAGCACATACACATTCGGGTAAAACTGTTCGATCAAGCGGTAAAAATACGGGCGTATGACCTGGCTGGTGAGGACGATCGGATCTTGCGCCAGCTCGTGGAACTTCTTGAGTTCCTCGCTGATCTGCTCGATGATGCTCTGCATGATGTCCGGACTGAGAGCCATATAGGTCCCCTGATCGCTCTTTGTGAGGCTGGCGATCATCTTCTTTTCCAGCTCTGTATCGAGGGTCACCACACGCATATTGCCGTTGTCGCTGAAACGCCGGGTGATCGTACGCTTCAGGGCGATCCGGATGTTCTCCGTGATCGTATCGATATCCCTGGTGCTGGGGATCGTATCCGCGATCGTCTCCAGGATCGTCTCCATGTCTTTGATCGGGATCCCTTCCCGCAGCAGATTGACCAGCACTTTCTGGAAACCGCCGTAAGAGATCAGCGCCGGGACCACTTCCTCCACCAGTTCCGGTGAATTTTTCTTCGTATTCTCCACCAGCTGCACCACTTCCTGACGGGTGATCAGCTCATAGGAATGCCTCCGCAATGTCTCTGAGAGATGGGTCAGCATGACGGACAGCGGGTCGATGACCGTATAACCGTAGATCTCGGCGATCTCCTTGTTCTCCGGCGTGATCCACCGGCTGGGGATCCCGTAGGCCGGCTCCACAGTCTCGATCCCGTCCACTTCCCCGGACAATGTGGGCGGCTCCAGGGCCAGATAGTAATCCACGAGGATCTCGCCTTTTGCCACCTCTTCGCCTTTGATCTTGATCACATACTGGTTGGTGTTCAGGCTGGAACTGTCCCTGAGACGGATGGAAGGGATCACCAGGCCCATCTCCTGGGCGTACTGCCGCCGGAAGATCACGATACGGTTGATCATCCGGCCACCGCTCGCTTCGTCCACCAGAGGGATCAGGCTATACCCAAATTCCATCTCCACAGGCTCAACCGCGATCAGTGAATAGATATTATTGATATCCCGATAATATTCCTCCTCGCTGATCGTCCCTTCTTCTTCCATCAGGCCGCCTGCCGCCAGACCTCCCGCGGGACCGGCCAACTCCAGTTCTTCCATCTGGGCCAGTTCCTGCATCCGTCTGCTGAGCATGTAGCCGCCGCCCACCAAAAGGATCGCCAGCAGGGCCATCTGAAATTTGGGCATTCCCGGCACGAGCATCAAGACCGCCACGATCACACCCGCGATCATGATCGCCTGGGGCTGAGCCACAAACTGTTTGGAGACATCATCGTTCAAGCTGCCCTCGGCCGTCGCCCGGGTCACGATCATGCCGGTGGCCACAGATATGAGAAGGGCGGGTATCTGAGACACCAGTCCATCACCCACCGTAGCGATCGAATATACAGACAGCACCTCGCCAAATTCCATCGTCCCCTGGACCATACCGATGATCACGCCGCCGATAAAGTTGATCGCCGTGATGATCAGGGACATGACCGCGTCCCCTTTTACGATCTTCGTGGCACCATCCATGGCTCCGTAGAAATCTGCTTCTTTCTGGATCTTATAACGGCGCAGCTTGGCTTCCTTCTCATCGATGAGTCCGGAACTTAAGTCCGCGTCGATGGCCATCTGTTTACCTGGCATCGCATCCAGGGTGAACCTGGCGGCGACCTCAGACACACGCTCCGCACCCTTGGTGATCACGATGAACTGCACCAGTACGATGATGAAGAAGATGACGAACCCGACAACGACATTCCCCTGGAGGACGAAATCCCCGAAAGCCTTGATGACCTGCCCCGCGCTCCCTGAATTTGTCAGGATGTTCCGGGTCGAGGATACGTTGATGCCCAGCCGGTATAATGTGGTGATCAGAAGCAGCGACGGAAAGATCGAAAATTCCAAAGCCTCCGTGATGTTCATACTGATCAGCAAGATGATCAGACCGATCGATATATTTAAAATGATCATAATGTCCAGAAAAAACGGACTCAGCGGTATGATCAGCAGCAGCACGATCACTACTACAAATAACGACACCGCATTATTCATTACTCTCTTCATGTCTCCACCAATCTATTACTGTCATTCCTTACAGGATCACTTTGTGATTTTCCTTAAATACATAGACCAGGATCTCAGCGACCGTCCCATAATATTCCTGGGGGATCTCCCTGTTCAGGGGCGTCGTCGCATAGAGCGCCCGCGCCAGGACCTTATTCTCCACGATATGGACCTCATGCTCCTCAGCCACTGCCACGATACGCAGAGCCAGCTCATCCTGCCCTTTTGCCACCACGATCGGCGCGTTGTCCTTCTCGATATCATATCTGAGGGCGATCGCGTAATGGGTCGGGTTTCGGATGACCACATCCGCGCCTGGAACGGCCTGCATCATACGGCTCCTGGCACGCTGCTGCTGGATCTCCCTGATCTTGCCCTTGACCTTCGGATCACCTTCTGTCTGCTTGAACTCTTCCTTGACTTCCTGTTTCGTCATCTTTAACTGACGCTCATAATCCCAATGCTGATAGAGAAAGTCAAAAGCCGCCAATACCGCAAAGGCCAGCGCCAGACGGAACACGATCTTCATGATGGCATCCAGCGTATACGCCGCTGACAGTTTCAGATCCATATCGATGGTGCGGGCAATGCCGAAGAGGTCGCCCCGTATCATATTATAGAGGAATATGAGTAAGATCGTGATCTTGACCAGATTCTTCAGCAGCTCCACCAGATTTTTCAGAGAAAACAGATTTTTGATCCCATTGATCGGATTTAATTTACCGAATTTGGGCTTTACAGGTTCCATCGTAAAGAGGAACCGGGTCTGGATGCCCGTGCTCACGACCCCTATGGCCGTCATGATCGCCAGAAATGGCAGGGACACGATCGCGATCGTCAGCATCGTATTCATCCCGATCGACTGCAGCGTCCCCATGGATAGTTCCTCAATGGTCGCCATGTACCCCAGATAGCGGAGCAGATACGCTTTCGTATTCCGGTATATGAGCGGGAAGAAGAACTTCAGCCCGTAAAACCCTGCCAAAAATGAGATGAGTGTGGCCACATCCTTACTGGTAAAGACATTACCTTTCTTTCGCTGGTCCCGTCGCTTTTTAGGTGTGGCTTTCTCAGTCTTCTCTCCGCCTGGCCCGTCCGCCATTTTACTCACATCCTTTTACACGGCCGACGGCCGTTTTCTTAAAGCAGCTACAAAAGCTGCAGTATATCCCTCATCTGCCGCAGCATCTCCGTGATCAGGTTTCCCAGGAAGTCTGACATCGGCGAAAAAAGGAACAGGAACAGAGCCAGGCCCACGATGATCTTCACCTGGATCTGCACCACAAAAACATTGATCTGGGGGATCATCTTCATCAGGATCCCCATCCCCATCGTGATGATGAACTCCGCGGCCATTATGGGAAACGCAAACTTCACCGCCATCACGATACATTCGGAAAAGATATCCAGCATCGCCCAGAACGCCGTACTGGCAAAGGTGACTTCCCCATAGGGCACCACCTCCGCAGAGGTCAGCAAGATCCGCATCATGGCCAGATGGCCGTCTGTCGCGAAAAATATGAGCATGAAGAATGCGTTGTAGATACTGCCTGAGAGCGGGATCTGCGCATTGTTCTGTACATCATAGATCATCGCCATGGACAGGCCCAGCTGAAAGTCGATGATCTGCGCCCCGAAGGTAATCACCAGGCTGAAGAGCTGTATCACAAATCCCAGGAAATAACCCATCACGAATTCTTTCATCAACAGGATCCCGTACACCAGGGGCGACCCGACTTCCATCGCCTCCCCCTGTGAAAAAGGATACAAAAGGACCGTCAGCACCAGGATGAACCCAGCTTTCGCGATCATCGGTATACTGTTCCGTCCCAGGATCGGGTTCAGCAGCACAAATCCGGCCATCCGCATCATGATCAGGGAAAAAAGCACAAATTGTGCCGTATCTGTGATCAACATTCCATCCCAACCTCCGCCGGGCCGCTAGAGAGCCGCCATCAATTGAAAGACTTTCTGGGTAAAATCCTGGAGCATCACCAGCATGTTGCTGCCCGTGAACACCAAGATCACTGCGATCACCAGGAGTTTTGGCAGGAACGTGATCGTCTGCTCATGGATCTGCGTCGCCGCCTGGAAGATGGAGATCACAAGCCCGATCAGCATACTGATCACGAGCATAGGAGCCGCCAGCTTGAGCGCCAGCACGAATACCTCATACATCAAGTCTGAAACTTCACCATTTGTCATAGATCCCTCCTAAATCTTCAGCGGAAACTCTGCACTAGGGTCGAGAACAACAGCTGCCAGCCATCCACCGTGACAAAGAGCAGTAATTTAAAAGGCAGGGCGATCGTCGCCGGGGGCAGCATGAACATTCCCATAGACATCAGCGTGGTGGAAACAACGATATCGATCAGCAGGAAAGGCAGGAAAAGCAAAAATCCCGCCATAAATGCACGTTTTAACTCGGATGTCATAAATGCAGGAACGATCACTGTCATGGGCAGTTCGGTCAATTCTTCCACTTCTCCTGTCCCCGACAGCTCGATATACATATTGACCGAACTGAGTTCCGTCTGGCGCAGCATAAATTCTTTCAGAGGCACCTGCGCCCGATCAAGCGCCTCCTCCATAGATATCTCCTCCTGCCTATAGGGTTCATAGGCGGCGGTGTTGACCTCTGAGATCACCGGATCCATAATAAAAAGCGTCAGAAATAACGAGATCCCAACCATCACCATACTCGGCGGCACTTGCTGGACTCCCAGAGCATTTCTGACAAAAGACAGGATGATGACGATCCTAGTAAATGATGTCATCATAACGAGGAGGGAGGGCAGCAGCGCGATCACTGTCAGCATCAACAGCAATTCCAGCGTCGGCACCCGATCCCCGTTAATATTTACAAGTGCATCCATTCCGTCCATTCACTCCAACTCCTTATCCGTTGTGCTACTTCTTATCATTCCAGTGTTTCCTGGCATCCCCCAGCTTACTCAACAGATCTTTGAAATCCGGCACCGGAGCCTGAGATACTGATTCCTCTTCCTGCAACGGGATCAGCCCCTCCTCTTCCAGTTCAGCCAGCATACCGATCTCCTTTTCAGCGATACCGAGCAGGAAATAACGATCTCCCACCTGTATAACGGATACGGACCGGTCCTGTCCCACAGGCAGCTGATCCACCATACGCATGTACTGGGAACGGCCTGCGCGGACAGAACCTTTGGCCACTAATCTTGCCGCCACATAACTCAAATATATGATCAGCACCACGATACATAATGTGCCGACCGCTGTCAAAATCCCTCCGAGCATCTATCCACCTTATTCCACAACAGGTATATCTTCTGCAAGGATCTCTGTGATACGGATCCCAAAATTATCTTCTACGACTACTACATCGCCTTTCGCGATACATTGACCATTTACGAACAGATCGACCTGCTCCCCGGCCACCTTATCCAGCACGACCAGTGAACCTTTGGTGAATTCCAGGATATCCTTGACCAGCTTCCTGGTGCGCCCGATCTCCACAGAGACTTCCAACGGGACGCCGAGGATCATATCCATGTTCTCTTCCTGTTCTTCCCCTATGCTGCTCCTCGGAGCCAGCGGATCTGTGGGCAACGGATGGACATTCAGCTTCTTCGGCCCGGATGCGTTCCTGTTCTGCATCTGATCCATCATCACCTGCTGCATCTGACTCATCATCTGGGTCATCTGCTGCATCTGCGCCATCATCTGGTCGGTCATCGGATTGCTCATCACGGGCTGCATCATCGGCTGCTGCACCGCCATCTGCGGCTGTGCCATGGGCTGCGGCGCAGGCTGGACAGGCTGGCTCTCCAGCGGTGCTGCCGCCGTCGGCTGGGGCGCGGGCACCTCCTGGGGCTTATCAGCGCCACCGGCTAAAAGTGCTTCAATCTCATCCTGACTCATCACCCCGCCAGACGCCGCCTCTTTTGGCGGTCCTTCTTCTGCTCCTGCATCGCCTCCGGCTAAGAGCGCCTCGATCTCATCCTGACTCATCATCCGGTTGGAAGTCTCCTCTTCCTGCGGTCCTTCCTCCGCTCCCGCGTCGCCTCCGGCTAAGAGCGCTTCGATCTCGTCCTGACTCATCATCCGATCGGACGGTCCTTCCTCGGGTTCTGCCACCGCGGCGGGAGCCGGTTCCGGAGTGGGTCCTTCCCCTTCCATATCCAGCATGCCCTCCGGGAGGAAGCTTGATACCAGTTTTTTCGCCAGATCGATGGGCATCAGGTTCATGAATTTGCTCCCCATGGCATCCCCGATGCGCAGCATGAACTCCACGCAGACCATCCGATCTTCGTCCGCAAAATATTTTTCCTTAAACTCGTGGACGTCCCTGACCTCTGAGGTCGTCGGCGTGGATATATTGACTGTCTCACCCAGGAACTCTGAAAGCGCCGTGGCAGATGCCCCCATCATCTGGTTCATGGCTTCACAGATGGCGCTCAGGTTGATCTCATTCAACTCGAACTGATCCTCCGGGATCTCCATGCCCATCATCATCTCCACGATCATCTTGACATCTGCGCGCTTTAAGAGCATGATGTTGCTGCCCCGCAGCCCTTCCACATACGTGATCTCCACGCCGATGGCGGGTTCCAGGTCCTCGAACTCAAATTCCTCTTTGGCAACGACCGTCACCTTTGGAGTTGTAATGTCTGTCCGCGTACTCAACATTGTAGAAAGAGCAGTAGCGGAAGAGCCAAGACTGATGTTCAGTATCTCGCCTATGGCATCTATCTCTAATGTGCTAAACTCTTTAAAACTCATATGTTTTTACTCTCTTTCCGTGAATCTAGATAAAATGCCTCTTTACTCGCTTACTTGATCTCCAGAGCCTTCTGTGCCATAGTCTTCAGAGAATTAAATGCCGTGATGTTGGCTTCATAAGACCTGGTAGCGGACATACTATCAACAGTTTCCTTGATCAGATCCACATTTGGCATAGCAACATACCCTTCATCGTCCGCATCCGGGTGGTCAGGGTTGTATACACGCTTAAATTCGCTCTCATCTTCTATGATCTCCGATACCCGGACACCGCCCTTTGTCGTCTCGTGGTTATTTGCCGCGCTCAAGAGCGCCTCACGGAAAGTATTGTTCCTGACCTCTTCCAGGACGACGAGCTTACGGCGGTAAGTCCCGCCCCCCTCCGTCCTTGTCGTATCGATGTTCGCAATATTTTCCGACGCCACATCCAACCGCATCCGCTGGGCAGTCAACGCAGATGCGCTGATATTAAATGAACTGAGAAAAGACATGCCTGCTCCTCCTTTGATCAAGCATCCACGATACTGGATACAGTCTTCAGGATGCGGTCTGGTTTAAATGGCTTCACGATAAAATCTTTGGCACCTGATTTTATAGCTTCGATGACCATGCTCTCCTGACCCATCGCGGAACACATCACGACTGTCGCATTGGGGTCTTTTGCTTTGATCGCTTTTAAAGCTTCCAGGCCGTCCATATTCGGCATCGTGATATCCATGATCACAAGATCCGGCTGGATCTCCGCATAGCTCTCTACAGCCTGCACGCCGTCTGCAGCTTCATACAGATCCGTATAGCCTGCCTTTGTCAGTGTGTCTTTTACCATCATCCTCATAAATGCCGCATCATCTACTAATAAAATTTTTGCCATCTTCCTTTACCTCTCCTTAAGATTTTATATTATTTCTGTTTCCATTTCCATTTCTTCCAGCACGTCTTCCTTTTCATCCTGGAGTATGAGCTTGCGCAGCTCCTCTTCGTCCTCTTCATCAGCGATCCGCTTCTCGATCTTCACTGCCATATTCTTCTTGTGGACACCCAATCTGCCGGTAAACCAGGGCTGATCCTGTATGAACAGGAATACTTCCGACCCTTTCGGCTTGTTCAGGTCTATGACATCGCCCACATGCAGATCGTACAGATCGTGCAGGCTGACTTCCACAACGCCCAGCTGAGCATTTACATACAGCGCTGAATCACGGATGCTATCCATGATGGTCTCTCTCGTGTTCCTGTTATCTTCACTATCGGCATCAAGATTGATGTTCTTCTTGCGGTCGATGGTGTTGAAGATATCTGTGAGCAGCGTCCCCGGGATACAGATATTGACCGTCCCTGTCAGTTCTCCCATCTTGACCGTCAATACGACGATGGCGACTGTCTCATCCAGGCTGATCTCCTGGAACATGCTGGGATCTTGCTCCATCCTTTCAAATTCTGTATCCAGCCGTATGTACGTGGCCCAAGCGTCCTGCATGGCGTGGACCAGATAAGTCATCACCTTCTGGTACAGGACATTTTCGATGGACGTATACACATACCCGCTGTCGATGCTGTCGTCATCCCCTGTACCGCCCATCATACGGTCGATCATATTGACCATCAGCCATGGGGATATATGCATCAGGATCGGCGGGTTCTTCGCCTGTTCCGGCAGCATGACTTTTACCAGGGTCATCACATCGCTGTCTGCAAGGGAATTGTTAAATTCACTGTACCGCTGCTCTTCCACCGCCAGCACTTCCAGATCGCTCGAGAGCCTGAACAGGCTGTTCATCTGGGAAGCCGCGATCCTGCAGTAGTTCTCAAAGATATTGCGGAGGAGCTTCAGCTTTTCTGTCGTGAATTTCCTGGGACTGTAGAAATCATATTTCCTGTATTCTACTTCTTTCTTTTCTTCTTTCTCCTCGGGGGCAGGGCTGTCGTCACCCCCTCCCCTCATGGAGTTCAGAAGAGCATCTATCTGGCTTTGTGATAATACTTCAGACATTTTTGCGCTCCTTTATCACTGTCCATATACTTGATCATAATACGCATCCAGGTTCTGTTCCACCGCGCCCGTCCTCGTGATGAGGATCTCCACACGGCGGTTCTGCGCCCTTCCCTCCGGCGTGTCAAAAGTGGCGATGGGCCGAAACTGCCCAAACCCTGAACTGATCATCTTCGCAGGATCGATATTGCTCACCTGCTGTAAGTACGCCACCACCTCCGCAGAACGCTCTGCTGAGAGCAGACGGTCTGTATGCGCCTCGTTGGGGATATTGGGCGATGCCTGGGATGTATGCCCCAATACCTGGACCTGCTCGATCGAGTCGCTCACGGACGACATGGCCTGTCCGAAAGCCTCCAGGACAGGTTTTCCCTCATCTTTGAGCACCGAACTATCCCCGTCAAAGAATACCATATCCCGGAATGTGACGAACGCAAATCCTTCTCCGCCCTCGACTGATACATTGTCGCTCAGCTTTCCTTCCTGGATGAGTTCCTGCAGGCTATACATCAGATCCTCGAAATCATCCACCATCTCGGGCTTTTCCATATGCCCTTCCACATCGTCGTCGCCCTCTTTTAGATCGCTGTCCGTGACGATCTGGGATACGGCATCAGCGCCGGGGTTAAAGCTCTTTACGATGATCTCCCATTTCTGCTGGTCTACCGAAGAAATGGAATACAGCAATACGAAGAAACACAGCAGCAGGGTCACCATGTCCCCATATGTATCCATCCAGTTTGCGCCGCCCTCTCCCGAGGATTTTCGTTTTTTCATAGCATCTCACCTCATCCTGCTTCCTGAACTATTCGCCCGAACCACTGTCTGACTGGAGGAGTTCCAGCTGTTTCTTCGTATCCAGGAAAGATACCAGACGTTCTTTCAGGTTCTTAGGATTGTCACCGGTCTGGATCCCCAGTACGCCTTCGATGATGATCTGCTTGTAGAGGATCTCCTCCTCGTTGCGGACACTGAGTTTCTTTCCGATCGGCTGATAGATCAGGTTCGCCAGGATACATCCGTAAAATGTGGTGATCAAGGCGACAGACATATCCTGCCCGATGGTGCTGCTGCCGCCGGCATCCATGTTCATGTTCTTGAGCATGTTGACCAGACCGATCAGCGTACCGATCATACCAAAGGCCGGGGCGTAGGCTCCCGCCTTCATCCAGATCCCCGCGCATTCCTCATGACGGGCCGCCATATTTTCCACGGATCCTTCCAGCATCTCCCGGACTTTTTCCGCTTCCATGGCATCCACCACCAGCATGACCGCCTGTTTGAAGAAAGGGTCGTCCAGCGCATTGGCTTTTTCCTCCAATGCTAAAAGCCCGTTCTTCCTGGCTATCTGCGCCATATCCACCAACTGGTCGATCACTACAGCCGGATCGTATTTCTTGCCGCTGATCAGCATACCGGTATGGCGGATGACCGATTTCAAGCTGCTCAGAGGATAGCTGGCGATGACCGCCGCCAAGCTGCCGCCGAATACGATGATAAGACTCTGCGCATCCCAGAAATTTCCCAAGGCATCGAACCCGATCCCGAATACGATCAGCGCCGCGCCGAGCACCAAACCTAGAATACTTGTAATATCCATTTTTTCATCCTTTCCCTGTATCTATGAATTTCTGATCATTTCCCCAAATTCCCGGATCCTGCCGTTGTACTCGATGGTCTTCTGGATGATCTCCTCCACTTTTTCCAGCACCACGTAGTAGCGCCCTGTGTCCATGATCACCTTTGACTCTGGGATCTGCTCCACACACTCGATGCGGCCGCTGTTGATGATGATCGGTTCATTATTGATCTTCGTCAGTTCTATCATGACTATCCCCGCACTTCCTCCTTACATTTAAAGATTCCTGCTGCTCCCCTGGCAGCAAAATCCCAAGGAGCGTTTTGAGGCGCTCCTTAGGCGGGCGATGCCTTACCGCTCACTAACACTAACGTTTCATATTTACCAGCTCCTGGAGCATCTCATCTGTCACGGTGATGACCTTCGTATTTGCCTGGTAACCCCTCTGGGTCGTGATCATCTCTGAAAATTCCTTCGCCAGGTCGACGTTGGGCATTTCCAGGTAACTGGAGAGGAATGTACCAAGGATCCCGTTGGACTGGGCAGCCATACAGGTCCCTGAGTTGTCTCCCATGTTATAGTAATAACCGGAATCACTCTGCAGGCCGTTCACATTCTGCACATCAGCCAACGCGATCTTGCCGAGAGTGATCTTCTGCTCTGTATCTGTCGTGAAACCGACCACTGTGCCATCGCTCATGATCTTGTAGTTCTGCAGCCTATAAAGATCCTGCCCGTTTGCCGGTATCTGGATACGTCCGATCTGCGTTTCATTGAACCCTGTATCTCCCTGGGTCGGATCATCTGGTGCGTATCCATAGATATAGTTACCATTATTATCTACCAGATAGCCTTCGTTATCCACAGCTAAGATCCCGACTCTGGATAATTTCAATCCTCTGTCGGCATTCTTCAGATCGTCTGTAACGTTTAACGGGGTGTTATTGGCAGCTCCCGGTGATGTACTCACGATCAAAAATCCTGTCCCCTCGATCATCACATCCAGTTCACGTCCTGTAGAATAAGGCGTGCTCTTGCTGAAATCACGGCTGATGGAAGACATCTGTACACCGTAACCCACCTGAGATGCGTTGATACCGCCGAGACCGCCGACGGTCGCAGCATTACCACCTGTGGAATTCGTTGTATTTGTGTAGAGTGAATCCATGAAGTTCGCAGATCCCGCTTTATATCCCCAGGTATTTACATTGGCGATATTGTTGCCGATAACGTCCAATTTGGACTGATGTGTACGTAAACCTGCGACTCCTGCAAACATTGATCTGACCATAATATTACTTCCTTTCTGATATTTAAAAAAATATACGCTTTTTCTCTTCGCTCTCTCGTGCCGCCGCCTCCCGCCATTCGGGCAGAGAGACTAAGCCTCCGTTATGGTCCGGCTATACCAATACGGCACTGTCGATATTCGTAAAGATATTGTCCCGCATCTCTGCGCCTGACATAGATGTGATCACGGTGTTGTTGGCCACATTTACGATAAATGCCGCCTGGGAGCTGATGATCACCACATCTTTCGCGCCCTTCTCCCGCGCCTTGTCTACTGCCTGGTTGATGCTGTCAAGGAGAGTCTCCGTCACCTGTATGCCCC
>CAJTYN010000042.1 GCA_910584115.1 uncultured Lachnospiraceae bacterium
TATTCCTGATCCACGCCCGCCTCTTCCACCCAGGCCACCAGATAGTTGCACCGGACTCTCTGTGCCAGAGCCGCCACCTGGAAAGGCTCTGTCTCCTGGGGATCCTGGTTCAGAAGGATGTGGAGCTGTTTGGAGGCTTTTCGTACGGTCCCCCTGGAACTCCGGCCATAAGCCATCTCTATATCCGGTGCGTAGATCCGCATATACGTGGCGATCTTGTCCGGGGCGACCAACCTCTTTTTCTCCGCGCCCCCCGCGTTGTCCCTGATCAGATCCGCGATCCCCTTGATCTCATAGGGAACTTTTTCCTGATTTTCGGGCATATGATAATTCCCCTCCACATAGACCTGCGTCCCGGTAAATACGATGGCCCCCAGGCAGACAGCGGCCAGGATCATCTGGAGTCCCGCGTTCTTCCAGGCTGTGCACAGTCTGGTACACACATAGGCGATCGTCGGCGCCACCGGCAAGAGCCAGAGCACACGCCAGTAGACAGACTCACCGATGCAGTGCTCTGCAATGACCTGAGCCGTAAACGGCAGGAAGAAAACGGCCAGGGCCGCCAGCGTATAACCCAGGAAGACCTTTTTCTCCACCTTGGATCTTTTCAGGAAGAGGATCGCTGCCAGGCACAGCAGGAACAGATATACATGCCAGCCCTCCCCCCAGTACGCCTGCCAGGTCTTTACACTCATTTCCCATATACGTTCTATCATCTCAAAGACGCCTCCTAAATCTGCAGACTCAACGTATGACTATATAGATGATCGCGAAGATCAGGTTCGGCGCGCAGCAGAACAGCGCTTTTCCCACCTTCTTCCAATCCCAGGCGCAGACCCCGCACACGAACGCGTAGAGTCCCACCATGAGCGCCGAGAGGATGATCCCCATGGAGGAGACTAAGCACGCGGCCAGCTGCAGACAGAAGAGTGCGGGCCATCCGCCGCCCCCGGGCTTTCTGGTCATCAGACGCGCGCACATATAAGCTGTCGCGGGCAGCAAGATCCCCGCCAGGACGGCTTTTCCCTGCCAGACGCGCAGAAGCAGGAAGGTCCCCGCCGTATACACGGAATAATTCGAGAAGACCAGCACAGCACTGATAAAGATCATGAACAATGCCTGCTGCTTCCGGTCCCCGTCAAAGAGCAGATCCGCCCACAGCCAGTAGACCAGATAGGCCAGCCCGATCATAAATACCGGAAAGACCGTGTAGACAAGATAAGGAACCTCCACGCCTATCGTCTGTGCCAGGATCGCTTCGTATATGGGAAACGGCGAGAGCACATATCGGCTTGGAAGCTGCTTGTAGGCGATCCCCGTATATGGATCATACACAAAGATCGTATCCGTGTACACAGCGGTGCTGGCCGACGCCACATAAAAAGAATCGTCCGCGTCGTGGTGTACCATGATCAGGGCAACGGCCATCTGGACGACCACCAGCAGGATGGCAATGAACAGCAGCACCCGCTCGGAGGTCTTCACCGGCTTCCTGTTCCGAAACACCCCCACGATCATCTCTTTTATGTCACGGAGACTCAAGAGCACTCCCAGAGCCGCAGCCGCCAGGGCCACTATCCGGTAGATCCACATCACCGTGGTCAGGGACGCTTTCAGAAAGATCCCCGGGACGATGATGATCTGCGCCACTGCAAACAGGCCTGCGTATCCGCAGACCACCGAAAAACAGAGACTCTTCCTTTTATCTGTGTACCGTGTCAGCGCCATCCCGGCAGCGGTCGGGACAGCCAGCAGCCATAAGACCGCATATATCCAATCTATCGGTCGCATATCAATAATCCTAACGTTGTATTTTATCGTTTTTGGTCACTGGATCTATGATACCACAACCTTGTCCCAAGATGCAAGGATCTGTTCTATAGATTAGGACGGATCTGCTGTCTGCAATCCAAAAGGACCTGCCCACGATCGGACAGATCCTCTCTTCATCTACTCTTATATCCAGTTCTCTATATCCAGGATCTTTTAGTCAGGAATACGGTTGATCTCTCTCTTCACATAGGATGTGTGGAGGATCTCATGTGCTTTATGGCTTCCTGGTTCGCCGAAGAATTCGTCATAAACCTTCTTGATCTGCGGATTCTCGTGAGATTTCCGGATCGGGTTTGCTGCGTCATAATCATAGAGGATCTTACCGCGCAGAGCCCTTACGTCGTTGGCG
This sequence comes from uncultured Lachnospiraceae bacterium, assembly GCA_910584115.1. GTDB lineage: Bacteria > Bacillota > Clostridia > Lachnospirales > Lachnospiraceae > MGBC164599. The sequence goes on from CAJTYN010000042.1 coordinate 2,183, forward strand.
TTCTTGAATCTTGCAGGTACATGTGGCTGTCCGCCGCCGTTTACACAGCCGCCCGGGCATCCCATGATCTCGATGAAATGATAATCTGCTTTGCCGTCTTTCACGTCGTTGAGCAGTTTCCGTGCATTGCCAAGACCAGATGCGATGGCAACTTTTACAGTCATGCCTGCTACGTCATAGCTGGCTTCCTTGATGCCCTCAACGCCCCTGACATCTGTGAAGTCGAGGTTCTTCAGTTCTTCGCCTGTCAGTTCTTCCACTGCTGTCCTTAAGGCTGCTTCCATAACACCGCCGGTCGCACCGAAGATGACAGCCGCGCCTGTGCCTTCTCCTAACGGATCGTCAAAGTCTTCAACCGGCAGATCTAAGAAACGCAGGCCGGCGCCCTTGATCATCCGAGCCAGTTCTCTGGTCGTGATGGAGATATCTACATCCGGTACTCCGGCTGCAGACTGGTCGTCGCGTCCGATCTCGAATTTCTTCGCTGTACAAGGCATCACGGATACACTGACGATCTTCTTCGGATCGATGCCCATCTTCTCTGCATAGTAGGTCTTCACTGTAGCGCCGAACATCTGCTGCGGAGATTTACAGCTTGACAGGTTCTCTGTCATATCCGGGAAGTAATGCTCACAGTATTTGATCCAGCCCGGTGAACAGGATGTGATCAGAGGCAGTTTCCCGCCGTTCTTCACTCTGTCGAGGAATTCATGGGCTTCTTCCATAATCGTAAGGTCAGCGGAGAAGTTGGTGTCAAATACTTTGTCAAAGCCAAGGCGGCGCAGCGCTGCAGCCATCTTGCCTTCTACCTGTGCTTCCACACTGGATCCTACAGGAAGTCCGAATTCTTCGCCTAAGCCCGCACGTACAGCCGGAGCTGTCTGTACAACGACGAATTTATCCGGATCCGCGATCGCGTCGAGGACTTCTTTCGTGTTGTCTTTCTCATAGATCGCGCCTACCGGACATGCTACGATACACTGTCCGCAGGATACACAGCTGGTATCTGCCAGGCCCATCTCAAATGCGGAGCTGATGTGTGTCTTGAATCCACGCTCGTTGGCTCCGATCACGGCGATGCCCTGTACTTTGTCACAGACAGCTACGCAGCGGCGGCAGAGGATACATTTGTTGTTGTCGCGGATCATATGCGGAGCGGACTCGTCCAGTTCGTACTCGTTCTTCGCGCCGTCATACATGCTCTCGTCTTCTACACCCAGGTCTTTACACAGTTTCTGCAGCTCGCAGTTGTCGCTGCGTACGCAGGAGAGACATTTCCTCTCATGATCGGAGAGGATCAGCTCCAGTGTCTTCTTCCTGGATTCCCTTACCAGAGGAGTATTGGTGAATACTTCCATGCCCGGGTTGATCGGGTATACGCAGGCAGCCACCAGGCTCCTTGCGCCTTTTACTTCTACTACGCAGATACGGCAGGCTCCGATCTCATTGATCTCTTTCAAAAAGCAGAGAGTCGGGATATCGATACCAGCGCCCCTGGCAGCTTCAAGGATAGTAGAACCTGCGTGTGCAGATACTTCCATGCCATTTATTTTAATTGTAATGTTTTCCATAATCTGTACGATCCTCCCTTATTTCCTTATGATTGCGTCGAATTTACACTTAGACATACATACGCCGCACTTCAGACACTTATCAGGATCAATCTCATGTGGTTTCTTCTTCTCGCCTGTGATCGCTTCTGCCGGACAGTTCTTCGCACACATTGTACATCCTTTACATTTCTCAGGATCGATGCTGTATGTCAGCAGATTCTTACATACGCCTGCAGGACATTTCTTGTCAACGATATGCGCAACGTATTCATCCCTGAAGTTCTTGATCGTGGACAATACCGGGTTCGCCGCTGTCTGGCCCAGGGCGCACAATGCGTTCTGTTTCATGTATGCAGCGAGTTCTTCGATCTTATCAAGGTCTTCCATCGTTGCTTTGCCGTCGGAGATCTTATTGAGCATCTCCAGCAAGCGGGTCGTACCGATACGGCAAGGTGTACATTTACCACAGGATTCGTCTACTGTAAACTCAAGGAAGAATTTAGCGATATCGACCATACAGCTGTCTTCATCCATGACGATCAGACCACCGGAACCCATCATGGAACCGATCGCGATCAGGTTGTCGTAATCGATCGGGATATCGTAGTTTTCTGCTGAGATACATCCGCCGGAAGGACCGCCGGTCTGTGCAGCTTTGAATTTCTTTCCGTTGGGGATGCCGCCGCCGATCTCTTCTACGATCTCGCGCAGTGTGGTCCCCATCGGGATCTCTACCAGACCTACGTTGTTGACTTTACCGCCAAGGGCGAATACTTTCGTACCTTTGGATTTCTCTGTACCCATGGATGCGAACCAGTCCGCACCCTTTAAGATGATCTGCGGGATGTTTGCATATGTTTCCACGTTGTTCAGGATCGTTGGTTTTTCCCAGAGACCTTTTACAGCCGGGAATGGAGGACGCGGATGCGGCTCGCCCCTCTTGCCTTCGATGGATGTCAGGAGGGCTGTCTCCTCACCACATACGAATGCGCCGGCGCCCAGACGCAGGTCAACGTCGAAGTTAAAGTCTGTCCCGAAGATGTTCTTGCCCAGCAGGCCCTGTTCCCTGGCCTGTGCGATGGCGATCTTCAGACGATCGACAGCGATCGGATACTCTGCACGTACATAGATATAACCCTGGTCAGCCCCGATCACATAACCGGCGATCGCCATGGCTTCCAGTACAACGTGCGGATCGCCTTCCAGAACGGAACGGTCCATGAACGCACCCGGGTCACCTTCGTCGGCGTTACAGCAGACATATTTCTGATCGGCATCGTTGCCCATCGCCAGCTGCCATTTACGTCCAGTCGGGAATCCACCGCCGCCGCGGCCCCTCAGACCGCTGTCCAACAGACATTTTACAACATCGTCCGGAGTCATCTCTTTTAAGACTTTCGCCAATGCCTGGTATCCGTCGCGTGCTATGTACTCATCAATGTTCTCAGGATCGATCAGACCGCAGTTACGCAGCGCGACCCTGTTCTGTTTCTTGTAGAAATTCGTCTCGTGCATGGACTGGAAGCCGTCTTCTGTGATCGTCTCATCATAGACACAGCGTGTGACCACACGTCCATTTGCCAGATGCTCGGATACGATCTCCGGGATATCGTCGGCGGAGATCATGGAGTAGAATGTGCCTTCCGGATAAACGATCATGATCGGTCCGAGAGCACACAGACCATGGCATCCTGTCTGTACGACCTTGACATCTTTCGCTATATCATTCTTTGCGATCTCTTCATTTAATTTCTCGATGATCTGCTTACTTCCGGAAGAAGTACATCCAGTACCACCGCAGACTAATACATGGTAACGACATCCGTCTGTAGACGCGTCTGCCTCACCTTCCAGCCTTAAGCTTATGAGACCCTTTACATTATCATGTACTGCATTCAATTCCTCAAGGGATTTCATAAATATTTCCTCCTTATACGAATTCCGGTTTATGCATTGTATTTGTCGATGATGCCCTGGACATCGTCTGCTGTGAGACGTCCATGTACATCCTCATTGACCATCATTACAGGAGCAAGGCCGCAGGCACCAACGCACCGGCAGGCTTCCAGTGAAAACTTGCCGTCCGGAGTACATTCTCCACCCTGGATCTGGAGTATTTCCTGCAATTTTTCGTAGATCTGGCCGGAACCCTTAACATAGCAAGCTGTTCCCAAGCAGACGGAGATGCGATATTTACCTTTCGGCTGCAGTGCGAACTGTGCATAGAATGTTGCAACACCGTAGATCCTCTCCATCGGTATCCCTGTTTCATCTGATATGATCTTCTGCACTTCGATCGGAAGATATCCATAAATGTCCTGTGCCTGCTGCAGGATCGGCATCAAAGCGCCTTTTTCGCCCTTATGCGCCCTGATCATTTCAAGCAGTTTTTCTTCCTGCTCTTTTGTTCCCTGGAATGGGACAGTCTTTTTTGCCATACTCATCCTCTTTTTATTACCTCCTGACTCAGTAGTTAAAACGCTAACGACTAATGTAAGTATAAATATAACACATTTCGCCCGGATCGTCTAGGCAACGTCACTAAAATTTTTCTAAAATTTCAGTGATATTCTGTATTATAGTCACATATGTTCCCTTTATGTCCCGATATCCGTTTATACAATTTCTACTGATTTCATCTGGTTTTTTTCGTCTGTGCCCGGACGCCCGGACCGCGACTCTTTTTCACTCCTTTTGGATGAGGTGTATTGACCTGCTCTGTCCTGATGAAGTATAATAAAACGAGATCTTTCAAGAGATGATCGGGAGGGACACATGAAAAAAACATTTTACATACTGCTGCTGTCTGTCTTCTGCATGCTCCCGCTGGCTGGATGCGGCCGCGGCGATCAGGCAGATAAAGAGGATCCTCCGGACGCTGTTTCCCCGAAGATACGGCTGACCGTCTGGGGCGCCGAGGAAGACCAGGACCTCTTAAGACAGCTCATCAGCGGCTTTCAGAAGGAATATGAGGATCAGGCAGACTTTCTCATCACGATCGAGGCGCAGGGAGAATCCGCGTGCAAAGACGCTCTCCTCGGCGGCCTGGAGGAAGGCGCCGACGTGTTCACATTCGCCGACGACCAACTGAACGCCCTCGCGGCCGCCGGAGCCTTAGAGCCTGTGGCCGATCCCGCCAGAGTGGCCGCCCAGCACCTGCCAAAAGCCGTGGAAGCCGCCTCTGTCGGGAACACGCTCTTTGCCTATCCCCTGACGGCAGACAACGGCTATTTCCTATATTATGATAAACAATATCTTTCAGAAGAGGATGTCCGTACCCTGGATGGGATCTTGGAGAACGCCGCTGAGAACGGGAAGTATTTTTCCATGGACTGGTCTTCTGCCTGGTATGTCTATGCCTTTTTCGGCGGCGCCGGGATGGATGTGGGCCTCAATGAGGACGGGATCACCAATCACTGCGCCTGGAACCAGACGGAAGGAACGTTTAAGGGCGTGGATGTGGCCCAGGCCATGCTGGATATCGCCGCCAGCCCGGGGTTTTCTGACCGGACGGATGAAGGCTTCATGGAAGGCGTCCAGGAGGGTTCCGTGATCGCGGGCGTCAGCGGCGTATGGAATGCCGTGGCCTTAGGCGAGATCTGGGGCGACGATCTGGGCGCCGCCAAACTGCCCACCTATACCTGCAGGGATGAGCAGGTCCAGATGGCTTCTTTTTCCGGCTGTAAGCTGATCGGAGTAAACGCTTATTCCCAGCACTATGACTGGGCCTGCCGGCTGGCTGAATGGCTCACCAGCGAGTCCTCCCAGCAGCTGCGTTTTGAACTGCGCGGACAGGGTCCTTCCAATATCAACGCCTCACGATCCCCGGCCGTCCAGGAGTCCCCGGCCATCTCGGCCCTCTTAGAACAGTCAGGATCTTCCCAGATCCAGCGGGTGGGCGGGAAGCTGTGGGAGCCTGTCTCTATCTTCGCGGAAAATATGGCGGCCGGAAATCCCACCGGGATGGGACTGCAAGATCAGCTGGACCAGATGGTGGAAGATATCACGGCGAGATAGGAGGTCTGCATAATAATGAAGAGCAAGCTCAACATCCAGCAGCGGCTGATCCTGCCCATCGCATTATTGGGGATCGTGGCGCTGATCTCAAATATCCTGGCTGCGGCCAACATCCATAATGTCCATACAAATGCCGCGAAGATCGTAGATGAACATATGGTCATCGAAAACAAGCTCTCCCAGATCCGCTGCGCTGTCATAGACATCCATAAAACGGCCCTGTCGCACATCGTCGCCACAGATTACAGCATGATGGTCCAGATCGCGTCCCAGATCAAAGAAAAGGAAGCGGACTTAGACGGCATCCTGAAAGACTACGGGGAGCACAGTGTCCATACGGACGCGGATACGGACATTTACCAGGCGCTGATGGACGATTACGACGCCCTCAAGCATTCCCTGGTCTTTCTCCTGTGTGCCAGCGCAGACAGCAAGACCCAGGACGCTTATGCCCTGGCCAACGGCGATGTGTCTTCCTGCGAAAATGCCATCGAAGAGAACCTGGACACCCTCTACGCATCCATCAGCGAACAGACCGCCGACGCCCGGCACAAGCTCATGGTCGTCTACGTCATCTCTCTGGTGATCAGCACGCTGTCCATCATCACCGGGATCCTCCTTCTGCTGGCCGCCATCCGTATGATCATGGAATATGTCATACGCCCGATCCAGGGAGCGATCCGCACGCTCCAGGACAGTTCAGAGAGCATCAGCGATGTGACGGACGAAGTGCTGGACAGGACCAGGACCTCCAACAAGAGCACCGAAGACCTGTCCTCCCTGGCGGAGACTCTCTCCGCCGCAGTCCAGGAAGTGGCCGGCAGCAGCTCTGTGATCAACAGCCACGTCTCGGAGATCAAGAGCGACGTCCACGACATGGCCGGGGAATGCAGCCTGATCGCCGCGTATTCCGTAGAAATGCGTAAGCGCGCCGACACACTGGAACAGGCCGCCCAGACAAATACACAGATCATCCGCACGAAAGCCGCGGCCATGCTGGCTGAACTGGACGGCGCCATCCAACAGAGCAGGAGCGTCGACCAGATCGACCAGCTCAGCAGGGATATCGTGGGGATCTCCTCCACCACGGACCTGATCGCGCTGAACGCCCGGGTGGAGGCCGCGCGGGCCGGAGAAGCCGGAAAAGGCTTTGCCGTCGTGGCAGACGAGATCCGTGAACTGGCCGACTCCTGCCAGAAGACCGCCAGCAGCATCCAGGAGATCAACCAGGTCGTCACAGACGCCGTACATACACTTTCCAGACATGCCCAGGACCTGATCGACTATCTGAATGGATCCATCTTGACAGAATTTCAGGAATTTATCCATTCCGGAAAGCAGTACAAGGACGATTCCGTCTACATCGAACAGGCGATGGACCGGTTCAGCAGCAGGACCGACCGATTAAGAGATTCCGTCATCGAGATCGCCGGATCCATCGACAGCATCACCAAGACCATCGAGGAGAGCGCCACAGGCATCACCGGCATGGCAGCCAGCACCAGGGATCTGGCGGAGGATATGGCGGACATCACCGGCCGGATGGGCATCAACCAAGAGATCGTCCAGGGATTGCAGCGGCAGACCGATGTACTCTCGGATCTGTGAGCAGTCCCTTGATGAACAAATATATCTATATCATAAAATGAGGTGAAACAGATGAATGTGATCGATTTTAAACCAGCAAAATGCAGCCACTGCTACCGCTGCGTGCGCACATGCCATGTCAAAGCCATCACGATCAAAGATCAGCAGGCCCAGATCATCGCGGATTCCTGCATCTTCTGCGGCGACTGCTTAAACGAATGTCCCCAGGACGCCAAAGTCTATCTCAGCGACCTGCATAAAGTCAAGAACTGGATCGCCGCCGGGACCCCTCTGGCAGTCTCCCTGGCGCCTTCTTACAGGAGCCTGTTCCATTTCAACGAACCCGGGCAGGTCTTTACCGCATTAAAGAAACTGGGTTTCACCCATGTCCGCGAGACCGCCGAGGGCGCCGCTCTGGTCACAGGTGAATACCAAAAACTGCTGAGCGAGCACGCGATGGAGAACATCATCACCACCTGCTGTCCCAGCGTGACCCGCCTGATCGAGACGTATTATCCGTCCCTGATCCCCTACCTGGCGCCCGTCGTCTCACCCATGACCGCCCACGCCCGGATGCTGCGGCAGGAATACGGACCGGACGTGAAAGTCGTCTTCATCGGCCCTTGCATCGCCAAGAAAGCAGAAGCCTATGACAACCCCTCCGGAGAGTCTGCGGACGCCGTCCTGAATTTCCATGAGGTGAAAAGATGGCTGCGCACTGAAGAGATCCAGATCAAAGCCTGCGAAGCCGCTCCCATCCCCGGGTACGATCCCCATGTAAATAAACTCTATCCCATCGCCGGCGGGATCATCACCTCCGTCAACGCCTCCGGCACACACACAGATGGTTACGGAAAATTTGCCGTGGACGGCGTAAAAAACTGCATCGACCTGTGTGACAACCTAGTGACCGGAAAGATGTCAAACTGCTTCATCGAAATGAGCGCCTGCGAGGGCGGCTGCATCCAGGGACCCATGACCGGCAATACAAAGCTGGCCCGCTTCCAGTCCCGCGTAGACCTGGAAGGATCCGTAAAGATCATGCCCGCCGAGGAAGGACTCCTCAACTACGACACCGCTCCCCTCCACGCCGCCGCCACGTTCCGGGACAAGTCACCAAAGACGGTCTTACCCACCGAAGAACAGATCCGGGAGATCCTGGAAAAGACCGGAAAATATACGAAAGACGACGAGCTGAACTGCGGCGCCTGCGGCTATCACAGCTGCCGGGACAAAGCGGTCGCCGTCTTCCAGGGCAAAGCAGAACTCTCCATGTGCATCCCCTACATGAACGAACAGGCCCGCTCCCTCTCCAACATGGTCCTGGAGGCATCGCCAAACATGACGCTCATCGTGGACCGCGAACTGAAGATCCAGGAATTTTCCGCAGCCGCCGAAAAGCATTTTCATATCACGCGGAAAAAAGCCCTGGAGACATACCTGTTCGAGCTGATGGACACCGACGATTTCGAATGGGCTTTCAGATACAAACAGCACGTACAGAGCAAAAAGATGGAATTCCCAGAGTACGGCTTCATCGCCATGATGCGCCTGATCTATATGCACAAAGAAGATAAAGTGCTGGCGATCCTGATCGATATCACCAAGGAGGAAAAAGCGGCCGAACAGACATACATCAAGAATCTGGAGACTGTAGAGCTGGCCCAGCAGGTGATCGACAAACAGATGAAAGTCGCCCAGGAGATCGCGGGCCTCCTCGGAGAGACGACCGCCGAGACGAAAGTGACCCTCACTGATATCTGTAGATCGCTCCTGGACGATGAATGATGAGGGGGAACAGACATGAATATCCATATCGACATGGCTTATAAGAGCCTGAACAAGATACACGAAGAATTATGCGGCGACAAAGTGGAGATCCTCCGCACAGAAGACTCCTCCATCCTGATCCTGGCAGACGGGATGGGCAGCGGAGTAAAAGCCAATATCCTGGCTACGCTGACCTCCAAGATCCTGGGCACCATGTTCCTAAAAGGGGCCACTTTGGACAACTGCGTGGAGACCATCGCCAAGACCCTGCCCATCTGTCAGGAACGGAAAGTCGCCTACGCCACGTTCAGCATCCTCCAGGTCTTCAACGACGGCCAGGCCTACCTGGCGGAATACGACAACCCCTCCTGCATCTTCATCCGGGACGGGAAGCTGGTACCGATCCCACAGAACATCCGCGAGATCGAGGGAAAGAAGATCAACGAATGGCATTTTCATGTAAAGGAGGGCGATGCCTTGGCACTGATCTGCGACGGCACGATCTACGCCGGCCCCGGCGAACTCTTCAATCTGAAATGGACCTGGGAGAGCATGGCAGACTACACACTGAAAGCCGCGCGCACCAGCAGTTCCGCCGCACGCTTGGCCGCCATGATGGTGGACGCCTGCAACGATCTGTATGAAAACCGCCCGGGCGACGACACGACAGCCGCCGTCATGCGCATCACCCCCAAGAAGCTGGTCAAGCTCATGACCGGCCCTCCGCTCTCCCCCGAGGACGACGCAAAAGCGGTGAGACAGCTCATGGAAGGGGACGCGACCCGCATCGTCAGCGGCGGCACCAGCGCCCAGATCGTAGCCCGCGCCCTGGATAAAGAGATCGCGCCGCATACAGGCCCCTTAGATCCGGACATCCCGCCCATCGCCCATATCGAAGGGATCGACCTGACCACCGAAGGCGTCCTCACGCTGAGCCATACGTTAAAACTCCTGGAACGCTATGAAAACGACGACCTGGACGAAGCATTCTTCGAGGAACTGGACGGCGATAACGGCGGGGCGATGATCGCGCGGATCCTCATCGAAGACTGCACTGACTTGGAGATCATCCTGGGCACCGCCGTCAACGACGCGCATACCACCCCCGGCCTGGCGTTCCGCCTGCATGCTCGGAATCAACTGGTGGAATATCTGAAAGAACTGATGGAAAAAATGGATAAGACTGTGACAGTCTATTCTTATTGACGGATATGAAAAAGAACGCCTCTGCAGCAAATGGCGTTCTTTTTCCTTAGCATCCCTACCGACCCTCCTGTGCTGTTCCGATATCAGAAAGATCGATATAGAGATCCTCATAATAGATGGAAGGAGAGGACGCGTGTTCCATATCATAGACAAGGACGATCTCCTTCATCGGATCCAGGATCCAATACTCCCGCACCCCGACAGAATGGTACAGGGACACTTTCGTATGATAGTCCATGGAACGGCTGCTCGGGGAGACGATCTCGATGATCCAGTCCAGCGCTCCATGACACCCCCTGTTTTACTTTAAATACTCATTTATTGGATTTTATCATCCTGCGCGCTGCACGCACCCGATCCAGGTGATAGATCTCCTGCACCTTGACTTTGCGTTTATGGGATTTCAGAGCCGCCAGACCCTGGTTGTACACTTTCCAGGCAGTCTCCACCGGCACCAGATGCCACGCCAGGCCCTGCCGGACAGGTTCCCTCTCCTGCCCGCCGCACCCCACGACCAGGCCGTGCTCGACCGCATAGATGAGGTCATTACAGTTTCGCACATTATAGTCAATATCTGTGTATGCCGTGCCCACATATTTTTCCCTGTGGGAATCCGATCCGCCGAATGCTGGTTTTTGATAGATCCGGGCCAGCTCCCGAGCCTTTTGATTGGACTCCGGGAGTTCACAGGTGTTGAACGCCTCCACAAAATCAAACTGATGGATCAGCTCCGGATCCCTTTCCAGCTTCTTCGAACACATGGCGCTCAGGAATTTTGCGCCGAAAGGGTGCGCCGGACCGAGGATCCCGCCGTAGCGGTGGACGATCTTGACCAGCAGCTGGACAGGCAGCCCGCGGACTTCCAGGATGCGCAGCTTCAGATTGTCCGGCATGATCACCAAGATATGTCCGGCATCGATCGTATCGTATTCGATCCCTTTTAAGATCACAAAGTCGTCGTATTCATCTGTCCTCTTACGCAGCTCTTTCCAAGCACGGTATCCGTTGTATGTGTTGTGATCCGTGACCAGCATCCCATCAAAGCCTTTCTGCCTGAGGAGCCGTACATAATCCTCTATATCGATCTTTCCGTCCAAAGAACCGTTTTTCGTATGGCAATGCAGATCAAACCTCATCTCGTCGCTCCTTATCAGATCTTAAGATCGCCAGAGATATCCAGGGACGGGATGTACCCGCCCCTGGCTCCAGACTATCCTTACATGCGTTTATCCAATTCCTTCATCATCCCGATGGTCACATCCCCGACCACAGCGATATCTTCCGCCTCAAAAGCATGGGGAAAATTATCTGAGAATATGATCTGAGAAGACGGCGGAAACTCGTCGTCCCCTTCCCACAAGATATACCGGACATAGTATCTCCCGATCAGGCATATTTCATAAGAGATGTCCCCAAGCTCCAGTTTTTTCCCTTTCATACGCTCTAAGACTTTTCCAAAGCGGTCCAGTTTATTGCCAAATCCATACGCCAGGCGCAGGATGCAGCGGCCGTGGAACTGTTTCTGGTATACATTCCCCCAGGGCATGTCGCTGTAAGCGACGAAATTTCCGCTGGGAAAGGAGTCCTCGCCCTTGAGCAGATAGCGGATGACTAAGATCTTCGCCGCGATCATGTCCTCCAGCGGATAATATCCCATGTCGTCCTCCTGATGGGTCACCTGGAAATCCGGCCAGGTGACCGCATAGACACTGCCCAAGAACTCCACCTGGAAGCTCTTGGCCGCCTCGTCATAAACGATCCGCAGACGCCGCGCTATCTCCTGGGGATCGGCTTTCTCGTATAGAGACAGATAATGCTCCCAGGGCAGTCTCTCTTTATTATCCTTTCCGTATGGAAATCTGTCCTCAGCTGTATTCTCCATTTTCTATATTCTCCTTATCCTTTTAATGCCTCTACAGAAGGGAATAATGTGCTGTCCGTATGCGGCAGGAAACATGCGCCGATGAATTCATCCATATATGTGGGCACGGTGCTCAGTTCCATGTAGGTCATATTCCCTGCGACCTCATAGACCTTCCGCTCGGATTCTGTGGACAGCAGCATCGCATAGGCTCCGGCCAGGGATGAGTTCCCCACATAGTGGAATTTTTCCTGTGGGATATCCGGGAACATACCGATATTTACGGCGTTCTGCATATTGATCCCGCTGCCGATACCGCCTGCTACATACACATTCTCGATCATAGAGACGTCAAAATCCAGGGAATTGATCATCGTGCGGATCGCGGAGAAGATCGCGCCTTTTGCACGGATGAAGTTGTCGATATCCACCTCGGTGATCTCCACATCTTTTACAGATCCGGCTTCCTCCTCAAATGCCAGGACATAGCTTCCGATCCCGTATTCGTCGTGTTTGATCCGTTTCCCTTCGCGGACGAATTTTCCTTTGGGGTTGATGATCCCCGCCAGATAAAGCTCACTGATCACGTCGATGATCCCGGACCCGCACAAGCCGATCGGTTTTTCACCCTCGTCGCCGATGATCTTGTAGGTGGGTTCCATCGTCTCCTTGTCGATCGTGCAGGCTTCGATCGCGCCGTCCGTGGCACGCATCCCGCAGCTGATATCTCCGCCCTCAAAAGCCGGACCCGCGGAACATGCGCAGCTCATGAGGAAATCTGAGTTCCCGAATACCAGCTCTCCATTTGTTCCCAGATCGATGAACAGTGAAAATTCCGGTTTGTTCCAGATCATACTCACAAATGCCCCCGCCGTGATATCTCCGCCCACGTAACTGCCGATGTTCGGCGCGACGATGATATGGGCGTCCGGGTTCACATCGATCCCCAGATCCGACGCGAAGAGGGAATTGGTCTTGAAGAATGCCGGTATATAGGGTTCCATACGCAGAGGATCCGCGTTGATCCCGGCAAACAGATGGTTCATGGTGCTGTTCCCCGCGATGCACATACGGTAGATCTGCTGTTTTGGAAGGTTGATGCTGGCACACATCTCCTGTATCAGGGGATTGATCGTCTCCTCGATCACGGCTCTCTGCAGACGTTCATGGCCTCCTGGTTTCTGGGACTCGATGATCCGGTTGATCACGTCCGCGCCGTAGCGGATCTGTCCGTTTCCGGAGGATGCCTTCGCCAGTACCTCGCCTGTCTCCATGTTGATGATCAATGCGGACACCGTCGTCGTCCCGATGTCGATTGCCAGACCCGCGATCACCACGTCTTTATCCTTCGGGAAGATGTCGTACACAAACATATCATCCGCCGTGGTGCGGATCACACATTTTACGGTAAAGTCACTCTCCCTGAGTACATCCGGCATTTTCAGCAGCACAGAATAGGGGATGCGTACTCTCTTCAGATTTACATATTTGCGCAGAGCGCGGGAAAGACGCTCATTATCTGGCATGGTGTCATCCAAAGTCGGCGGATCCATGGACACTTCCACCACATCCAGGCTATTGCTCAATTCTATACCAGCCAGTTCTATGCTCTCTTTCGTATGCTCGAAGATCTTGATCTCGTCTTTTGAGCTCAGGTCGGCCACCTTCATCCGACTCTTGAAAGCAGAAGCGATATCCGGGACCATGACTTCCACGTCCTGGGTCAGTTCGCTGACGCAGGCGAGCCTCCAGCCCTGATCGTATTCTTCATCTGTGATATGGCGGGTCTTCTTCGACTCCATCTGTCCTTCCAGCAATTTGATCTTACATTTACCACAGGAAGCATTCCCCGAGCATGGCGCATCGATCACCACATTGGACTTCTGGGCTAATTCCAGAAGAGTCTCACCTTCTGTTGCATAGTTTTCTACCTGACTACCATCTTCAAATTTAAATGTCACCTTATACATTGATGAAATCTCCTTTATCTTTTTGAGTCCGGAAATCTCCGCCCACTTAATTTCCGCATGCGTTTACTTTACAGATCCGCCGCCGGATAGGCGGCATAAATTCTGGGATGCCCAATGCGCCCGCACAACTTTCATGTATGGTGGCGCGTCTGCCGCCGGGCGCATGAAGGTTTATTAAAAAAGGTGGAGGAGATAGGGACATGTCCACCTATCTCTCCACCTCTTAGAAACTCATCACACAGCCCTACAGCTATGCAGGCAATCCATATTCGATCATCTTACAGCTCAAGATAAGAATCTGCATACAGTGTATTATCCAGAAGGATATCAGCAGATTTAACAGCTTCCATCAGCCTCTGATCACATGGATTTACGATCGCGGATGTCAGACCCATAGCCATACACATAGCAACCATTGTAGAATCCATGATCGGACGCATGTTCTTCGGCATACCGTTAGATACGTTAGACAGACCACCTGTTGTGTTCAGGCCCATCTCTGTAAACTGACGGATGGATTCCATGATCGCTTTCTGCTGTTCCTGCATTCCCTTAGCAACCAGGAATAACGGATCGAACCACAGATCTTCTGCTTCCATACCCAGAGTCATGCCGTGCTCTAACATCTGCTGGCAGAATGCCATACGCTCGTCAACGTCTGCCGGAACGCTTCCTGCTGAACAGAGAGCGATAACGATAGCGTCGTTCGCAGCTGCAAGGTCGATGTAGCTGAGCCTGTCACCAGCATCTGCAGAGTTTACGATCGGTTTGCCTTTAGCCCTGTTGTATACGGAGATACCAGCTTCGATAGCAGCCTTGTTGGCTGTATCCAGTGCCAGAGGAACATTGTCAAATTTGCTCTGGATCTCTGTTACTGCCCATTTCATCAGGTCTTCGCCATCGTTCTCAGCCGGTCCGATGTTTACATCAATATAAGTAGCGCCGGCATTCAGCTGTTCTTCTGCCCTTTTCAGGATCGGACCTGGATCCCTTTTTGCCATTGCTTCCTTGATAGCGGGGGAAATACAGTGGATCCTCTCACCGATCACGATAAATTTTGCCATATTACTTCTCCTTTTATATATAAATGATAAATCTAGATTTTTTGATCACAGATGACTATGCCATTTCTTTCAGGAACTTCACGAGCTGTGTTGCTTCGTTCGGAGCTACAATGATCTCCCAATCCGGAAGTTTTGCTTCCAGGTCGCCCTTCAGTACGGCAACTTTACCCGGGATGACCAGTTTGCGGCATGTCAGTTTGTCTTTCACCTGTTCTTCGATGAACTTAGCGATCGTACCAGAGGACAGCTTACCAGCAGCCCATGCTGTCAGTACGGACATTCCGCCTGCGTCGCTGATCAGAAGGTTGCAGGGAACGCCAGATCTCTCTAATTCGCCGGAAACAACGAAGTATGTAAGAGCAAAGTCTACAGTCGTCAGGCACAGGGATGCTTCGTCACCACCGTTGATCGGGTAGATGCCTGGCTCAACAGTCATTGGTTTCTGCGGATCTGTGAATACGTTCTGACGCAGGCCATACAGAGGCAGAGCCTGTGCATAATCCATATCCTGCAGAACGATGATGGAACCATATTTCATTGTAAACAGGGCAGCCAGAGCTTCCTGCAGATATTTGTCGTCTTTCGCCAGTTTAGCAACTTTAACGATGGACGGATAGCCACATGTGCGGTCGCCGTCTTTGATCGCAGCACGCCTTAACTGTACAGCGTTTGCGAATGTAGTCTTAACATCATCGGCTGTCACATCAACTACGAGGTTCTTGTTTCCAAGTCCTTCCAGTTTTGCAATGGTGTCGTAGATCTCATTCATGTCGGCTCCGCTCACGCCCAATACAACGCCAGCTTCTGTAGCTACAGCGTTCATAGCTTCAGCGTTTGCAGCAGTTGCGCCGTTCAATACCGGTTTTGCATCCTTGCAGATATCCAGAGCTGCTTTTGCAACTGCTTCATCTGTGCATTCCAGTACCAGAGTCCTGCCTGTAGCAGCGGCTTTCTTAACGATATCCAGGTACTTGTCCTGTCCGTCTTCTGCGCTGTAGTTCACATAAATGAGCTCTACATACATTCTCTCACCGATACGCTCATAGTCAACCTTCTTCAGGCCCTCTAATTTCGCGTCGATCGTTGCATCATCCATGCATGAGCAGATAGCTACAGCATACCTTGGACGGCTCACGAATGTCTTCTCATGCCTGTAGAGTACAGTCTCTCCGCCTAATGTATATTCTGCATCGCCTGCCCCGATCTTGATCGTCTTCATTGGAGGTGCAGTTGCATCAGCCAATGTAGCCAGAGCTTCTTCGGACATATGCGGGCACGCAGAGATATCAGCAGCACCCTGCGCAACTTTCATGGAGAAAGCCATACAGGTTGGAGACCCACATTCCTTACAGTTTTTCTTTGGTGTCATCTTAAAAATTTGAATACCTGTCAGCGCCATTCTTCTTTATCCTCCTATTTTTCCTATTACACTAATTCTTTGACCATTTTCGCGATTGTTGCAACAGACTGAGGATGTCTCAGGATCACGGCATTAGATCCAGATACCAGGTCGGATGCAGCGGTCATGATCTCCATGCCGATACCCCTGTCTTCCCTGGGACCCCATTCCGGGAAATCCTCTTCAGAGGCAACAGCTTCTTTTACATTCCAAGAATCATTTGCTACCGGTGTAATGATAGGCATCTGAAGTGTTGCATCATCCTGGGACAATGCGGCGCCTCTGATACGATCCATGGCAGATACCACGTACTCATATCCGTATCCAACAGCAGCAGTACCAACATCCATCACGATCTTATCTGCTTTAACACCCAACTGTGTGCTGATAACGTTCAGCTGTTTTGCCAGGTTGATATCTACGGCAGACTCAGCACCCATGTTCAGGCCATAAGCCAGTCCTACGGAAGCGCCGACTGCTTTGTAGTTCTCTTCTTTTGCAGACATGATTAGAGCGTTTGTACCCTGGCATGCTTCAGCAACCTTCGGAAGGAGGGCAGCATCTTTTTCTACGTTTGAACAGCCTTTTACTACCAGCGGGCAGTCAACTGCGGCAACAACATCTTTTACGATGGCAACAAGATCCTCAACAGATTTGTTATCTCCGTTCGGATCGCCGCCAACTAATGTCAATACTACGAAATCAGCACCTTCCATCTCGGATGCTTTTTTAGCCATATCAGCTACTGAAGCACATCCATCATAGTAAGCTTTGATGCCAGGAACAGTCTCATCGATACCATTGTCTGTGATCTCAACGCCTACTTTTGGTGCGTTTTCGATGTCGCCGTCAAAAGTATAGAACGGAAGTACGCTTTCTCCACCCAGCGCGATAGCTTTGTCACCTGTGCCGATCGTGACAGTGTTGATCTTTGCAGAAAATTTTTGTGGTTTTTGATTAAACGGCATTTTTGATTTAGCCTCCTTATTAAAATATTCTATCTATTGACCAGTCTGCCTGCCAAAGGCAGGCAGAACTAATCTGTTACATTAATGGATCCATGCTCAGTGCCGGATGATTCTTTTCCTGCAGGAATGTGTACAGTGTCTCCGGATCTTCAGCGATCGTCTCATCACCGA
>CAJTYN010000043.1:0-2179 GCA_910584115.1 uncultured Lachnospiraceae bacterium
TAATCATAACATATAAGAAACATTTTGTCATTCTTTTTTAATAAATAAATGAAATATTGATTTGCGCCCCTACGGGCGTTATAATGGAGTGGTTTAGGAGGAAGATCTATGAGATTACAGCAATTATTGAGTGTGACCAGGAAAGCCGTGGATGGCTTCCATATGATCGAGGATGGCGATCACATCGCCGTGGGCCTCTCCGGCGGAAAAGACAGTCTCGCCCTGCTGGTGGCTCTTCGCGAGCTGCAGCGATTTTACCCAAAAAAATACAGCCTGACGGCTGTTACGGTGGACTTAGGATTCCCGAATGTGGACTTTGCCATGATCGAGCGATCCTGTGCGGATATGGAAGTTCCTTATAAGAGAGTGGAGACAGAGATCGCCAGGATCGTCTTCTACGAGAAACGTGAAAAGAACCCCTGCTCTCTCTGTGCGAAGATGAGAAAAGGGGCTCTCAATGATGCGGTGAAAGAAATAGGCTGCAACAAAGTCGCCTACGCCCATCACAAGGACGACGCGATAGAGACGATGCTGCTCTCCCTGATATTTGAGGGGCGATTCCATACGTTCTCACCGGTCACTTACTGGGACCGGATCGGACTGACCCTCATCCGCCCCCTAATCCTCGTGGATGAAGCGGATATCATCGGTTTTCAGAATAAATATCAGCTCCCTGTGGCGAAGAGCCCTTGCCCCGCAGACGGGCGGACCAAGCGGGAATACGCCAAAAACCTGTTAAAGCAGCTGAACAGGGAACACCCCGGGACAAAGGAGCGGATGTTCGCCGCGATCCTAAACGGCGGTCTAAAAGGCTGGGACTTTAATCCTGACCCTCGAAGATCTTAAGCGCCTGGATGATACACTTGACTGTCTTGTCAAAACCCATCTTTCCGCTGTCTATGCACATATTATAGCTGGTGGCATCGCCCCAGCGTTTATTCGTGTAGTAATTATAATAGCTGGAACGGCTCTTATCGGTCTTTAAGATGGCATCCCGCGCTTTATTGTCCTTCATATCGTATTCCTTCGCGATCCGCCGGATACGGGTATCCAGATCCGAATGGATGAAGACACTGAAGCAGTTGTCCAGCTCTGCCAGGGCATAATCCGCACAGCGCCCGACCATCACGCAGGGGCCTTCACCGGCCAGCTTCTTGATCGCCTCAAACTGCGCCAGGAAGATCTTGTGGTTCATGGGCATATCCGTAAAAGCGGCCGAATTGTATCCAAAAGAGTAAGTGTCCATGACCAGGGAATAGAGAAAACTGTTTGTCGGCTTCTCATCGTGGTTCTCGAACATTTCCTTACATATCCCGCTGTCGTTGGCCGCCCTCTCAAGCAGTTCTTTGTCATAAAATGGGATCTCCAATTCTTCTGCCAGCCTCCGCCCGATGGCGCGTCCGCCGCTCCCGTATTGGCGTGCGATCGTGATGATAGAGCTTGTTTTCATGTGCATTCACTCCTCTCTTGCTTTTTGTTGCATTTTCTGCTGCATTCATTGCTTTCTCAGGCTATCCAGCAATCTTTCAAAATATCCCGGGAAGGGCGCGGCCACCTCCACATACTCTCCCGAATGGGGATGCCGGAATCCGAGGATACGCGCGTGCAGGGCCTGGCCTTTTAGCTGGAACGGACTGCTCTTGTCCCGGCTGTATAAAGGGTCGCCCAGCACCGGGTGGGCGATGCTGGCCATATGGACGCGTATCTGATGGGTGCGCCCGGTCTCCAGGCGGCACTGGATGTACGTATATCTCCCAAATCTCTCCAGTACCTGGTAATGGGTCACGGCGTGCCGTCCGTGCCGGGAATGGACGGACATCCGTTTCCTGTCCGTGGGATGACGGCCGATGGGCGCATCTACGCTTCCCGTATCTTCCTTTATGTTCCCCTGGACGACGGCGTGATAGACCCTGGTGATGGTATGTTCCTTTAGCTGTTCGGCCAGATCCTGGTGGGTCTTATCGTCCTTGCAGACGACCAGCGCGCCGGACGTATCCCTGTCGATCCGGTGTACGATCCCCGGACGCAGTTCCCCGTTGATCCCGGAAAGCCCTCCCTGACAGTGGGCCAGCACGGCGTTGACCAGCGTATGCTCCCTGTGCCCGGGCGCCGGGTGGACGACCATCCCCTGGGGCTTGTTCACCACCAGCAGGTAGCGGTCCTCATAGAGGATATCCAG
>CAJTYN010000043.1:2279-19606 GCA_910584115.1 uncultured Lachnospiraceae bacterium
CCGCTGACCACCACATAGATATCCGCCATGTTGAAGACCGGGAAGTCGATCAGTGAAAAATAAAAGAAATCGGTCACATACCCTTGAAGGAGCCGATCGATCCCATTTCCCGCCGCCCCCGCCGCCAGGCCCGCGGTGACCGCATAGAGCGGGATATAGCGGGAAGTGGCGGGCAGACGCGCGAGGAACCACACAGCCGCAGCCAAGAACAGAACGCACAGGATCAAAAATAAGATCTTCTTATCCTGGAGCATCCCGAACGCCGCGCCGCGGTTCTCCAGATAATGGAGCTGGAAGATATGGGGGATCCAGATCACATCCTCCTCCCCGCGCAGATAGGTGGCGGCCAGGCGTTTTGTAAACTGGTCGATGAAGAGCAGGGATAGGATCCCGGCGCAGGTACACAGAAGATACAGCTTCTTTTTCTCTTTCATGACACTGTTCATAGCCCTTTCAGATGATCGATCGCCCGGCACAGTTCCTCGTCACTGACAGTCGTATCCACGATAGCCTCCCCCACCCGGCGCAGTAGGATAAAACGGATCTGTCCCTGGGCCATCTTTTTATCCTTTTTCGTGGCTTCCAGAATCTCTTTTGTTGGGATCTCTTTCATTGCGGATCCTCCCATAGACGGATCATCCTTCAGACGGATCGGGAGCTGATAGAGGCTGTTCATCCGCTCGATCATATCCAGGTCGGCGGCGCTGATCAGGCCCCGCTGGCAGGAAATGTACGCGGCGGCCACATAGCCCAGCGCCACGCACTGCCCGTGGAGCATCTGGAACTCCATCTTCTTTTCGATGGCGTGTCCGATCGTATGCCCCAGGTTCAAGAGGGCGCGCGGTCCTTTTTCCGTTGGATCTTGCTCCACGATATCCGCTTTGATCTGGCAGCTCCTATAGATCATCTCCTGTATGGCCGCCATGTCCCGGGCCTGGATGCGCGCCTGCGCCTCCCCCAGCCATTGATGATACGATGCGTCCCGTAAAAGGCCGTGCTTTATGATCTCGGCCATCCCGCAGGCAAACTGCCGCTCATCCAGCGTATCCAGCGTATGCAGGTCCATATAGACCAGTCTCGGCTGGTGGAATGCCCCGACCATATTTTTGTAGCTGTCGAGATCCACGCCCGTCTTCCCGCCGATGCTGCTGTCCACCTGGGACAAGAGCGTGGTCGGCATCTGGATGAAGTCGATCCCGCGCAGGTATGTGGCCGCCGCAAATCCCGTCAGATCCCCCACCACGCCCCCGCCCAGCGCCAGGAGCAGGTCGCGCCGTTCGAAGTTATTGTTGATGAGGTGGGTGTACAGCGCCTGTACCGTGGATAACTGCTTGTTCTCCTCGCCTGCCTCCATGACAAAAGTCGTGATCACCGTGAAGAGACCGCCCAGCGCTCTTTTTACCCCTTCGGCGTAGAGCGGCCCCACATGGGTATCTGTCACGATGCATACCTTCCCGCCCCCCAGCCCGCAGCTTTCTAAAGCCGCCGGCAGATGGGAGAGATCTCTTTCCAGACAGATCTGATAGGAGAATTCCCCCTCCCTCGCGATCTTCAGTCTGTTCTGTCCGTCCATTTTGCGTCCTCCTCTTTTATTGATAGATCTCCAGGAGTATCCCGTATCGTTCTTTCTTCGTCCGGGATATGATCTGCTGGAAACGGAATTTCCCTTTGCCGCGCACGGAGACCACGTCGCCCTCCTTGAGCGCATATCCGTTGGATGTGACCTGGACACTGTTCACGTAGACTTTTCCGCCCTGGATCAGCGGCGCCAGCTTCGTACGCGAGCCGCTAAAAGCCACAGCGATCACGGCGTCCAGGCGCAGGGACGACACGGTCCCATGTACGGGCTTTCGCACCGGTTCCGGGATCTCCTGCGCGCGCAGGATACGCTCTGTGCGCACGGAAGTCTGACGGACCTTGACCAGTTCCTGGATAAAAAGATCCGCCATCGTATCCTTACAGAAGAAACATGCGCCCTCCTCCTGGAGCAGGATATCGCCCAATACACTGCGCTCCACACCCAGATGCATCATGGCGCCCAGGTAATCCCGATGATCCAGCGGTCTGGCGTCCTTCCCTGCCCCTTTGATGATCTTCAGACAGCACAGGGGATATTCCCATCCATAGGAAAGAGCGTCAGGGATAAATGCCGCTATCTGACGCTCTGCACATTCATAACCCCCGAAAGTCTCCGTGGACACGCCCGGATAGCTGTTTCTCAGGTCATTTATCATATGTAACTGATGGAGGTCCAAAAAATCTGTAAAAGTAACGATATCCCGCTGGAAGGCCATACGCTTCAAGTCATCGATCCGGTCTTTAAAAAAAACATCCTGGTCTTTCATCTTTCCTACAGCTCCGTATGCATAGACGGGATCTTTCCGTTTAAGATATCCTGATAGTCACCGGATATATCCACGTTAAAAGGTGTTATGATGAACACGAAATCAGATATCTTCTGGAACTGCCCTCCCAGGGAATAGCAGGATCCCAGTGTAAAATCAGTGATGCGCTGTGCCAGATCCACGTCCACCCCTTCCAGGTTCAGGACAACGGTACAGCTGGAGATCAGAGTATCCGCGATCTCCCTGGTATCTTCCATAGAAGTCGGTTTTATGACGCACACTTCCATCGCCTGTCCCTTTTTCGGGCTGCGCATAGGCGTGATCTTCGAAGAAGTCTGTCTGCCGGACTTCCCGCTTGACTTTTGTACTGTCCGATCTGCTCTCACATGATCTCTCGGTTGTGGATCGTCGTAGATTTCATCCTCATCGCCGCTCTTCTGGAACTTCTCAAAAAACTTCTTGCGGGGTCTCGATCCATCCAGATCGTCTTCCGGATCGTCCAGAAAATCGTCGTCATCGTAGTCGTCGTTCAGTTTGATCGCGTCTAAGAACTTATCTAAAACACCCATGTCCAATCTCCCATCTCATTCATGGTACTGTCGCATGATCCCTGCATGTCAGGTCCGATACACCCGGTCGCCGAAGATACCAGTCCCGACTCTCACCATGGTCGCCCCCTCCTCTATCGCTGTCTCATAATCTCCGGTCATTCCCATACTAAGAACACACATATCTACATTATCAATGTTTTTCGCCGCGATGTCAACACTTAATTTTTTCAGCTGCCGAAAAACCCACCTATTTTCCTCCGGATCCTCTACATAAGGCGCGATCGTCATCAGGCCCTGGATATGGATATTTTTCATGGTGCTGATCTGTTCTGTCAGAGGGATGACCTCCGCCACGGACAGGCCGAATTTGCTCTCCTCTTCTGCCACATTGACCTCCAGGAGGATCGGGACTCTCACTTGGTGTTTCGCGGCCTCGGCCTGGATCGTTTCCGCTAAGCGCAGGCTGTCCACGGAATGGATCATGGCCACCTTATCCACGATATATTTCACTTTATTTCTCTGCAGATGCCCGATCATATGCCACTGGACGTCCGCGGGCATCTGCGGGTATTTTTCGGTGATCTCCTGCACTTTATTTTCCCCGAAACAGCGCATCCCCACTCGGTACGCCTCCCTCAGATCCTCGATGGGCTTCGTCTTGCTGACCGCGATCAGGGTCACCTCGCTCCTGTCCCGGCCGCTCCTTTCGCACGCCCGGCAGATCCTCTCCTCCACCTGTGCTGCTCGTTCCTGGATCATACATCTACCTCCCTCTGTAAAACATTTCCTTTACTGGACTGCCACGATGTCCTCCTCGCCGACCTGCGAAGCGTCCAATATGATGTGGTCATACTGGGCCAGTCCATATTCGGTGTCTTTTGCCACGATGCAGAATTCCTCATTCTGGTCGAGTATATTGATGAAACGGAAGACGGCGTAGCCTTTATTGATGCAGTAGACCCCTTCCAGCGCCGCCACATCTCCCACCACATACCGGTCATTGGAATCCGGTTTCAGCAGGACGCTGCCTTCCGGGAACGTGGACTTGTCCACATAGCAGATATCCTCGTCCTCCCCATAGAGGATCGTGCTGACGAATCGCCTGCTGGCGGCCTCGCCCTTCTTTTTCTCATTTTCTACCAGGAAGCCCGCCTCGCCCGTATCGCCGCCCACCGTCTTGTATCCCACTGGTATGGTGTAAAATTCCTTGTTGACCACGGAAGTCAGCGGGATCTTCAGGCCGCTCTGCGCATTGGTGACCAGCTCGATATCGATGAAACGGTCCCCGGCATAGCGGATCAGGCCGCTGCCAAACTCGATATTGCCGTATTTCTTGCCATCCCGCTCGATGATCGTAAAGTCTCCGGTCTGGGATACATTGTCTTTCAGGAAACGGACTTTGATATACGTCTTATCTGCCAGGCTGCTGGCCTGTTTGTCGCTCAATGGGATGACCAGGTTCCAGGTCTCCCCGGTGATCAGCGTATAGACAGCCTCCCCGGCCTGGATCGGCTCTTTTTTCTTCAGGCTCTCCCTGCGGTACGTGCCTTGATCCAGACTGGCCTCGGTAAAATTCTCCACAGTCGTATCCTCATACCCGTCCCTGGAATACAGGACGATGCCGTTTTCCCGGGCGCGGACCAGCGTCTGGCCGCCCATGGTCACGGACGGATTCTCCGTAGTCACCTGGCTTTCCATAGAATATTGCAGGATGCTCCCGCACAATCCATATTTGAGATCATAGGTGCTCTTAAAATCTTTCGGATCGAACTCATGGGAAAACGCGCTCATCTGCGCACGGATCCTCGACAGGTCCTCTTCTGACAGCGGATGCGCCGCCTGTTCCACCTGCTGTTCGCCCAGTCCGTATACGATGGAAGCCGCGCTGACTTTCCCGCCCTCCCGCGCATAATGGCTGATATATCCGCTGGCGTCCGCATTGATGACCTGCTCCTTGTAGAGCGCCAGCCCCGTATAGATCTCATTCTTGGCCAGCGGCCCTGCCACCACCTGGTAAGAAGTGACATGCACCGTGGTGAGATACAGGACGATGCTGATCACCATATAGACAAATAAGATGCCAAATAAGATCGTGCCGATATTGAGTGTGAGGATCCGTTTGAGATCCTTCCAGAGGATCTTTCTCCTGGGAAATCTGATCTGTTTTTTGGACGACAATCGTCTGCCCTCCTTCATGCCGATGTCTGTGTCCGCAGACATGCCCGTTTTGTTCTGCATTATTTTATCATAATTCTTTTAAATTAGCAAATGTATAAACTATGCCCATCGCGGTTACAATGAGTGTGTGTCTAAAGATCATTTTTAGCATAGGAGGGATGCATCATGAATTCCAAAGGGCTGGATTATACAGCATTAGTGATCGCCATTATAGGTGCGGTAAACTGGGGGCTGATCGCATTGTTCCGCTTCGACCTGGTCGCCTTTATCTTCGGCAATATGTCCTGGATCTCACGTATCGTATATGGACTCGTCGGGATATGCGGACTCTATCTGATCAGTCTCTTCGGCAGGGTGCGGGGTACGCTCGGGGCAAACGGATAAGACTCTTTTACACAGGCCGATGAAAAACAGGGAAAGACACTCATCCAGCGTCTTTCCCTGTTTTTTCGCTATGTAATCCGATCGGATATTTACAGTGCTTCGATGATCTTAGACTGGAGAGATGCGGGTATTTCCTCTTTGTCCATAGATATGCTCACGACAAAGGTAAGATTAAACTGCTGACCGATAGTATCCAACTGGCTCAATGTATCCGTCACATCTCCCTGCTCGCCCAGCTGCGATATGGTAAGGAACCCATCCAGATACACCTGCTCCAGGTCATGATCCTGTGACAGGATGCCGCAGATGAATCCCACAAACTCATCACTGTTCTTTAACGGGAAGGCGGACACATCGATCAGTCGTATCTTATTGTTCAATTCATACATGTGTTTGGAACTCTTATCCAGATACACGATGCTGCCATGGGCACTCTTCACTGCGCTGTTTGCCCTTTCCAATAAAACCTTTGTCTTCCCTTTACCTTTCTTTCCTACTATCAGTTCGATCATCTTGCTTTCCTCCTTAGACGTATAGGCATTTTAAACAGATCTCTAATATTGATATTTCAATTATAGTGTATTTTAACAAAAAGTTCAATGATTATTTTTAGGAATTGATATGTTCCAACAATTGGTTCATCTGCTCATACAGGGTCGGTTTGTCGAAGGCATTTGTCACGATCGAGATGAATGTCTTCCCATACACATTCTGGCTGACGAGAGCCAGACAGTTCCCCGCTTCGTCCGTCGTCCCGGTCTTCCCGCCCAGTACGGTCACCCCTTTCGGTTCTGTGGCCTCTCCGATGAGATAATGATCCGTGGATTCCAGATAGATGGATCTTACCTGTCCGGATATATTCTGGAATTGGACAGAATAAGCGCCCATCTGGATGATCTCCACGAATTTTGGGTAACGGATCGCCTCGTTGAGCATCAGGTAGATATCGTAGATGCTGGTGTAATGCTCTGTATCCTGCAGACCATGGGGATTGGTAAAATGCGTGCCAGTCATCCCCAGCCGGGCCACCTCATTCATCATCTGGACGAAGACATCTTGGGTCCCTCCCACATGTTCGGCGATGGCGGCCGCCGCATCATTGCCGGAATAGATCAAAAGCCCCTGGAGGAGCTGCTCAAGGGTGAGCTGGTCGCCGGCCTGAAGACCGCAGAGCTGGGAACCCTCTTCCAAGACCAAGGCCGATGGGCTGACTGTCACCATATCAGCCAGATTTCCGTACTTCAATGCGATGATCGCTGTCATGATCTTCGTGATACTGGCGGGATATAGTCTCTCATAAAGTCTCTGTCCGTATAAGACGCGCCGGCCGTCTAGGTCGAACAGCCCTCCCTGCTGGGAAGGATCCTGCACAACGCCCTCCAGAGGGACATTTTCCTGAGCAGACACGCACAGATCCTCCGCAAACCCGCGCATGACCTGCATCTCTGAGATCTCTCTTCCTCCCGGAAATCCTCCGGATGTCTCGAACGCAAGGGGAAGGTCGCTCCCCGTCCTGGCCAAAAAGAGATAAAAGACACCCGCGCCCCCCACGCCGCAGAAAAGCAGCAATGCCAGGAGGATGAGGATCCTGCCCATCCGGCCATTCTTTCTCTGTTTCCTACTACTCTTATGTTTACGCTTTTTTTTCTGCATCATCATCAACCATTTACTTTCCTTGTTTTATAGGAACTGCTCTGCAGCCCCACATTCAGGACCAGTCCCATGCCGATATAGAGACTGACCACGGACGTCAGACCATAGCTGACAAAAGGCAGGGGCGTCCCCGTATTCGGCATCATCCCCGTTGCCACGCAGATATTGATGAAACTCTGCAGGGCGATGAGCGTCGCCACACCGCAGCAGATCAATTTTCCTGAAAGATCCTTTGAACGCAGGCTCATGCGTATGCATTCGAAGGTGATCCACAGCAGGATAAAGATGATCAGGCTGCATCCGATAAATCCCAGCTCCTCTCCTGCCACGGCAAAGATAAAATCCGTCTGTATCTGAGAGACGAAATTTCCCTTGTTGGCGGAAGACTCCTGGTTATTGAGTCCCTTTCCGGTCAGCTCGCCCGAGCCGATGGCCAGCATGGAATTGTTCTGCTGTTCGATATCGTCGCTGTACTCCTCGTTTTCCGGATACAGAAAGGACATGATCCTGTTCCGCTGATACTCTTGGATCAGTTTCTGATCGGGCTGCACCACGATGGACAGGAAAATGATCATCAGAGGCACCATGATCAAGATCGCGCCTCCGATCACCTTATAGCTCAGGCCCGCGATATAGATCAGCACGCAGAACAGGACCGTCACGGTGATCGTATTCTTCAGGTCCGGCTGCTGTAAGATGAGCACCAGCGGGATCACCAATAAGACCGCACACTGCACGATCACTCTGATCGTGTTCAGATCGTTCTCGTGGTCCATGAGAAAGCGGGCAAAAAATAGGATCAGCAAGATCTTCGACAATTCTGTCGGCTGGAAACGGATCCCCGCGATCTCGATCCAGCGAGTCGCGCCGCCGGCGGTGGAACCCATGAGCCGCACCCCCAGGAGCATGACGATATTAAAAATGTAGATAAGCCAATAAAAATTCAAGATCCAGCTAAAATCCATCAAGGATACGACGATCATCGCGGCCACGCCTAAGGCGACCCCCATGATCTGACGCGACCGGAGTTCTTCCGCCGCGCTCCCCACCAGAAGCACCCCGATGGTACTGATACCGAGGAGCAGGATCACGAGTCTGAAATTATAAAATCTGAATTTATATTGTTTTAACATGATACTTTCGGCTATCCTTCTCTTTACTGTAAAGTCCGCCGCCGGATAGGCGGCATATATTCAGGGATGCCCAGTACGCCCACTAGGACTTTTATGTGCTGTGGCATGTTCGATATCGGGCGTATGCAGGCTTACTGTAAAGTCCGCCGCCGGATAGGCGGCATGTATTCAGGGATGCCCAGTACGCCCACTAGGACTTTTATGTGCTGTGGCATGTTCGATATCGGGCGTATGTAGGTTTAGTATCGGTATCCGGGCCAGCATCACGGGCGGCTCCTGCTGGAATTGGATCTGTAACCCCGCCCTGTCCACAGGAAAGTATTTATCCAGAGCCTGTATCAGATCGTTCTTCATCATGAGCATCGTGTCGGTAGACTGATCCATCCGTTCTGAGAGCAGCACGTTCTTCAGCCGGTTCCTGGCCACGGAACCAGATCTTCTCTTTGCCAGACTATTCCTTGCCATAAAAAGCATTTCCCCGCCTCCTTTAATTCCGGAATAATTCCGTCATCTTGCGGAAAATACCTTTTTTTACATCGAAAGTGAGAAACGGCACGTCCTCCCCCGTAATCCGTCGGCAGATGTTGAGATATCCCTGCTCTGCGGGAGAGTTTCTCCCCGATAGGGGCACGCCCTGGTTTGTGGCGATGACGATCTGCTGATCATCTGGTATGATGCCCAGCAGACGGACGGCGAGTATCTCGATCACATCGTCCACAGACATCATATCCCCTTTCTGGATCATATCCGGGCGGATGCGGTTGATGATCAGATCGATCTGGCCGATATCGTTCGCCTCTAAGAGGCCGATGATCCGGTCTGCATCCCGGATGGCGGAGACTTCCGGCGTCGTCACCACGATGGCCCGGTCCGCCCCGGCGATGGCATTCTTGAACCCCTGCTCGATCCCCGCCGGACAGTCCAGGATGATGTATTCAAAATGGCTGCTCATCTCCTCTGTCAGCTTGACCATCTGTTCCGGGGTCACAGCCGTCTTGTCTTTTGTCTGGGCCGAGGGGAGCAGATACAGATCATTGTACCGCTTGTCCCGGATCAGCGCCTGTTTCAGGCGACAGTTGCCGTAAATGACATCTACCAGATTGTATACGATCCTGTTTTCAAGACCCATGACCACATCCAGATTGCGCAGTCCGATGTCTGTGTCCACCACAGCCACCCTTTTGCCCAGCATCGCCAGACCAGTCCCGATATTCGCGGCGGTCGTGGTCTTCCCCACGCCCCCTTTTCCCGACGTTACTACGATCACTTCGCTCATACAAAACCTCCTACTTGACCTCCTGCGATCACATTTATCCCCTCTTTTGTATGATCCGAGTCAGTCATTGCTGGTATTGCTGGATGTATCCGACGCAACGCCTGTGATGATCTTTTCCCGTTTTTTCTCGTTGAACTGGTATTGGAACACATTGCTCGCCACCAGGCAGGCATTACCGGAGGAATACCCGTACGGGATCCTCACGGCCACGGCCACCTCCGGGTCCTGCGCGGGCGCATAACCCACGAATACGCCGTGGTCCGGACGGTACTGGTTCTCCTGGGCGGTCCCTGTCTTTCCGTTGATATCCACACCCGCGTCGTCAAAATTGAACTGGCTGTGGTTCTGGATCACCCGGCGCATGCCGTTGTGGACACTGTCCCAGGTGCTCTGCGGTATCTCTGCTGTCGTCTCCAGTTTTGGCTGGTATTCCATCAGCGGTCTCTGCTGTGAATCCGTGATCTTCTGTATCAGCGAGAGCTTATAGCTCTGGCCGCTCATCGCGATCGTCCCCACATATCTGGCCAGACCCACCGTCGTATACAGATGTGTCCCCTGTCCCATGTAGGACGGGACGGCGAGCTGGTCGGATACCTGCGGTTCCGCCTCGGAGATCTCCACACCGGAGGGCTTGTCCAGACTCAGCATGGACGCGTATCTCTTCAGGTTCTGGAGGCTTAAGTTTTCTGAGAACTTATGCTCGTCATCCATCCCCAGCACAAACCCGATCTCGTTAAAATAATAGTTGCAGGACTGCTCCAGGGCTGTCTCCAGATCGATGGGACCATGGCCGGCGGTATTCCAGCAGTCGATGTGCGGTTCCACTTTCTCAAAAGATCCGGTACAATCGATCCCCGTCCCCGCATCCACGATCCCGCTCTCCAGGCCCGCGATGGCCGAGACCATCTTGAATGTGGAACCGGGAGCCGTCTGCTGCTGGGTCGCTTTATTGAAAAATGGCTGGGACAGATCGCTGGCCACCTTATTATAATAATCCACATCCATCACGTTGGCCAGACGGTTATTGTCGTACCCCGGATAAGTCACGCAGGCTAAGACCTGGCCGCTCTTCGGATCCGACACTACGACGGAACCAGAACAGGGATCCAGTGCGAGCTGCCCCGGTGTG
Organism: uncultured Lachnospiraceae bacterium; assembly: GCA_910584115.1. Taxonomy (GTDB): domain Bacteria; phylum Bacillota; class Clostridia; order Lachnospirales; family Lachnospiraceae; genus MGBC164599. Next base: position 12,929 of record CAJTYN010000043.1, read on the forward strand.
ATCTCCAGCGAACTGATCTTGGAGATCATGAACTCGTAAGCGCTCCCCTGCCCCTGGATCAGAGCCTCATACATCCCGTCTGAGTTTTCCAGGATGCCCTGCTCGTACAGCGTGGCGCACAGATCCCTGGGATCTATATCGTCATTGAGCAGCATATACTTATAGAGCAGTTTCCCAAAAGACACATCCGTCATGAGATAGTCGGCCAGATGATCCGCCAGCTCCAGATATACCTCTTTGGAATCCAGATAATCCCCCTGGGGCGAGATCCGAGAGATGTCGATCCAGTTCTGCCGTGTGGCATACGTCAGATATTCCTGCAGACTGATCGTCTCCTCTTTTGCCCACGCCTGGTATGTGGGATCCGTGGTATCGATGGCATCCTGATCCATGACTTCCAGCTGGATCGGGAGCAGGTCGTCCACCAGATAATCCAGGTATTCCTGCATCTCCTTATCCAGGTCTTTGTAAGCCGCCGGATCCGTCCCAGTCAGCTCATTCCTTATTCTATCAAAGACTTGCGTCTGTTTTTGTTGAAACGCGGCGTAGAGCCTTTTTTCTGCTTCCGCGGCATCCGCCGCCGCAAAATCTTCGATATCGACCACATTATTCTCGATCAGAGCATTGTACACATCATAGATAGGCACCGCGATCTGCATGGTATCTGAGATCTTGGTCTTATCAAAGGTCTTGTCCGGCACGATATGCGACAGCAAGATCCCGGCGATCTGCTGCTCCAAGATCTTATAACAAGCGATCTGCAGGTCGCTGTCCAGCGTCAGATATACGTCGTGTCCGGCGATCGGATCCAAACGGGATGCCTCGTCGATCTTCAGTACCTTGCCCAGATTGTCAACATAGACAGTCTCCTGCCCGTCCGTCCCCTGCAGATCAGTCTCCATATACTGCTCGATCCCGGATTTCCCGATCACGGATGTCGTATCGTATTTCTTTTCATTTTCTTTTTGCAGCTCTTCCAGCTCTTCGGCGGACGCCTGTCCCGTATACCCTACGATATTCGCAAAATAGATCGGATCCTCATAGGAGCGCAGGGAATCCTCCACGATATCCACCCCCTGCAGCGTGTCCTTATTCTCCGTGATGACAGCCACAGATTCATCGCACAAGTCGGTGGCGATGGTCGCGGGCATGTATTTCTGGAAACTGTTGGTGGACAGCAGGTAGCGTATGATCGTGATGCTCATGACCTCATCCGGGGTCAGTTCCCGCGGGAGGCCGTACTCGGCCAGCTCCTCATCACTGTAGCCATCATCCTCATCCGGCACGATGGCAAATCGCTCCGACCCGATCAGATAAGCCATCATCTCCTGGGCCGTGGCGTTCTTTTCTTCTTTTTTCAGGTCATCGATCAGGGCGCGGCCGTAGATATCCGCACGGAACCGATCCAGGTTCACACCCTCCTCCAGGTCGAAATGATACTCTCCCTGGCCGTTCATGACGATGTGAAAATTCTTATCCACATGGTCGCCGTACTTTTCCAAGATCTTGCAGATCCGGTAGGCGGTACCGTTTAACGTCAGGTTCTTCTCCCGCTCCGAGTCATATGTGCCGTTGTCCTCGATCGTCAGGGAATAGCAGAGCTTACTGGAAGCCAGCAGTTTCCCGTTGCGGTCAAAGATGCTCCCGCGGGTGCTCTTGATGGTACGGGTCTTCGTCGTGCGGGAGGTAAAATCAGATGTGTACTCCTCGCCCTGTACGATCTGCAGTACGAACAGCCTGCGGATCAGCACACAGGACATCACGACAAAGACGAACATCAGGATCGTCGTCCGCGGTATGCGGATACGCTTGTTCTTCACGAGCCGTTTTATTTTGCTAACCATAAAGAATCACTTTCCTTGAATCGCACGCGCATAAAGCGGTGGATGATCTTATAATACAACCGGTAAACGAAAGCTGTCAGCACCAATGTATAGATGATCTCAGGCAGGATCACCCTGCGCAGATAGAAAAAGAAGTCGGTATTCCCCTGCAGCAGGAACAAAAATACATAGGTCAGGAAATCATATACAAAGTCCCCCGCGACAGCCAGCAGGATGGGGACTTTGATATCATCGTCATAGTACACTTTGTGGAAAAAGCCGCTGGCAAACCCCAGGTACATGTAGAATGCGGCATGGATCCCCGGGTAATAGCTGTAAAACAGGTCCACCAGCAGGCCCGTCAGAAAGCCCGCGAACAATCCGCTGGACTTCCCGCACAGCAGGCCGATGCTGACGCAGAGCACGACCAGGAGATTAGGCGAGACAGACCCCACCGCGATCCATTTCATCAGTGTGCACTGGAGGAAAAAAGAGACGACGATGAGCAGGAGCAAGATCAGTCTATTGCGCATCCGTATCCCCCTCTTTTACATTTTCTTTCAGGTCCGTGATGACCAGCACCTTCTGCAGATGCGCAAAATCAGCCGCCGGTACCAGATATCCGCCGTAGGTCAGGTTGTTGCTGTCCTGGCTGATCTCGCTGATGTAGCCGATCAGGAGTCCTTTTACGAATCTGTCGCTGATATGCGAGGTGACCACCCGGTCGCCGATGCTGACCTTCCCCTCCGGGCTCTTCAGCTGACCAAACGCGATCCGCCCGGAGTCGATCAGTTCCAGATCCCCTGTGACGATACATATGTCCTCCGTCTCCGAGACCTGGGCGCTCACATTCGAGTCGTTGTCCACGATCGAGCGCACCGCCGCCCAATCAGGGCCCACATCCGTGACGATCCCCACCAGGCCGGCCCCGGCCAGGACATTGGAGTTGACCGACACACCGTCATCCTGCCCTTTGTCGATCGTAAATGTGTGATACCAGTTGCCGGGGTCTTTTGCGATCACCTCCGCCATGATCTTGTTGTAATGAGCGTACTCCTGGTCCAGGCCATAGAGTTCCCGCAGATGCGCCAGATCCGTCTGGTTCTGCGCCAGCTCATTGTTCTGGAGGCTCAACTCCTCCACCTGAGCCTTTAAGGCGGCATTTTCCTCAGACAGCTCCTGTACGCTCCGAAGATCGTCCCGCATGGACAGAAGCCAGCTTCCGATCGTGTTGATCCCTTTTTCAAAGGGGATCACGACGTAGCCGACGAACGTCCGGGCCGGATCCCCTGAGATCCCCGTGGCAAAAGCGCCCGCGACCATACTGACGCATATGATGGACATCAATATGATCAAATGTTTACTTTTCAGACGAAAATCCCTCTTTTTCTTCATCTTAAGACTCCTAACCCACTGTCACATCTTCCTCTGCTTGACGGGCACGGCCCATTCCTGCAGATATTTATCCTTGATCATCCGCTCGATCCCGCGGATGGTGCAGACCTCATGCATATCCGAGAGACATACGCCATAGCCGGTGTAGTCCGCCAGGAATTTATCTATATTCTTGATCCGCGTGCTGCCCCCCGCCAGGTAGATCCCTTCTTTCAGGATGCTGTAGGCGATCTGCGGAGGCGTACGCTCTAAAAATGTCTTGATCTCGCTCCCGATCGTTGCGGCCGGGCGCGCGATGGCTGCGTTGACAGTCTCGGATGATACCACAGCCTCCCGGGGAAGGCCGGATATGGTATCGATGCCGATCACTTTGCGCAATTGTTCTTTTTCTCCGTAGAGTTCTCCTACGGAGGTCTTCAGCCGACTGGCCGTGCGGGTGCCGATCATCAGGCGGTCGGCCCTGCCCACTTCGTTGCAGATCTCTATGTCGATCTGTCTTCCGCCCAGCTTGAGGACTTTGCTGATGATCACTTTCCCGTCGGCGATCACGGAGATCTCCGTGCTCTGGGCGCCGATATTGACCACCATGCTCCCCTTCGTCTTTCGGATGGGGATGTCCATGGCGATCGCGTCGGCGATGGGCTTTTCTACGATACGGACCTTATTGTTCTGCAGCCATCCTCCGTTTGCCAGGGAATCATACGCCCTCTTCTCTATCTGGGTCAGGTCCGCAGGGACCGCGAAGTACATGATGGACCCAAACCACTGATAGGGCTGGATCTTCTTGATCAGGCTGTACAGGGAGACTTCAGCCCTCTCGATATCCGCGATCATCCCACAAGCCATGGGGGAAGCCACTTCGATCTCATCCGGCGCTTTTTCAAACATCTCATACGCCGCGTCCCCGACCGCGAGGACGCGTTTTCTGTCCTTTACAGCTACCATGTTCCTTTCCTGGTAGATCTTATCTTTCTGGTAGGAATAGACTTTGATGGTGCTGGTGCCCAGATCCACCCCATATACTTTGCGAAATAACATTACAGACTTTCCTTTTCCCGAAAACTCATATATGCATGTTCTCCGATGATGATATGATCCAGGAGACGGATCCCCAAGAGTTCGCCGCCCTGCCGGACGCGCTCTGTGATCAGCACATCCTCCCGGCTGGGCGTCGGATCGCCGCTGGGATGGTTATGCACCAGGATGATGTTGACCGCCTGGAAGCGCAGCGCTTCCAAGAACAGCTCCCGAGGCGAGATCAGTGACGCGTTGACCGTCCCCAGGGACATCTGCTTCTCTCCCAGCAGATGGTTCTTCGTATCCAGCATCATGCACAGGAGGACTTCCTGTTCCAGATGGCGCAGCCCCTCCATATGATACGCGGCGATCGTGGCCGGGTCGTTGAAGGAGAGACGCTCTCTGGCTTTCTGCCGGGCCATGCGCCGTGAGAGTTCGCCGATGCATTTGAGCTGGATCGCCTTGACTTTTCCCACGCCGGGGATCCGCATCAGCTCCTGTACGGAAAGATGGTACAGGCCGGATATCCCCGCCTCCCGGGTCTGTGCCAGCTGCAGGATCTCATAGGACAGCTCCAGGGAACTGCTCCCCCGTCTGCCCGTCCGCAAGATCACCGCCAGCAGTTCTGAATCCGTCAGATGCTCCGGGCCTAGGTCCAGGCATTTCTCATAGGGCCTGTCCTGGGCCGGGAGTTCTTTGATGGTATTCTTTTGTTTCATAAAATTAATACATCCTTTCCCACTCTCTTCAGGGATCGCAGGAAGGATATCAGACGAATCCTATCTTAACACAGATTCCCATAAATGTATATGAATTCACTAAATTTTCATGTATTTTTTAGCAATGGCCTCTGCCACTTTTATCCCGTCGATGGCGGCTGAGGTGATCCCGCCGGCATATCCGGCGCCCTCCCCGCAGGGGTAGAACCCCTGTATGCTGCTCTGCATATCCGGACCGCGCAGGATGCGCACAGGCGAGGAGGTGCGGCTCTCCACCCCGCTCAGCAGGCAGTCCGGCCGGGCGAAGCCGGGGATCTTTTTCTGGAAAGCCCAGATCCCCTCTTCGATGGTCGCCCCCACTTCTTCTGGAAGGATGCTGCGCAGGTCCGTGAGGCTGTACGCCCCTTTGATGGAAGGGATCACATCCCCCAGTTCCCTGCTCTCCCGCTGCGCCCGGAAATCCTCCCACAGCTGCACGGGAACTCTTCCCCGGGCCAGCGCCCAGGCCTTTCGCTCCAGATCCCGCTGATAGGCCACGCCGCCTAATGGGGACGTATCCGGATAGTCCGCCGGGGAAACGGTGACCACTAGGGCGCTGTTGGCGTTTCGGCCGTCCCGTGCCTGGTAGCTCATGCCGTTGACGGCCAGGGCCCTTTCCTCGGAGGAAGCGTTGACCACATAGCCGCCCGGGCACATGCAGAAGGAATAGACGCCCCGCCCGTTCTTCCCTCTGTGGGTCAGTTTGTAGCTGGCCGCTCCCAGGAGCGGATCGCCTGCCGCGCCGTAGAGGGCCCGGTCGATCATCTCCTGGGGATGTTCCACCCGGACCCCCACGGCAAATGATTTCGCCTCCATGGCAAAGCCGCGCCGATACAAAAGCTCGAAGGTGTCCCGGGCGCTGTGGCCGATGGCCCCCACCACTGCCTCTGCGCAGATCTTCTCCCCGGTACTCAGCTGCAGGCGGCTGAGACGTCCGTCTTCACAGATAAAGTCCGTCACCTGCGTCTTGAACAGGAAACGTCCGCCCAGCACCTCGATCTGCCCGCGGATGTGTTCCACGATCTCAATCAGTACGTCCGTCCCCAGATGCGGTTTCTGCTGATAACAGATCTCCGGCGGCGCGCCCGCCTCCACGAAAGTCTCCAGCACGAGCTGGATCCGCCCGGCAGGATCTTTGATCAGCGTGTGGAGCTTCCCGTCGGAGAAAGTCCCCGCGCCGCCCTCCCCGAACTGCACGTTCGACTGGTGATCCAGCACACCCGTCTGCCAGAAACGCTCCACCGCGTCCTTGCGCTCATCCGCCTGCGCTCCCCGCTCGATGACCAGCGGACGGTAGCCGTGCCGCGCCAGCATCAGCGCGCAGAAAAGGCCCGCAGGCCCGCTGCCGATCACCACAGGCGGATGGGCGAGGGCCTTTGTTCCGGGGGACGGGAAGATGTATCGCTGGGGATTGATCGACATAATATTTTTATGGTAAACCCCATGGACTCTCTTTAGGATCTGACGCTCCGCGTTTTTGCTCCTGCAGAGGATGTCCACGGTGTAGACATATTTTTTCTCGGACTTCTTCCGGGCGTCCAGGGACTGACGGACGATCTTATAGGAGAGATCCTCCGCATTTTTTATGGAAAGGATCTTCCTGATCTTCTCCTTCAGGTCCTCCGGGCTGTGCCCGACGGGAAGCTGTATCTGCGATATCCGTATCATGAGTGGTCCCTCCCTCT
>CAJTYN010000044.1 GCA_910584115.1 uncultured Lachnospiraceae bacterium
GCGGAGATCTCAACGAGGGGGTTTGCCTTCATCTGTGCGTACACGTCCTTGAAATCCCCCACGCCGAAGACGACTTTGCCGTCCATCTCAAAATGCGCGCCCAGGGGGCGGAGTTTCGGCTGATCGCCGTCTGTGGTCGCCAGGAAAAATATGCCTGTCTCTGTCAGGAAATCATTTAATCTGCTCATAGTATCTGGTACTCCTTTCGTTTTGAAGATATTTATGGTAAGATAAATGTACCATGATCCGGAAAGCTGGACAAGTAGGCAGAATATCCGCACCTGGTAAGGCGGATCTGACTATCCGGATCCGATCCGGACCGATCATGAAAGGAGGGATAGGGAACATGTATGAGGATTGCAGGATCCATCAGGCGCTCACAGATCTGGAAGACCCGGAGCTGCCTGCGGATGTGTGCCGCTGTCCGCAGTTCTGTCCGATCGACAACGCCATGTCCGTCTTCGAGGGAAAATGGAATGTGAAAGTGCTCTATGTCTTATTCGTCTTCGGCAGGCTCCGGTTCGGGGAGCTGCAAAAGCACATCGACGGGATCTCCAAGACCATGCTGTCATCCACACTGAAGATGCTCGAAGAAAAAGGGCTGGTGACCCGCGAGCAGTTCAATGAGATCCCGCCGCATGTGGAATATGCGCTGACAGAAGGCGGGGAGGCCCTGCAGCCGGTCTTTGTACAGATCGCCCGCTGGAGCAGCAGATATCTGAAGAGGTGAAGAGGAGGGATATGATGGATAAGACGACAGAACAGATCGCAGAGAGCTTTCAATGTACATACACGATATTTAGAAGAGGGACGGACCCGGACGCGCTGGAGCAGGCGTATATGAGAGCGCTGGAGGCGGGGAAGAGCGCCGGCTTTTACCCGGCCATCCTCGTAGTAGATGAATACGTCCAGGAGTGGCTGGAGATCATGCACAAAGACGGCTACGACAGGACAGGGATCATCGCCGGATGCAGAGAAGACGGCAAGGAGATCTTGGACGGACGTTTCAGCCAGTACACGGAAGACCTGCTGGAGGACTTTGGGGAGGAAGAGCTGGCAGAGCTGATCGGTGAGGAGAGCAAGGGCGACGAGCTGCATCATTTTATCGGATACAGGTCTTTTTCCGACGGATCTTTGGCGGCGGACGCGCTGCTCCTTGAGATCCCGGTGAAAGAACCCTGGGAAGTGATCGGATATCTGCCCATGGGCGGCTGGAACGAATGCCCGGCGCCGGAGGAGATGATCGCTGTGTGCAGGTACTGGTATGAAAGATACAAGGCGGTCCCGGCCGTATTCACCCATGATGTGATGGAGTTCTACGCGCCCTTGAAGCTCAATGGGGCGGACGCCTCAGAGGCGGCGAGAGAACATTACGCATTCTGCATAGACCGGGTGGACCAGGGGACGCGCACAGGCCAGATCTCGGAGCTGGCGGCAGGGCTTGCGGACTCCACGGTCTGGTATTTCTGGTGGGACTGAGGACGGAAAAGATCGAAAAATCCCAGAATAGGTAAAAGATCCGCGTGGAGATCCGACGGATCTTGTAGTATAATAAACGATGGATTTTTTTGAAGAACGGGAGGCATTCAGATGATGACGTTAAAAGAAACAATAGAAAAGATCAGGCCGCTGGACGAGCTGTCCATGGAAGCCGCGAAGACGCGCTGGGACCATATCGCCCATCCGCTGCACAGCCTGGGACTGATGGAGGATCTGGTGGTGCAGATCGCGGGGATCACACGCAGCCAGGAAGTACATATCGAGAAGAAAGTCTTAGTCTCCATGTGCGCGGACAATGGCGTGGTCGAGGAGGGCGTGACCCAGACTGGCCAGGAGATCACGGCACTGGTGGCGGAAAATTTCCTGAAAGGGCAGGCCGTCTCCAGCCTGTTCTGCCAGCAGGCCGGGGCGGATCATGTCCCCGTTGATGTGGGCATGGTGGTGGACACAGAAGTCCCCAAGAAAAAAGTCGCCTACGGGACGAAGAACATGGCAAAAGAACCGGCCATGACCTATGAGCAGGCCGTCGAGTCCATCGAGGCGGGCATCCACACCGCGGAGGAACTGGTGCAAAAAGGCTACAGGCTGCTGGCCACAGGCGAAATGGGCATCGGCAATACCACCACCAGCAGCGCGATGGCTGCCGTGCTCTTAGACCAGTCGGTGGAGGCGGTCACCGGACGGGGGGCCGGGCTCTCCAGCGCGGGCCTGGAAAAGAAGATCCAGGCGATCAAAAAGGCCATCGAGTCCCATAAGCCGGATCCGAACGATGCGGTGGATGTGCTAGCCAAAGTGGGCGGTTTTGACATCGGCGGCATGATGGGACTGTTCTTAGGCGGCGCGGCGTTAGGTGTCCCGGTGGTGATCGATGGATTTATCTCAGGGGTCGCGGCATTGGCGGCTGCGCGGATCGCTCCCCTGGCCCGGGACTATATGATCGCGTCCCACGTCTCGAAGGAGCCGGCGGCGTGCATGCTCTTAAAAGCCCTCGAAAAAGAAGCGTTCCTGCACGGGAACATGTGCCTGGGCGAAGGAACGGGGGCCGTGGCGCTGTTCCCGCTGCTGGATATGGCCGTGGACGTGTACCAGAAGATGAGCACATTCTGCGACATCAATATGGAAGAATACAAGCCGTTGGATTAGAGAGGGAGAGAATATGATCACAGTGGTCACAGGAGGCAGCGGCAGCGGAAAATCCGCCTACGCGGAAGACCTGATCCTCTCTTACGGACCGGCGAAACGGATCTATATCGCCACCATGTTCCCCTATGACGCGGAGAGCGACCGGCGCATCGAACGGCACAGAGCGATGCGCCGGGATAAAGGATTTACCACGGTGGAATGCTACACGGCCCTGTCCGAGGCGCAGATCCCGCCGGGATCCCATGTGCTCCTGGAATGCATGTCGAACCTGGTGGCCAACGAGATGTTCCAGGAAAACGGCGCGGGCGGGCGGACCGTGGAGGCGGTCATGGACGGGATCCGCATGCTGCAGAAGACGGCCGCCCATGTCTGCATCGTGACGAACGAGATCTTCTCCGGGAGCCAGTCCTACGACGAGGGGACACGGCAGTATCAGCAGAACTTAGGAGCGATCAACTGCCAGATCGTGCAGATGGCAGATGCAGCGGTAGAGGTGGTCTATGGGATACCCCTCCGTATAAAGTGACGTATAAGATGATGAGAGGAAAGGGGTGTGAAAAGTCCGATGGGCGCTCTATGGAACAGTTTTAAGATCGCATTCTCCATGTATTCGAAAGTACCGATGCCGTCCAGTCCCTGGGATAAAGAAAATATGCGCTATGTCATGTGTTTTCTCCCGCTGGTGGGCGTGGTGTCCGGCGGCCTGAGCATAGGCTGGGTGGCGCTCCTTAAAGTCCTGCATCTGGACGGGGGCGGCTTTGGCCTGGGATCGGCGGTGCTGACCCTGATCCCGGTGGCCGTCAGCGGCGGGATCCATCTGGACGGCTTTCTCGATACGTCGGATGCATTGGGCTCGTGGCAGGAGCCGGAGAAACGGCTGGAGATCCTCAAGGACTCCCGGGCGGGGGCCTTCGCGGTCATCATGGGCTGTGTGTATTTCGCCCTGAGCCTGGGCGTGTACACCACATTTCTGGATACGGCCTTGGGAGATAGGAGGCTCTTATTTCAGCTCGCCTGTGTCTATGTGATCTCCAGAGCCTTGAGCGCGCTGGGGATCGTGACGCTGCCCATGGCAAAAAACACCGGCCTGGCGGCGGCTTTCTCTGACGGGGCGCAGAAGAGGACGGTGGCCGTGACCATGGTGATCTATCTTGTGGTCTGCGGCGGAGCGATCCTATGGCTGGATCCGCTGCCGGGCGGGAGTTGTCTGGCGGCGGGGTTCTTGACCTATGGCTATTACTGCCGTATGTCACAGAAAAATTTTGGCGGCATCACCGGCGATCTGGCCGGGTGGTTCGTGCAGGTGGCCGAACTGGTGATGGCGCTGGTGCTGACGGTGGCAGCAGGTATGGGAGGTGTATGATGGAATTGATCGTAGGCGGCGCATACCAGGGAAAACAGGCTTATGCGAGAGAAAAGTTCCCGCAGGCCGCCTGGGTGGACGGCGCGGCGTGTACCCTTGAGGAGCTTTTGGGGGCAGGCGGTGTGTACCGCTTTCATGATTTTTTGGACAGGCAGATGCGCCAGGGTGAGGATGTGCAGGCCCTGCCGGGACTCATCATGGCAAAAAATCCGGACCTGGTGATCGTATCCGATGAGGTCGGGTACGGAGTCGTCCCGGTGGACGCCCATGAGCGGGCGTTCAGGGAGGCGGTGGGCCGTGTCTGCTGTGCTCTGGCGGCGGAGGCCAGACGGGTCCATCGGGTGGTCTGCGGAGTCGGGACGGTGATCCGTGATGTTTAGGATGGTCCTCTTGCGGCATTCCTTTACAGAAGGGAATCTGAAAAAACGGTACATCGGGACCACGGACGAGCCCCTGTGCCCGGAGGGGATCCGGTTTCTGGAGGAACATTTTTACCCGGAGGCGGAGCATGTGTTCACCAGTCCCCTGCGCCGGTGCGTGCAGACGGCGCGGATGCTCTACCCGGACAGACGTCTGCATATCATCGAGGAGCTGGCGGAATGCGATTTCGGGGATTTTGAAAATAAGAATTACCTGGAATTGTCCGACAACCCAGATTACCAGAGATGGGTGGACAGCGGCGGGCTCCTGCCGTTCCCCAACGGGGAGAGCCGGGAGACGTTTAAATGGCGCACCTTGAACGGGTTTCGGCGGGTGGTCTACTACTGTCTGAACAGGGGCGCCCGGTCGGCGGCGGTGGTCACCCATGGGGGGAATATCATGAACATCATGGAAGAATACGCCTATTCCCACAGGGATTATTACCAGTGGCATGTGGACAATGGCTGCGGTTATGTGGTGGAGATCGATGAGGGGTCCTGGGGGTCGAACCGGGAGGGCTTCTACGTGATGGCGAGGATCCCGCATATCCCGGGCAGGAGATGATCGAGTCCGAGCGACGAAAGATCTTATATGGATGATCTTAAAGGGCAGGTGGTCTATCAGATCGCCTGCCTTTAAAAAGCGTTTTAAGGGGTCCGAGGGGGGGGAAGATCGCGATCCCCCGGCGCTTTTGGTACTTTTCTCGTAGAAAAGTACATGGGAAAGATCTGAGTGGTTGCGGAGCGTACTGATCTACGGGACTCAGAGGGTTTTCAGACACGCTCTAGTCTATATCTAGTCTATATGGAGTGCGTCTGCCCACTCCTTTTCTTTGAATCCAGTCAGCACGGATCCCTCCCCGATCAGCAGGGGCCTTTTCACCAGCATCCCGTCGGTGGCCAGCAAGGCGTACTGTTCATCCTCGCTCATGTCGGCCAGTTTATCCTTTAATCCCAGCTCGCGATAGACCATCCCGCTGGTGTTAAAAAATCTCTTCAGCGGCAGGCCGCTGCGGGCGTGCCATTCTTTGAGCTCCTCCGCGGTGGGGTTCTCCTCTTTGATATCGCGGTCCGTGTAGTCCACGTTGTGTTCGTCCAGCCATTTTTTGGCTTTTTTACAGGTGGTACATTTGGGATATCCTATAAATAACATGATGATCTCCTTTTTGGATGTTGTCGCATCGCGTATCCTTTGCGCAGGCATATTATAACACGCATGGGATCCGGGTTCAAGGTCAGATGTATCCTGACGGATATCCGTAAAAAATGTTGACAGGAAGATATTTTGTGCTAAAATGATATTTAGGAAATCTGGATATAAAACATATGGTTTTAAAAGAAGTATTGTGGACATTATACAAATATGAGGAGGTGGCATAAGATCAAAGCAGATGAGATGGATCCAAAAGAGGTTTTTCATTATTTTACAGAGCTCTGCAGTATCCCTCATGGGTCGGGAAACACGGAGGCACTGGAGCGATATTGCATGGATCTGGCCGCGGCCCATGGACTCTCTTCTTTTCAGGACGCGTATGGGAATGTGATGCTGTTCAAAGAGGGTTCCCCCGGTTATGAGAAGAGCCCGCCGGTCATCCTGCAGGGGCATCTGGATATGGTCTGTGAAAAAGATCCGGACTGCAGGGCAGATATGGAGAGAGAGGGGATCGCTCTCAGAACGGACGGGGCGTATGTCTGGGCGGATGGGACGACCCTGGGGGGAGACGACGGGATCGCAGTAGCCTATATCCTGGCGCTGCTGACATCCGATGAAGTCCGGCACCCGCCCATCGAGGCTCTGCTCACGAAAGACGAGGAGGTGGGCCTGCACGGGGCGCGCATGCTGGACGCTTCCCGGCTGAAAGGCAGGTATCTGATCAACATCGATTCGGAAGTGGAGGGTATCCTGACAGTGGGCTGTGCCGGGGCCGTGCGTGTCTCTGCCCAGATCCCGGTGGGATCATGTGAGGCGAAGGGCCGCGGGGGGATCCTGAGGATCAGCGGCCTGTGCGGCGGACATTCGGGCATCGACATCGACAAGAACAGGAAGAACGCGGTCAAAGTCCTGGGGATCGTGCTGGATATCTTAAACGAAGGGGCGGGCATCCGTGTCGCCGGGCTCAAGGCCGACGGGAAACTCAATGTCATCCCCCAGGCGGCAGAGGCCCTGATCTGTTATGATCCGGCGAGACAGGAGGATATCCTCCGCGCTGTGGAGGCATCTGCGCAGAGACTGCAACGAGAATGCGCCGCCGTGGAACCGGATGTCACGGTGACCTTAGAAGAGTCCGCGCTGCCCGGATCTTCTCTGGATGCGGCGGGGACGCAGACGCTGATCTATGCACTGATGCAGGCTCCATCGGGTGTCTGTTCCATGGATCCGGATATCCCGGGCATGGTCCGCACGTCCCTGAATTTAGGGCGCGCGATGCTGGAAGACGGCCTGTTTAAGATGGGCTTTATGATACGCTCCAATACGGACTTTGGAAAGCAGATCCTGGTACGGCAGCTGACGCTCCTGACGGGACAGCTGGGCGGAGATATACGCCTGGAGGATGATTATCCCGCTTGGGAATACAGCCCGCGTTCTTATTTACGGGATAAGATGGTGCAGGCATATCAAGATCTCTATGGCAAAGATCCGAAGGTCTGTTCGATCCATGCCGGGCTGGAATGCGGCATCTTATCGGAAAAGCTGCCGGGGGTGGAGATGGTCTCTTTCGGGCCGGATCTGGAAAACGTACACACACCGGCGGAGCGCATGTCCGTACAGTCCGTAAAACGCTGCTGGGAATATCTCCGGCGCGTTCTGGAGCTGTTGAGGTGATCACTTTAAGGAGGAAAAAGATATGATACAAGAAGGCTTTCTTTATATTGCAGCGCTGGTCTTTATCGCCGCGATATTGGTCAACCTGCCAAAGATATTTACCGGGAGCGAGGCGCAGAGATTCTTTGATTTCGCGCCGCCGATTGTGCTGATCTACCTGGGGCTGATGATCTTGTGCACGGTCCGCCTGTGGGATCTGGAGGCCACGGCAGAGACGTACACAGCCCTGAAAAATCCCCTCCTCTACGCGATGCTCTTCATCATGCTGCTGCGCTGTGACCTGAAGAAGATCATCAAGCTGGGGCCGAAGATGCTGATCGGGTTCTTCTGCGCCACGATCTCCATCGGCCTGGGATTTGTCCTGTCCTATGCGATCTTCCACGGCGCGCTGGGCCAGGGCGCCTGGAAAGCGCTGGGTTCCCTGTGCGGGAGCTGGATGGGCGGAGGCGGCAACATGCTGGCCATACAGGCGGCGCTGAACGTAGACGAGGGCACGATGGCCTATGCGCTGGTGATGGACTCGATCTGCGCCACCCTGTACGTGATGTTCCTGCTCTGGGCGATCGGATTTTCAGACAGATTCAACAAATGGACGAAGGCCGACACCCGGGTCATCGATGAAGTGGGACGGGCCCTGGAGGAGGAAGCGCGGGCGAATACGAAGCCACTGACCTGGCAGAATATCGCGATCCTCTTGGGCAGCGGCCTCATCGTCTCAGCGCTGTCCCAGAAAGCCGGCGACGCGATCGCGGTGATGCTGCCGTTCCTCGACAAAGCGACCTGGACAGTCCTGGTCGTCACGGTGCTGGGCGTGGGCCTGGCGATGACGCCTTTCGGGAAATTAAAAGGCACAGAGGAGATCTCCAATGTGCTCCTATATATCGTCATTGCCCTGATCGCGTCCCGCGCGGACCTGGCGAGCATGGGAAATGCTCCCGTATGGCTGCTCTCCGGCGCGTTCATCCTGGTGTTCCATGTGGTCATCATGCTGATCATGGCAAAAGTCCTGAAGATGGATATCTTCACCTGCTGCGTGGCTTCCCTGGCGAACATCGGCGGTACGGCCACTGCGCCGGTGCTGGCAGGTACATACAGCAGCGCGCTGGTCCCGGTGGGGATCATCATGGCATTGCTGGGCTATGTAGTCGGCACAGGCGGCGGCTTGGTGGTCGCACAGATGATGAGTCTCTTTGGTTGAGAGTGAGAGCGTGTCCGGAAAAAGTAGATCTCCGGGCGCGCTTTTCACATATCCTACATATTTTTCTGCTATAGTCAGAACATAGATACCGAGAAAGCAGTCTGCAAAAGGAGTGGGTCATGGAACAACTGAAGATACTCGTGGTAGATGATGAGAGCAGGATGCGCAAGCTGGTCAAGGATTTCCTGACAAAGAAGGGCTTCCAGGTGACCGAGGCGGGAGACGGTGTGGAAGCCGTGGACATCTTCTTTGGAGAAAAAGACATCGCGCTGATCATCCTGGATGTGATGATGCCGAAGATGGACGGCTGGGAAGTGTGCCGGGAGATCCGTCAGTATTCCAAAGTCCCGATCATCATGCTGACGGCCCGGGGGGACGAGCGGGACGAGCTCCTAGGCTTTGAGCTGGGCGTGGACGAATACATCTCCAAGCCTTTCAGCCCGAAGATCCTAGTGGCGCGGGTGGAGGCGATCCTAAGGCGGAGCAACCTGACGGGCCAGGAGAAGAACCTGGAGGCGGGGGGGATCTGCGTCAACAAGGCGGCCCACCAGGTGACCTTAGACGGCAAGCCGATCGATCTGAGCTACAAAGAGTTCGAGCTGCTGGCGTATTTTGTGGAAAATGAGGGCATCGCCCTTTCCAGGGAGAAGATCCTGAATTCCGTATGGAATTACGATTATTTCGGGGACGCCCGGACCATCGACACCCACGTGAAGAAGCTGCGCAGCAAAATGGGAAAAAAAGGAGAATACATTAAGACAGTATGGGGCATGGGATACAAATTCGAAGTGGAGAGATAAGACATTCCCTGCGCAACCAGATCGCGCTGATCTTCATCGGCATGACGCTCCTCTCCGTGGTGGCCATCGCCGTGATCAACGGTTTTTTCCTGGCAGAGTATTACATCGCCCGGAAGACAGATGTGCTCAAAGAAGCCTATGAAGACCTGGGGACCTTTGACATCGAGTTGGAGAGCGCGGGGACGGCCGATATGGGCGAGACATCCGTGCCGGTGGAGTTAAAGAGAGCCTCCATGGAAAATAACCTGACCTGGATCATCACCAACCGCCAGGGCCAGGCCCTGCTCTATAATGTGCAGGAGAGGGATGTGGACAGGATGGAGGCCAGCCTGTTCGGTTATCAGACCGGGGTGGATGTCCAGCGAAAAGAGATCTTGGAGAAGACGAGCGCCTACGCGATCCAGAAGAGCCGGGACCGCTCCGCGGGCATGGAATACCTGGAACTGTGGGGGGAATTTGAAAACGGCAATTCCTGTATGATCCGTTCGCCCCTGGAGAGCATCCGGGAGAGCGCGTCCATCTCCAACATGTTCTATCTCCAGGTGGGGCTGGTCATCATCGCGGTCAGCGCCTTCGTCCTGTGGATGATCACCAACCATCTGACAAGGCCGATCTGCGAACTGACAGCCATCTCCCAGAGCATGGCGGGACTGGATTTCCGCGCGAAATACCGGAGCCGCCACAGCAACGAGGTGGACGTCCTGGGGGAAAATTTCAACAGGATGTCCGAGCAGCTGGAAGGGACGATCCTGAAACTCCAGTCGGCCAACGAACAGTTGGAAAAAGACATCGCCGAAAAGGTCAAGATCGATGAGATGCGAAAAGAATTCCTGGACAATGTCTCCCACGAGTTAAAGACGCCGATCGCACTGATCCAGGGCTATGCGGAAGGTCTGAAGGACAACATCATGGACGACATGGAGAGCCGGGAATTCTACTGCGAGGTCATCATGGATGAGGCGGCCAAGATGAACATCATGGTCAAAAAACTCCTGACCTTGAATCAGCTGGAATCCGGCCATGACAGGCTGGTGATGGAGGATTTTGACATCGTGGATCTGATCCGGGGCGTCCTGCAGAACTCCGAGATCTTAGTCCAGCAAAAGGAGGCGAAGATCCTGTTCGACCAGGACCAGCCGCCGGTGTATGTGCGGGCCGATGAATTTAAGATCGAGGAAGTGGTGACCAACTTCTTTACCAATGCGCTGAACCATCTGGATGACGAGAAGACCGTGGAGCTGAAAGTCTACAGGCAGGAGCGGACCGCGCGGGTCACGGTCTTCAACTCGGGAAAGCCCATCCCCGACGAGGCCCTGGAACATGTGTGGGATAAATTCTACAAAGTGGACAAGGCCCACACCCGGGAGTACGGCGGCAGCGGGATCGGACTGTCGATCGTAAAGGCGATCATGGGATCCCATCAGCAGGGATGCGGGGTGGAAAACTATGAGAACGGCGTCATGTTCTGGTTCGAACTGGCGCTCAAGTGAGGAGAAGAACGTAAGAAGGGGCCTGAAAGTCAGATTTTTTGACTTTCAGGTCTTTTTCTATGTTCGATCGCCCAGAGATGTGTTAATATTACAGAAAGAGAATAAAAAGGAAATATGCGTATATGATAACAATGATCGATTACGATGCCGGAAATATGAAGAGCGTGGAGAAGGCGCTGATCCATCTGGGCGAGGATGTACAGGTCACCAGGCGGGCCCAGGACATCCTCGCGGCGGAAAAAGTCATCCTGCCCGGGGTGGGAAATTTCGGCAGTGCGATGGAAAAACTGAATGAATACGGCCTGACCGATACGATCCGCCAGGTCTGTGAAAAAGGGACGCCCTTTCTCGGGATCTGTCTGGGGCTGCAGCTCTTATTTGAGGAGAGCGAAGAGAGTCCCGGTGTCAAGGGGCTGGGGATCCTGCCGGGGCGGATCCTGCGCATCCCCAAGGCGCCGGATCTGAAGATCCCCCACATGGGCTGGAATTCCCTGCATTTTCCCCGGGAAGGGGCGCTCTTTAAGGGGATCCCCGAGGGGACGTATGTCTACTTTGTCCATTCCTATTATCTGCAGGCGGCGGACGAGCAGATCGTGGCGGCTGAGGCGGATTACGGCGTGCGGATCCACGCTTCCGTGGAGCGGGGCAACGTATATGCCTGCCAGTTCCATCCGGAGAAGAGCGGGGATATGGGCCTTTTGATCCTAAAGAATTTTGCAGGGCTTTCATGCAGAGAGAGCCGGGGAGGGGCGCGCTGATGTTTACGAAACGGATCATCCCCTGCCTGGATGTGAACAAGGGCAGGGTCGTAAAAGGGATCAATTTTGTGGATCTAAAAGATGCGGGAGATCCCGTGGAAGTGGGCCGGGCGTACGGTCAGGCCGGGGCGGACGAGCTGGTGTTCTTAGACATCACGGCTTCTTCTGACCAGAGGGAGACGGTGGTGGGCATGGTGCGCAAGGTGGCGGAGCAGGTCTTCATCCCGTTCACCGTGGGCGGCGGGATCCGCACGGTGGAGGATTTCCGGCTCCTCTTGCGGGAAGGGGCGGATAAGATCTCCATCAATTCGGCGGCCATCGACAACCCGGCATTGATCCACGATGCGGCGATGAAATTCGGCAGCCAGTGCGTGGTCGTGGCTGTGGACGCCAAGCGCAGAGCGGACGAGAGCGGCTGGAACATCTACAAACACGGAGGCCGGATCGATGTGGGGCAGGACGCCGTCGAGTGGGCCAGGAAAGCGGAGAGCTTAGGCGCCGGCGAGATCTTGCTGACCAGCATGGACTGCGACGGGACGAAAGCCGGGTACGACCTGCCGCTGACCCGGGCGGTGGCGGACGCGGTGTCCATCCCGGTGATCGCCTCCGGAGGCGCCGGGACGCTGGAGCATTTCCATGAGGCGCTGACCCAAGGAGGCGCGGACGCGGCCCTGGCGGCGTCGCTGTTCCATTATAAAGAACTGGAGATCTCAGAAGTCAAGGACTATCTGGCAGGAAAAGGCGTCTCCGTAAGGAGATAGATGATATATACAAAAGAAGGGAGAGATCAAGATGCCGCCATTAGCAGGCGAATGGCTGAACGCCCTCCAGGGGGAATTTAAGAAACCATATTACCGCAGTCTGTTCCAGACGATCAATGAGGAGTACAAGACGAAACTCATCTTTCCGCCGGCAGACGATATTTTCAACGCATTCCATTTTACCCCGTTAAATGAGGTGAAAGTGGTCATCCTGGGACAAGATCCCTATCACGGCCAGGGGCAGGCCCACGGCCTGTGCTTTTCCGTAAAAAAAGGCGTGGACATCCCGCCGTCCCTGGTCAATATCTATCAGGAACTCCACGACGACCTGGGCTGTTACATGCCCAACAACGGCTACCTGGAGAAATGGGCCAGGCAGGGGGTGCTCCTGTTGAACACGGTGCTGACGGTGCGGGCGCACCAGGCCAATTCACACAGGAACATAGGCTGGGAGGAATTTACCGACGCGGCGATCCGTGTGCTGGATGAGCAGGATCAGCCGATGGTCTTCATCCTGTGGGGCCGTCCGGCCCAGGCGAAGAAACGGATGCTGAAAAATCCCGCCCATCTGATCCTGGAATCCCCCCACCCCAGCCCCCTGTCCGCCAGGAGAGGCTTTTTTGGGAGCAGGCCGTTCAGCCAGACCAACGCTTTTCTGGAGAGCAGGGGCCTTTCCCCCATCGACTGGCAGATCGAGAACATATGAAAAGAGGATCGAGGGTAAGCGATGAGTTCCAAACGTAATGTATTGGTGAAAAACGCCTCCTTTCTGATGGTGGCTGCATTGATCTCAAAAGTCGTGGGCCTGCTGTACAAAAGTCCGCTGACCCGTATCGTGGGGGCGGACGGCATGGCTTATTACGGCCTGGCGCAGCAGGCGTACATGATCCTCTTGATGATCGCTTCATACAGCATCCCTCAGGCAGTCTCCAAGATCATCGCCGAGAAACTGGCCAAGGGGGAATACCGCAATGCGCAGAAATATTTCAAAGGATCCCTGCTCTATGCCACGGTGGTCGGCGGCGTGGTCGCCCTCTTCTGTCTGGTGGGGGCGAGCATCCTGATCCCCAGCAACCAGCAGGGGGGAACGCTGGCGCTGCGGGTCCTGTCGCCGACGATCTTTTTATCCGGGATTCTGGGCGTGTACAGGGGATATTTCCAGGCGTACAGAAATATGGTCCCCACGTCCATCTCCCAGATCCTGGAGCAGTTCGCCAATGCCATCTTCAGTATCCTGGCGGCCTGGCTGTTCATCGAGTATGTGGCGGGAAATGATAAGGAGAGCATGGACCGGTGGGGGGCGGCAGGCGGCACCATCGGCACGGGCATGGGTGTCCTGGCGGCTTTATCATTCGTCCTGGTGGTCTATCATCTGAACCGGAAGATCATCCGCAGGAAGATCGCCTCCGACCGGACGGGACGGGAAGAGAGTTACCAGGAAGTCATCCGGGTCATCCTGCAGATGGTGACGCCGATCATCCTGAGCGCGTTCATCTACAATGTAAACGGTTACATCGATGGGTATCTCTTTTCGGAAATCTTAGGCCATCAGGGGTTTGAGG
This sequence comes from uncultured Lachnospiraceae bacterium, assembly GCA_910584115.1. Classification (GTDB taxonomy): domain Bacteria; phylum Bacillota; class Clostridia; order Lachnospirales; family Lachnospiraceae; genus MGBC164599. The sequence goes on from CAJTYN010000044.1 coordinate 13,819, forward strand.
ACGAGGGGATCCGTATGCTGTATACGGAGTATTCCATCTATTTCCTCTCGATCATCAACATCCCGCTGACATTATCCAGCGCCGCGCCCACATCCATGATCCCGGAAGTGTCCGCCGCTTACGCACGGAAAAATCTGGATCTGGCCAACTGGAAGATCGATCAGGCCGTGCAGTTGTCCATGTTCATCTCGATCCCGTCGGCTGTGGGGCTGGCGGTGCTGTCCCAGCCGGTGGTGCGGATCCTGTTCCCGGATACCATCGGGACAGCCGGACTGCTCCTGAGCGTGGGAGCCATCACAGTCATCTTAAACGGACTGTCCAATATCTCAAACGGTGTGCTCCAGGGGATCGGGCTGCCCAACCTGCCCATGCGCAACGCGGCTATCGCCCTGGTGGTGGATGTATCTTCCCTGGTGCTGATGCTCTTGACCACAGGGCTGGGGATCCTGGCGGTGGTCCTGGCGATCATCATCTACTCGGTGCTCATCTGCATCCTGAATGACAGATCCATGAAAAAATATCTGGGCTATAAAAATAAATGGAAGGAAGCGTATGTGATCCCGCTCCTGGCATCGGTGCCCATGGCGCTGGCGGCCTGGCTTTTGTACACGGGGGTCTATCTCATGATCCCGTCCGATCTGCTGGCGCTCGTGATATCCGTGCCGGCCGCGGCGGCGGTGTACATCATCCTGTACGTCGTGATCGCGAGGGTGCCCCAGGAACAGCTCCGGGCATTTCCCTTCGGCGGGGTGCTGGTGCGGATCGCAGGGCTATTGAAGATCTATGGTTGATAAAAGGATGATACTCAAAAATAGTTGTATTCTCAAAAATGTATGATGAGCGCGGTAGCATCATGGCAGATCCTGAGGCGGGATCTGATAGGAGATGAAAAGACCACCCTTGAGCTTGGATCGGCGGTAGGGTGGTCTTTTCATGTGTTTATTCTTTTATCCTGTCCGATCCTGTGATGTTGACCTCAGAAGCTGTCATCTTCGGTGTGTATGTATCGAGGATTTTCCGGAGATACTACTTTCGGAAAAACCATTCTATCTTCAATTTCAACATCGAGGAGGTCATATCTATGTATCGATATCTGCCGATCAGGAGGGTACACGCGAGGCAAGTCTTGGATTCCAGGGGAAATCCCACCGTGGAGGTGGAAGTCACAGTGGGGGAAGGCATCGTGGGCATCAACGGCACCACGGGCCGAGCGATGGTCCCCTCGGGCGCGTCCACAGGGCGATTTGAGGCGATGGAGCTCAGGGACGGGAATAAGAAGGAATACGTGGGCCTGGGTGTGGAGAAGGCTGTCTCCAATGTGAACACCAAGCTGGCGGATGCGATCCTGGGGGAAAATGCCCTGGATCAGAACGCCATCGACTTCCTGCTCCTGGAGGCCGACGGGACGGAAAATAAGAGCAATATAGGCGCCAACGCCATGCTGGGCGTCTCCATGGCGGTGGCCCGGGCGGCAGCGGCGGCGCTCAAACTCCCTCTCTTCCAATATATAGGAGGGATCCATGCCAAACGGATGCCCGTCCCCATGATGAACATCTTAAACGGAGGCGTCCACGCGGACAACACGGTGGATCTGCAGGAATTTATGATCATGCCGGTGGGCGCGGAGAGTTTCCGCGAGGGTCTGCGGATGTGCGTGGAAGTCTACCAATTCCTGAAGATCATCCTGAAGCAGGAAAAACTCTCCACCGCCGTGGGGGACGAGGGCGGATTTGCACCGGACCTGCCCGATCCCCAGGCGGTCCTCTCCCTGATCATACGGGCCGTCGAGCGGGCCGGATACCGTCCGAAAGAAGACATCTGCATCGCCATCGACGCGGCCGCCAGCGAACTGTATGATAAGGAAAAAGACGTCTACCGTTTCCCGGGCGAGTCCCAGATGAAGGGCGAGACGATCCTGCGCACGGGAAAAGAGCTGGTGGGATATTATAAAGAACTGGTGGACGCGTTCCCGATCATATCCATCGAGGACGGTCTCCACGAGGACGACTGGGACGGGTGGAAGCATATGACCCAGGAGCTGGGCGAGCGGATCCAGCTGGTGGGCGACGACCTGTTCGTCACTAACATCAAGAGGCTCTCCTGCGGCATCAAGCTTCAGGTAGGCAATGCGATCCTCGTAAAAGTCAACCAGATCGGAACATTGTCCGAAGCCCTCGACGCAGTGGAGATGGCCCACAAAGCCGGATACAAAGCCGTGATCTCCCACAGGTCCGGGGAGACGGAAGATCCGTTCATCGCGGATCTGGCGGTGGCCACAGGAGCGGGACAGATCAAGACCGGCGCGCCCTGCAGGTCTGACCGGAATGCCAAATACAATCAGCTTCTGCGCATCGAGGACCAGCTCGGAAAGATGGCCTGCTACGACCATCCGTTCATCAATGTAGAAGTTCCAAAATAAACCTCCATGCGCCCGGCAGCGGACGCTCCACCACACATGAAAGTCTGGCGGGCGCATTTGGAATACCTGAATACATGCCGCCTGTCCGGCGGCGGGTTTTTAAAATAATAGTTGCGATCCTCCCCAGACTGTGGTACAATAAGCCGTAATCGGTATTAGGGAGGTGTGGGATCAAGTGGAGATCTTAAGGATCATATTGACAGCCCTGTTCGCTATAGACTGTATAGCATTGACAGTCGTCGTGCTCATGCAGGAAGGAAAACAGCAGGGACTTGGCGCCATAGCCGGTGCTGCCGATACCTATTGGGGCAAGAACAAAGGCCGTTCCATGGAAGGAAAGCTCGTTACTGCCACCAAGATCATGGCGGCGGCGTTTTTCATACTGGCTGCGGTTTTGAACATGAGTTTTTAAGCAAAGGCACTCTTGTATCACGGACAAGGGTGCTTTTATCATTATAGATCTTTGCAGGAGATATAAGAGGTAGAGATGAAGAAGAGACAATTACTGAGACGCAAGAAGATCATGATGGACGTGCTGTCAAATGCGGCCTATCGGCCCATGCGGCTGCGCGAACTGGCCGCTCTTTTGGACATCCCCCGGCCCAGGAGAAAAGAACTCTATCGGGTGATGGACGAGCTGGTCAGTGACGGCAGCGCCGTGAGGAACAGCGACGGCACCTACGTCCGTGCGGAAGCCGCCGCGAGGGCGCTTTATATAGAAGGGACCTTCATCGGCAATCCCAGGGGCTTTGGGTTCGTGGATGTGGGGGAGGGGGAGGAGGACATATTCATCCCCGAGGAAAAGACTGGCCGGGCCATGGACCGGGACCGGGTGCGCGTGGCGCTGGATGAAAAGGGCAGCGGCAGGCGCAGGGAAGGGACCGTGGTCAAGATCTTAGAACACGGATGCCGGGAGATCGTGGGCACATATCAGAAGAGCAGGCATTACGGTTTTGTCCTGCCGGATAATCCCAGGCTCAGTCAGGATCTGTTCATCCCCGGAAACGATTCCATGGGGGCGGTCAACGGGGACAAGGTGGTGGCCATCATCAGCAGCTACGGATCCAGACGGAGGGGGCCGGAAGGCAAGGTCAAAGAGATCTTAGGACACAGCGGCGACCCGGGCACAGACGTGCTCTCCATCGTAAAAGGTCTGGGGATCCCCACGGAATTTCCGGATAAAGTGGCCCGGCAGGCAGCACGCGTCTCCGAGGAGCTGATCCCGGGGGATTTCCAGGGACGCAAAGACATCCGGGACTGGACGATGGTGACCATCGACGGAGAGGATTCCAAGGACTTAGACGATGCCGTCTCCCTGACCTGGGAGGAGGGCATCTTCCACCTGGGGGTACACATCGCCGACGTGGCAAACTATGTCCAGGGGGGCAGTGCCATGGACCGAGAAGCGCTGCGGCGGGGGACCAGCGTCTACCTGGTGGACCGGGTGATCCCCATGCTCCCCAAACGCCTCAGCAACGGGATCTGTTCGCTGAATGCCGGGGAGGACAGGCTGGCCCTCAGTTGTCTGATGGATGTGGACATGGAAGGGAATGTGATCAGCCATGAGATCGCGGAGACGGTGATCCGGGTGGACCGGCGCATGACGTATACAGACGTACAGAAGATCTTGGACGGTTCGGACCTTGAGGTCTGCCGGGAACATGAAGATCTGCAGCCATTGTTCATACAGATGGAGCGGCTGTCCGCTATCATCCGCAGGAAGCGCCGGGAGAGGGGATCCATAGACTTTAATTTCCCGGAGAGCAAGATCGCCATCGATGAAGAGGGAAGGCCCCTGTCGGTGGAAGTCTATCCCCATAACAGGGCCATGGAGCTGATCGAGGATTTCATGATCCTGGCCAACGAGACGGTGGCGGAAGAATTTTACGAAGACCTGATCCCTTTCCTGTACCGGACGCACGGGGATCCGGATCCGGAGAAGATCGAGGAGCTGCTCACACTCCTGCACAGCCAGGGGATCGCGGTGCAGAAGGCCGGGCAGAAGATCTCCCCGCTGGAGATCCAGAAGATCCTGGAGAAAGTCAAAGGTGGATCCAAAGAGGCGCTGGTCAGCCGTCTGGCGCTGCGGGCCATGCAGCAGGCGCGCTACACGGTGGAATGCAGCGGGCATTTCGGCCTGGCTTCCAGCCACTACTGCCATTTCACATCCCCGATCCGCCGCTATCCGGATCTGCAGATCCACAGGATCATCAAAGATAAGCTGCGGGGACGGATGGGACTGGAGAAAGAAGAGATGTACGCGTCGATCCTGGACGAGGTGGCCGCCCTCTCCAGCGCCGCGGAGCGCCGGGCGGAAGAAGCCGAACGGGAAGTCGAGAAACTAAAAAAAGCGGAATATATGCAGGAGCACATAGGAGAGACTTACGAGGGCATCATTTCCGGCGTGACCGGGTGGGGACTCTACGTGGAACTGCCCAGTACGATCGAGGGTCTGGTGCATATCAGCACACTGGACGACGACTATTATGTATATGACGCCGATAACGGGTGCCTGGCGGGGGAAGCCTCTGGCAGGAGATATGCCCTGGGCGATACGGTGGCGATCCGGGTCGTGGACGTGGATCTCTACCAGAGGAATATCGATTTTGTGATAGAGTAAAAAAGGAGCGTGTCATGGGTAAAGGAGCGGGGATCCGCATGGTCGCCAACAATAAAAAGGCGTACCATGAATATTTTATCGAGGATAAATACGAAGCGGGCGTATCCCTGGCAGGGACGGAAGTCAAATCCCTGCGCATGGGCAAGTGCAGCATCAAAGAATCTTTCATACGGATAGAGCGCGGGGAGGTGTTCATCTACGGGATGCACATCAGCCCCTACGAGAAAGGCAATATCTTCAATAAAGACCCCCTGCGGGTGAAAAAGCTTCTGCTGCACAGAGAGGAGATCCGCAAGATCGAGCGCCAGATCGCGGAAAAAGGGATGACGCTGGTGCCCCTGCAGGTCTATTTCAAAGGCAGCCTGGTGAAGGTGGAGATCGCGGTGGCCCGGGGAAAGAAACTATACGACAAGCGCCAGGACATCGCCAAAAAAGACCAGAAACGGGAGGCGCAGAGGGAGCTCAAGGACAGGAGCCGCTGGTAAAAAAAAATCCGAAAAGTATCTGACAGAGACTTGACAGAGACTGGAAGACCCTGTATAATATAATCCTATATTCGGGGTAGTACCGGTTTCGACGGGGACTTTGAAGATGGAGAAGCTATCCGCAG
>CAJTYN010000045.1:0-12433 GCA_910584115.1 uncultured Lachnospiraceae bacterium
GGCTCAATCAGTTCCGGCGGGCGGTGCCGCCGACAGAAGAAAATTCTTGAACTTTCCCCCAGATTGTGCTATTCTTTAGATAAAGAGAGACGCCTGCTGGTAACAGACGCCCCCAGGAGCCACCGATAGACGGTTAGCCCAACATATGTAAAGCAAAAATAGCCGCTTAGTTTGTCAGACCAGGGCGGCTATTTCTGCGTCTTGTTACTATCTTTACCAAAGGTGTATCCGATTCCAAAGCAGGTCAATCCGAAGCTCAGCACTGCAATAAGTCCCAAAATATCCATATGGCTCAGCCCTCCTTTCTCAGATCCCATTTCGGGTTTCTATGTAAACGGAGGGTCACAGTCCCTCCAAAGAGGGCTAACCGCCTACCATCCTGGTAGTCCCAAACAGATGGTAACATGATCCGACAAAAATTTCAACTGCCTCCATTTTTTAATACCACAGGGTAAAAAGAAAGACCGGAAAACTACCACTATCTCTACCACCGGCAATTCCCTGGCGCACACAATCTTGAGGGGCACGGCGGCCGTCTGATAGCTGCTGCGCCCCGGCTTTCTTTTTATGACAGATCGATCAGCAGTTAATAAGATCGCTCTGAAATTAACATCTGCTCAATTGTCAGGCGCACACCCCTATGGTATGATCAAAACAACAAAAGCTTTTATTTCATTCGGATCGAGGAGGCACTATCATGTCGATGAACGTAGTAATCCAAGAAAAACGCAGAGCATTGGGATTAACGCAAGAGCAAGTTGCCGGATATCTCAATGTATCAATACCGGCAGTCAGCAAATGGGAAAAAGGTACGACAAATCCAGACATTTCGCTTTTAGCCCCATTAGCCCGTTTGTTAAAGACCGATCTGAACACTCTGTTTTGTTTTCGTGAGGACATGACCGAACAGGAGATCGGCCTGTTTTGTAAAGAAATCTCAGAGATCGTCCAGACGAAAGGGATCAGCGGAGGTTTTGCAGCAGCAGAGAAAAAAATCCACGAATATCCCCACAATGAGACGCTGCTGCACTACCTTACGTTCCAACTGGATGGGCTTCTTGCCATGTCTGGGTCAACCTCTGAGGAAATGCGCTCTTATGATGAAAAGATACTTTCGTGGTATCATCGCCTTTCCGAAAGTAATGATATAAAGATCAAAAATAGTGCTGACTATATGATCGTAAGCAGGCTCATCCGTAAAGGCGATCATGAGCAGGCGCAGGAGGTTTTAGACCGGATGCCAGACAGCGAGGATATCGCCAGCAGCATGGCTGACAAACTCATGCTGCAAGTGATCATCTATCAGGAACAGGGCAAGGCAGAGAAAGCCTCCAGAGCCTTACAGAACGCATTGCTCATGGCACTCAATAAGGTTCAGATATTGCTCTGTAAAATGGTCGATGCAGAATTGGCGGCTGGTGAGATAGAGACCGCGGAAAAGATCGCAGACAGAGCAAGCCAAATGCCAGGACTCTTTGACCTATGGGATTATAATTCATTTGTAGCACCTCTGCAGATAGCTGTCGCCGAACAGGATGCGGATAAATGTATCTATATTTTACGGAAAATGCTCGCGGCGATGCTCATACCGTGGGATATGGGCAGTTCTCCTCTGTTTCATCGTATCGCAAAGGATACAGAGGTATCTGATATGAAACAGATGTTATCCGCGATCCTATGCGAAATGGAAAGAAAAAACGACGGATATAGTTTCCTTCAAGATCATGATGCGTTCAAAGAGTTGATCTCCGAGTACAGAGAACTGATCAAAAAATAATGTGTATAGATCCTCTGAGCTGCCATGGCCGATCCTATCAGACTGCCAAAAGCCTGTAAAGGCTGAACCCCTTGCCTTGACCGGCTTCTGGCAGTCTGATCTGACATACCCTTTATCATTTCTCTTCATCCTCACTTTACCGGTCACATTTTCTACGACCAGCCTAAAAACTTTTGTATGAGGCATGACTGACTTGTTTAAATGGAAGATCCTCTTGATGATAGTGCTCCATCAAAATACATAAAGCATCGTATTTTTATCCTCCATCTGAAAACCATGACTTCCGGATCATTTACTGTTTTGCTATTCCTAAAATATACTGATATGCAAATCCTATCGCTCTGCAAGTCAGGTCTTCACACATATGTGGCGGATCGTTTTCTGAAAAACCCGTCGGACGCAGTTCCAGACATCTCAGGGAGCCAAAATTTTTTTCAAATGCAGACGCAAGATCAAAGCAAGCGGATACGATCTCCGCTTCCGATCTTCCCAACATATGAAAATAAATCCCTATAAACATAAGCGCACCCTCAACCAGACCGCATTGCGCCCTATACCCACCGGCGCCATGCAGCCCGACCGCAGACCAGATCGTCTGCTGTTCAATGTCGATCTCAAATAACTCACTCAGACAGATCAGTGATGTTCTTGCACAATTTATATCTTCTTCCCAGTATAATTTATGTACTCTTTTTGTTATATATTCTTTCATTGACACACCTCTGTACCACTATAGTGCTAAACCCGGTCTTTCATTGCTGCATTGCCGGCCCCTATTATATGATACTATGATCCAAAATGCAATAGTTTTACACATGATCCGCGCTTGCAGCTTTGACAGCGCGTCTTCTTGGATATGTCTGCACAATACCGATCATCGGCTAAAATATTTCATGATCTATATTTTTCAGAATATGCTATGATCTTATATTGACTTGAAGTGCGCTTCATAGTTTATCCTAAATGAAAGGTGGTCCCGAAATGTATTCAGCAAAAGAAGCAGCAGAAATGACCGGCTTATCAACAGCAACATTGAGATACTATGAGAAAGAAAAAATATTGCCCCCAATAAGCCGGACCATACAAAAGTACAGACAATATAGTGATGAAGATATCGAGTGGATAAAAATGATACAATGCTTACGCGGAGCAAATGTACCCATCCGCTCGATCAAGCAATACGTCTCTTTATTGAGACAGGGCAGTGCAACGATCGCACAGCGGTATGATATGGTCCTCAGTTACAAAAAAGAGATCGAAGCCCAGATATCTGACCTGAAAAATGCCCTGGCCCTGACGCAGGATAAGCTGCTGTTTTATCAAAAGATCTTAGAACAGCCTTTTAGTAATATGACATATCTTGAAGAATGGCATTTGTTTAAAAGCAAAGGAGAGAAAACAGAATGAAAACAGCCTTGATCACAGGAACAACGAGCGGGATCGGCAAAGCATTTGCCGAGAGATCCGCAAGCATGGGAAATAACATCATCCTTGTTTCAAGAAATGAAGAAAAGTTGAAAAAACAGAAAAATGCTCTGCGATCGCAATACCATGTAGAAGTAAGATACATCGCCTGCGATCTGACACAGACAGACGCCGTTGATCTGATCATCAATAAAATAGATCGTTGGCAGATCTCCGTCGATCTCCTGATAAATAATGCCGGATTTAATGAATGTGGTCTATTCACTGATACGGATATAAAACAAGAAATGAAAATGATCGATCTGCATATACGTTTTATTACCCAGCTCACAAAATATATCTTACCTATGATGAAAAAGAACGGTCACGGACACATCGTTCATGTTGGTTCAATAGGTTCATTCATTCCTTCTCCATCGGACGCAGTTTATGCGGCAACGAAAGCATATATCAGGTCGTTCTCTAATGCACTTTATGGAGAATGTAAAAAGACAGGGATAAAAATAACTTTACTATGTCCCGGAGCAACGGAAACTGGATTTGCGGCAAAAGCAGATATCCAGGATACCCTGTTATTCAGATACGCAGTGATGAAACCAGAAAAAGTAGTTGAGATCGCTTATCCCAAAGTGATGAAAGGAAAACGATCCGTGATCCCGGGAGCATATAATAAACTGTTGGTATTTTTTTCAAAGATCCTGCCCATTGAAATAACGAATGCGCTCACTTTATTTATGATGAAATAGCAGATGACATTGTTTTTGAAATTATCTATTGGCTTTTTCACAAAATAGAGATATAATGAGATATATGACGGAGGCGGCCGTTTGAAGAATGAGGAAAAAGATCATCTCTGACAGGATGTATCGTTTTTTACAATACGATCCGCCCTCCATATGTTACGATGGCCTTGTTCAAAAACAGAGGATCATCAGATAAAGACAAAGGTGTCTGCTCAAAAGGCGGGCACTTTTTCCATGTTTGAGAGGAGGTTGAGAACGTGGAGAGAATTATGGAGCATCCGATCCTTGGAAAAACTCCAGCACAAAAAAAGGTTGTTTTTACATATAACGACAGGACATTAGAGGGGTATGAAGGCGAACCGATCGCAGCAGCCCTCAAGGCAAACGGCGTCATGGTGCATCGGTACACATCAAAAAAACACAGTCCGCGGGGGATCTTCTGCGCGATCGGACGCTGCACCGACTGCGTGATGATCGTAGACGGCAAGCCGAACATCCGTACATGCATCACCCCTTTACAGAGCGGGATGCGGGTACAGACCCAGTATGGTGTATCTCCAGTAAAGGAGGTCTTGTAGATGAAGACAGAACGCTATGATATGATCGTGATCGGCGCAGGGCCCGCGGGCCTCTCGGCGGCCATCGAGGCGGCAAGGCAGGGCGTCCGGCCGATCGTATTTGATGAAAACGCAAGACCGGGCGGCCAGCTGTTCAAACAGATCCATAAATTTTTTGGATCAAAGGAACACAGAGCAAAGGTCCGAGGGCTCAAGATCGGCGAGGAGCTCCTGGCCGAAGCGGAGGAATACGGCGTAGAGGTGGTGCTGGACGCAGCGGTCATCGGCCTTTACCCTGAAAAAGAGATCACCGTCAAGATCGATGATACGGTACGCCATTATAAAGGAGATACCATACTGGTGGCAACGGGAGCGGCAGAAAACATGGTCCATTTTAAAGGATGGACACTCCCCGGCGTCATCGGAGCGGGCGCGGCGCAGACCATGATGAACCTGCACCACATCCAGCCTGGGAAACGGATATTCATGCTGGGATCCGGCAATGTGGGGCTGGTGGTGGGTTTTCAGCTCCTGCAGGCGGGCTGTGAAGTGGTGGGCCTGGCAGACGCAGCGCCGCGTGTGGGCGGATATGGCGTACACGCGGCAAAGATCGCCCGGTGCGGCGTCCCCTTCTACCTCTCCCATACGGTCATAGAGGCGGTGGGGACAGAATATGTCACAGGCGTCACGATCGGCCAGGTCGGCCCCGATATGCGCGTGATCCCCGGCACAGAAAAATATTTTGACGCGGATACGATCTGCCTGGCCGTGGGCCTCTCACCCATGTCACAACTGCTCAAGCAGGCTGGCTGTGCCATGGAAGACACAAAAGGCGGTCCCGTCCCCCTCTGCGCCGCCGCTGGAAAGACGAGCATCCCCGGGATCTACGCGGCCGGCGACGTATCCGGGATCGAGGAGGCAAGCTCCGCCATGATCAAAGGGCGCATGAGCGGCGCGGCGATCGCGGCATATCTGGGATATACGGATGAAAAAGTCCAGGAAGAACGGATCTTTGAACTGGGACAGCAGCTGGGCACCCTCCGCCAGGGGATGTTCTCCCCGGAAAACCGGGGGAAGCTCATCACAAAGACAGATGAAGGGATCGGCGTATCCATGCACCTCCTGGAACACGGATCCGTTGCGGATGACGAGATCGCACGCTATCCCGGCGTCACCCGCCAGGCGGGGATCCACCCTGTGATCGAGTGTACCCAGAACATCCCCTGCAACCCCTGCCAGGATGCCTGTCCAAAGGGCTGCATCCGCATCGGTGAGAGGATCACCTCCCTCCCGGCGGTGGACGCCGCCAAAGAATGCGTCGGCTGCGGGATGTGCGTGGCCTCCTGCTCCGGCCAGGCGATCTTCCTGATACAGGAAGATGTGGACCCGGGGGTGGGCGAGGTGACCATCCCCTACGAATTTCTGCCCCTGCCCAGAGCGGGCGATACAGGAACGGCATTGGGCCGCGACGGCCGCCCGGTCTGTACAGCAAAAGTGGCCAAGGTCCGGTCATCACCCGCTTTTGACCACACAAACCTGCTGACGCTCAAAGTGCCCAACGACATGCTGATGAAAGTCCGTTTTTATCAGACGCAGAAAGGAGGCATGGGTCTATGATAGATATCCAGGAAAGATTAAGACAGATCGGCCCCCTGGACGGCGCGCCCGACGACGATCTATTGGTATGCCGCTGTGAAGAGATCACAAAGGGTGAGATCCGCAGGGCCATCCACCAGGGGATGTTCACGATCGAAGAACTCCGCCGCTACCTGCGGTGCGGCATGGGGCTGTGCCAAGGACAGACCTGCGGACGCCTGGTCAGGAACATCGTGGCGGCGGAGCTGGGCGTATCCCCGACAGAAATAACATCGGCGACCGCGCGGGCGCCCATGCGTCCGATCGAGATGGCGGTCCTGGCAGATGATGGAGGTGCTGCACATGGATAAAACAGCAGATGTGATCATCGTAGGCGGCGGCATCGTCGGATGCGCGGCGGCCTATTACCTGGCAAAACGGGGGATCTCCCGCGTCACCGTACTGGAAGCGGCAAAAAGCATCGGAAACGGCGGTTCATCAAGGAACGGCGGCGGCGTACGCCAGTCCGGACGCGACACACGGGAACTCCCCTACGCGATGTACGGCATCCGCCATCTGTGGCCCGCACTCTCCGAAGAGCTGGGCGTGGATGTGGGCTACGTACAGAAAGGAAACCTGCGCCTGGGCAAGACGCCCGCGCATCTTAATAAACTAAAGACCCTCACTGAAAACGCCCGCTCTGCCGGACTGGACGTCCGTATGGTGGACGCCAAGGAAGTCCAGGCGATCTGCCCATACTTATCAGAGGACGTGATCGGCGCCAGCTGGTGTCCCACCGACGGCCATGCAGACCCCCTGGTCACCACCCTGGGATTTTACAAAAGATCCCTGGAACTGGGCGTACGCTTTTACACGGACGCACCGGTCAAGACCCTGCGGAAGATCAAAGGAAAGATACGTGAGGTGATCTTAAAAGACGGCACGGTATTCGAGGGCGGGACCGTGATCCTCGCCGCAGGCTATGAGAGCCGTTTCCTCGCAAGGACCGTCGGCGTGGACGTGCCCATGTCCCGCCTGATCGACGAATGCCTGGTCACGGAGGCGCAGCCGCCCATGTTCGATATCATGCTGGGGACTGCAGGCGCTGATTTCTACGGACACCAGACCGTCCACGGCTCCTTCGTGTTCGGATCGGACTGCGGGTATGAAGAGGTCACGGATATGGAAGATCCGTCCCAGCTTGCCACCAACTCCATGACACTCTCCGCCAGCTGCCGGGCCATCATGGGCTATGTCCCAGCGCTCAGAGACGCTAAGATCGTGCGGAGCTGGTGCGGATGGCTGGATAATGCTTTTGACGGCGTGCCCTTCATCAGCAGAGTGGACGAGGTGCCTGGACTGATACTGGCCTGCGGATTTACAGGCCACGGTTTTGGCACGGCTCCTGCCGTAGGACTGATACTCTCCCAGTTGGTGGCGGGGGAAGAACCCGTCGTCGATATCAGCGCCCTGCGCTATGACCGGTTTACGCCCATACGCTGACCGGTCCCGATGTAAAAAAATACAGATATAAGAGGCAAAGACGCCGATAGGGATAAGACTATCGGCGCCTTTTTTTGTGACAGAGGAGGATATTATGGAGACAAAGATAGATTTTCTGTATCTGAACGAGCAGGATATGATCGCGGCCGGCGTGAAAGATATGGAAAAATGCGTGAAGGTCATGGAAGACATGATGGTCACGCTGAAAAAAGGCGACTATGTGATGGGCGGCGAGAACCACAACTCCCATGGATGCATGGTCACATTCCCGGACGAACCGAAGTTTGAGGGAATGCCGAAAAACGGAGAGGACCGCCGTTTTATGGCGATGCCGGCTTATCTGGGCGGCCGTTTCCAGATGGCCGGGATGAAATGGTATGGCTCCAACATCGAAAACCGGACGAAGGGCCTGCCCCGCTCGATCCTGATGATGATGCTCAATGATAAAGACACCGGCGCACCGCTGGCACTGATGTCCGCCAACCTGCTGAGCGCCTACCGGACCGGCGCGATCCCAGGCGTGGGCGCCAAGTACCTGGCTCCAAAAAACGCGCAGACAGCCGCCATCATCGGCCCGGGGGTCATGGGAAAGACCTCCCTGTGCGCATTTGTCAGCGTCTGCCCAGGCCTTGAGACTGTGAAGATCAAAGGGCGCAGCCAGCGGTCCATCGACTCTTTTACAGATTTTGTCAGGCGGGAATGCCCGCAGATAAAAGAGATCCTCGTCTGCGGCACCATGGAAGAAGCCGTGCGCGGCAGCGATATCATCAGCACTACCACCAGCGTGGGCAACAAAGAGATCGGATTTCCTTTTATCGACGACGCATGGATCAAAAAAGGCGCTCTCATCTGCATGCCCTCCGCCGCCCGGTTCAACGAAGCTTTTTACGTGGCGCCGGACACACGGCTGGTGGTGGACAACCACAGATTATACGAAGCATGGGCCGATGAATATCCCTACCCGAGTTACGACGCCGTACAGGTGGTGGGCGCCAAATTCATGGACCTCCTCCATGACCACAAGATCCAGATGGAGGACATCGTCGACATCGCGGACGTGATCACAGGCACGGCCGTGGGACGCAGGAACGCAGACGAACGGATCATCTATTCCGTCGGGGGCATGCCCGTGGAAGATATCGCGTGGGGAAAAGAGATCTACGAGAACGCCCTGCGGATGGGGATCGGGACAAAACTCCCCTTATGGGAAAGACCAGAACTTGCTTAAAAGGATCCGCAGCCGGATATCCATGCATGGGCTGTCCGGCAGGAATGGAAATCTGAGGCCAGAAAATGAAAAAAAACGATAACAGCGGAAAAGACAATGTGGAGCATTACATGCGTACGCGCATCTGTGCATGCCACGGCAATATCACGGTCAGACAATTGGCACAGGAGACCGGATATTCTGCATGCTATATCCGGAAGATATTCAAACAGGACAACGGGATCTCTCCCAAACAATTTGCAAAAAACGTCCGGTTCCGGTATCTGCTCCAGATCATAGCCGAAACAGACGGGGACTACGCCGCGGCAGCCGCCCGATGCGGATATTACGACGAGGCGCATATGATAAGAGATTTTAAAAGCTATACAGGCACAACACCGGAAAAATACAACAAACGGACAATACGACCAGGAGGTTGCGTATGAACAGATTATCTAAGATCGAGATCATCACAGACATGTCAAAGCTGACCGGCTTAAAGAACGCGCTGAGCAGGGTGGGCGTGCGCGGGATCACCGTCATGCAGGTACTCGGATGCGGCGTAGAGAAAGGCACATTGGAATACGCGGTGGATGAAAACGAGGTCATGGAGCTCCTCCCCAAACAGCAGATCAACATCATCGTTGAGACAGAGCGCATCGAGGAGATCCTAGAACTGGTAAAACAAGAGCTTTACACAGGGCACATCGGAGACGGGAAGATCTTCGTATACGGGATCGACCAGATGATCCGCGTGCGCACCGGAGAAGAGGGCCTGGACGCCCTGTAAAGACCTGCATCCATAAGGAGGGATGTTTTATGGAGGAAAAAAAATTAGGACTGGGCAGCGTCGTGTCGATCTCCGTCGGACTCGTTGTCGCCACCAGCTGTCTCGTGTCATTGGGGCAAGGAGCCGGGAGCCTGGGTGTGGCATTTATCGGCGCCATGGTCATCGCCATGCTGCTGAACATGACCACCGTACTCTCCCTGTCCGAGCTGAATGCGCTGATGCCGGATACCACAGGCGGCCTGGCCCAGTATACCCTTGCGGCGCTGGGACCTTTTCCCACACTGGTATCCATGGTGGGCGGGTACCTGGTCTGCAACACATTATCCTGCGGCGTGGAGGCGTCCATCTTTTCCTTTGCCGTGGCGGACACCACCGGACTGAAGATCCCCAGCATCGTCTATACGCTGCTCATGGTCGCGGCAGTCCTGGTGGCCAACCTGTTCGGCGTGGACATGTTTGCAAAGATCCAGAATATCGTGGCTTTCCTGCTGATCGGCTCCCTGGCGGCCATGGGCGTGATCGGCGCCCTGGGCCTGGGGATCGGGATAAAGGTCGGACAGCCCTACATGGCCCCATCCAGCTTCAATGACGTGGTGTCCATGACTGCAGTCGCTTTCTGGCTGTTCATCGGCGCCGAATATGTCATCCCAGTATCAAAGGATGTGAAAAACGCCAGGCGCAACGTCCCCCTGGGCATGCTCCTGGGACTGCTCGTGATCTGCATCATGCAGTCGGTCATGGTCTTCGGCTTCCACAACTATACCGCATGGGATGAGCTGGAAAATTCCGCGGCGCCCCATCTGCTGTACGGCTATGCCCTGCTGGGCGATGCGGGCAAGATATGGATGACCCTGGTGGGCGCCTTTGCGGTGATCAGCACACAGAATTCGACCGTGAACAGCCTGGCCAGCATCTGCCAGGGGATGGCAAAGATGAACATGATGCCCCAGATCTTCGCAAAGACGAACAGATACCATGTGCCCTGGTTCGGCCAGGTCTTCATCAGCACGGCGATCTTTATCTTTGCCGCAGCCAGCAACGATTCCTCCGATGCCATATCGTTCCTGATCCTGACCGGATCCGTTTTCTGGATGATCTCGTACATACTGGCGCACATCGATGTGCTGATCTTCCGGAGACGCCTGCCCAAAGCGCCGCGTTCCTTCAAGGTCCCCGGCGGGCCTGTCATCCCCGTCATCGGGATCATCGGGACTGCCTATATGGTGCTGAACATCTCCACAGACCCGAAGGAACGGATGATGATCTGGCTGCTGACCGGCGCCACACTGGTCATCCTGGGCGTCTACTCATTCTTCTGGATCAGATATAAGATGAAGATGCCTGTATTTAAGAGTGTGCCCCCTGAAAAAGTCATGGCCATGGAGAACGATCTGTATTACCTGGCGCGCAAACGCAGAGGGTTGTGGAAATAGACTATGGCGGGCATCCAGTCCCTGGGGATATCTCCCTGGGACTGGATGCCCGCTTTTTTTGATCTTAATCTTTAAACCGCAGTCCCTGATCCTTTACGCTCACTTTGGTATCCTTTCCCACTGATCTGGTAATGAATGTATTGCCTCCGACCACAACATTTTCCTCGATCACCGTATCACCGCCTAAAATAGAAGAACCGGAATAGATCGTAACATGGTCCTTTATCGTCGGATGTCTCTTGACTCCTTTCAGCTTCTGCCCGCCCTTTGTCGATGATCCGCCTAAAGTAACCCCCTGGTACATTTTGACATGTTCTCCGATCACAGTAGTCTCCCCGATCACGATCCCCGTACCATGATCCATAAAAAAATATCTTCCGATCGTTGCGCCCGGATGGATGTCGATCCCGGTAACGCTGTGTGCATGTTCAGTCATGATCCTCGGTATCATCGGCACCCCCAGCAGGAACAGCTCATGGGCGATCCTGTAGACAGAGACCGCATACAGTCCCGGATAAGACAGGATGATCTCATCCTTACTCTCTGCCGCCGGATCGCCCTCATATGCCGCCTGGATATCTGTATCCAGATATGCTCTGATCTGCGGTATCTTTTCCATAAGATCAAAGACCATATCCTGGGCTATTTCCTCTATATCATCCTCTGAACATTCCGGATGAGTCCCGCAATGTTTCAGGACGATCATGATCTGTTTCTTCAAATGGAAGATAACATCTTCAATCGTGGCAGACATATTATTTCTCAGACTGTAGATCTTATATACTCTGTCACTATAATATCCGGGATAAAGGATCTTCAACAGTTTTTTTACGATATCTATGATCGCTTTCTTATCAGGCTGGTTATAGAGGTCTATTTTATTGACCGCCCTCTCATCAGTGTGATCATCCAGTATCAACTGGACGATGCTCTCCACCCTGTCTTCATCTGCTCTTCCCATATCAGTATTCCCCAACTTTTTTCATATTTGTTTACTTTGATGATCGCGATGATCCCCCCTGCTGACCACTATGTGAGATCATATCCATTTACATGCAGACATGGGCAGACACTTATTATCCATGATCCTGTTTTTCCAGGTTGTAAGTGACTGCCCCATTACTCATAATGGCATATTCAATTTCTTTGGGATCTGAACAAGATCTGTCTGTTTGATCATTGTTTAGTCATTGGCAAACAATGGTGTAGACAGATATCTGTCGCCGGAATCAGGGAGTAATGCCACGATCGTCTTTCCTTTATTTTCCGGCCTGCCCGCAAGGATCACCGCGGCCTTGAGCGCCGCACCGGACGAGATCCCCACAAGGATCCCCTCGCTCACCGCGAAAGCCTTGCCTTCTGCAAATGCATCCTCATTCTCGATCGTGATGATCTCATCATATACTTTTGTATTGAGGACTTC
>CAJTYN010000045.1:12533-18814 GCA_910584115.1 uncultured Lachnospiraceae bacterium
ACCGCCGGGTTTGCCGGATTTACAAACTGTCCTAAGATGACCGCTCCGTCGATCTCTTTGGAAAGTTCTTCTGCTCTTGCGATCGCTCCTTTCATCCCCTTGGCGCCTTCTGTGAGTACCAGCTCTGCACCATATGCCTTCAAGAGATTTCTCCTCTCAACGCTCATGGTATCCGGCAGGGTGAGGATTGCCCGGTATCCCTTTGCCGCCGCGACCGCAGCAAGGCCGATCCCTGTATTCCCGCTGGTCGGCTCGATGATGGTCGCCCCCTCTTTTAAGAGGCCTTTCTTTTCCGCATCCTCGATCATGGCCAACGCGATACGGTCTTTCACGGAACCCGCCGGGTTGAAATATTCCAGCTTTGCGAGGATCGTGGCATCCGTTGCACCTGCTTTCTCTGCATATCTATGTAGCTTCAGTATCGGGGTCTTTCCGATCAGCTCCAATGCACTTTCTTTGATCTGACTCATGATGATGTCCTCCTTATACATATTTAACCAATCAGATTGGTAGGTTTTTGTCTATGCATATATTATACTTTTCCATTTTTATCTTGTCAATAGATTTTCTCGGTCAGAGTGATAGGTCTTTCCTATGATCTTGGATAGACCGTTTTTATATATGCCCGTAAAGATGGTCACAGGTTTGCAAAATCCAAAAACAGCAGCCGCATCTTTTCTTCCGTTTCAAGAAACTCATTTTTATGATCTGTGCCTTTGTACACCAGCTCTCCGTCCTGATAGGCGATCAGCGTATTCATCGGGACAGGCTCCCATACATGGTGGTCCAGCGGCTTCGTCGATATCACAACGGCCTCTCCTTTCCGGCAGCTGTATAGGCTGTTTTTATAATTGGTATGCACATACATCAGTTCGCCGTCGAATAGAAGGAGATTGACCTTGTTTTCCGGTGTGATCGCACAGAGGATCTCATCTGCCAGCTCAGACCTCTCCTGTCCGGACAATCCTTTTTTCTTTTCCAGTTCTTTATCCATCCGGCTGACGATGTATGCCAGGATCCGCTCGCTGTCCGTCTGCCCCCGTTGGCACTGCGTAAAGGGGTTCAGCAGATCGCAGTCAAAGATCGTCCCGTTATGCGCCAGCGTCCATGTCCTGTCGCTCTTATCCCGCATGATAAAAGGATGGGTGTTTTCGTAATCGAGGCTCCCTTTTGTAGCAAGCCTGATATGCGCGATCATCTTATCCGCTTCCACTTTAGATCGTAACCTCTGTTTCAGATAAACACTTTTGTGCGAGGCTTCCGGCTGTTTTTCCAGAGATACCGCATTTCCATAAAAAAATGCCATCCCCCATCCGTTGGGATGTTCCACGCCATGTGAGAAGAACTCCGCGAGAAGTTCATTTAATGCTATCCTGCTGCGGGATGTCACGCCAAATAACTCACACATCTACTCCCCCTGCCTTTCCTTGACAAACCCCAATCCCTTTTTTACATATCCACCTCCAAACCGTTTTCTGATCCTCCACGCATACCTGTTATCTGCATCTATGAATTTTTCATATTCAAATCGTAAGACCTCATCCACATCGAACGAGAGTCCGTCGTAGAACTCTTTCATCATTTCGATCACTTTTAAGGCGGCGCGCGCTACGGAATAGATCCTGCCATCCGGCGTCAATATATTGACTGTCTTCAGATCGTATCGGGCGGCATTCTTAAAATTCTGCACCGCCTGGATCTGTTCCTTTTCGCCAAATGGTCGGCCCGGGACCGCGGCAAGCCAGGCCATCAGAAGCTGTGCAAAGACGATATCCTTTTCCTCCACACCCGCGCTCACAAGGGGATTTAGATCGAACATGCGCAGCTCTATATGATCGACGCCGTTTCGGCACAAGGACTCTAAGTTATTTTCTCCTGCCGGCTTTAACCGTATCGGATAATACAATTCAGAAGCCGCCTTCAATAACCCCATATCCACATATTTTCGTATACTGTCTGCATATGCGGCAATATCATGATAATCCAGGATAGGCGCAAATTCGTTCCAATATCCCATCTCACCGCATCTGACCGACGCCATCCCCGTAAACACATCCTGATCGTAAATGCCTTTCTCTACAAATGAGCTGTCAAGGAGCGGGCTTGCCGCGGTCACTGCCACGAGCAGCCAGCCATATGCAGCCATTTTCTGTGCAAGTTCCAGATAGAACCTGTTTTTGTATTCCCTGGGATCCGTCTCCTCTTGATATTTAAAGCCGGCTTCCAACAGTTTCTCGGAAAAGGAATAATTTACATGGATGCCTGAAAAAGTCATCTTATACCGTCCGTACTTCGCAGATAGATACTCCCTATATGCCGTTTTCGAGATCTGGTTTTTTTCAAAGACAGCGACCGGTATATCACTTTCGTTCTGGATATAAGGTGGATTGGAAAACGGCCAGAGGTATTCCCGTTCCGGCAGGCTTTCTAATCTCTCATAAATACGCCTGGTGTGGGATCTCAGTTCTTCCACCGCTCCTTTTGCGCTGCTATGTACCGATGTGTTGATCTCCGTCTGGTTTTCACAGAAGTCCTTTACGATATGCATATCATCGGGAAATGGATGCGGCGAATGGGATAGCGTGCCGTCTTTTTTTATCCGCAGGCTTTCTTTCTCCAGCCCAAAGTTCCCTTCTAAAATATATTTTTTCACATCATGCTCTTCTATATGCAGCATTGCGTATCCGCCTCTCTATTCCTGTAATGCTTTTCTGATCCTCTCCAACGCTTCTGACAGTACGCTCCGGGGACAGGCCACATTGATCCTCTGAAATCCTCTCCCGCTCTCCCCAAATATCTTTCCACTGTCAAGCCACAGCTTTGCCTTATGTACGATCAGCCTCTCCAATGCATCTGTACTGAGTCCAGTCCCTCTGAAATCCAGCCACACGAGATAGGTCCCCTCATGTTCGATCATGCGCACGCCAGGAAGCTCTGCTTCCACATATCTCTTGGTAAACGCTATGTTATCTGCCACATAGGCATGCATTGCCTGATACCACTCCTCCCCCTTGCTGTATGCGGCTTCACATGCGACAAGCCCCATAACGCCCAGTTGGCTCATGCCTGCCGCATCCAATCCCTTACAGAACTTACGCTTCAGATCGCGGTCTGGGATAAAGATGTTTGACATCATCAGGCTGGCAATGTTAAAGGTCTTACTCGGTGAGGTACAGACGATGCTGATATCCTCATATTCTTTTTTCAGATCTGCAAAGACGAGATGTTTTCCTTTGAATACAAGATCCTGATGGATCTCATCACTGACGACGATCACATGGTGCTCCACACAGATATCACCCAATCCGGTCAGTTCTTCCCTTGTCCACACCCTTCCCACCGGATTGTGCGGATTACATAGGAAGAACAGCTTGATCTTTTCCTCCACGATCTTTTTTTCAAAGTCGTTAAAATCCATATGATAGCGGTCGTCCTCTCCCAGATATAATGTGCTGCTGACCACTTTTCGCCCATTGTCTTCGATCACTTCTGAAAATGGGTAATATACCGGTGATTGGATCAGCACGCCGTCCCCCGGTGCTGTATACGCCTTGACGGCCATCGCCAGTGCAGATACCACCCCCGGTGTCTTTACCAGCCATCTCTCCTGTACTTCCCAGTCATGATGCTTCTTCATCCACGCCTTTACGCTCTCAAAATAGGGTCTCTGGGCCTCGCTGTATCCAAAGATCCCATGCTTTGCCCGCTCCACGAGCGCATCCTCGATATAAGAAGATGTCTTAAGATCCATATCCGCAACCCACAGAGGCAACACATCCTCCGGCAGCCCGCGCTGTCTTGCGAAGTCATATTTCAGGCTCCTCGTGCCTCTTCTGTCTATGATGCTGTCAAAATCAAGATTTCTTTCTGCCATATGATCCACCTTCTATCTCACGAAAGATCTTACCCAGTTCATCCAACAGATCTTTTACATCCTCGATCCCCACCGAAAGCCTGAGCGTACTGTCTGTGATCCCGTTTCTCTCCCTGATCTCTTCCGGCACATCCGCATGGGTCTGTGTGATCGGATAAGTGATCAGCGTCTCCACCCCTCCAAGGCTTTCTGCGTATTTGATCATACGGACTTTCTCTAAGATCGCCAATGCAGATCCCCTGCTCTCGACCTGGAACGTGAGCATCGCTCCAAACCCCCTTGCCTGCTTTTTCATGATCTCATATCCCGGATGTGTGGGAAAGCCCGGATAAATGACTTTCGTCACTGCTCTTTGTTCCTTTAACCACTCCGCTATGATCATCGCATTTTGCTGTGACTTCTCCATCCGGATGCCCAGCGTCTTGATCCCACGCAGGATGAGCCAGCTGTCAAAGGGT
The DNA here is from genome assembly GCA_910584115.1 of uncultured Lachnospiraceae bacterium. Classification (GTDB taxonomy): domain Bacteria; phylum Bacillota; class Clostridia; order Lachnospirales; family Lachnospiraceae; genus MGBC164599. Next base: position 16,866 of record CAJTYN010000045.1, read on the forward strand.
GCGAGCCCCGATCCTGTCGTCTTGATCAAAAAGCGCAGCTTCTCACTGATGTCTTCCCTGTTTGTGACCAAAAAACCGGCCAGCGTATCATTATGGCCTCCGAGATATTTCGTCCCGCTATGTACCACGATATCCGCGCCCAGATCCAATGGGTTCTGAAAATAGGGTGAAAGGAACGTATTGTCAACGATCAAGAGCAGCCCATGCTTTTTGGCTATCTTCCCGAGCGCCTCTATATCTGTCACATTCATCATGGGATTTGTGGGCGTCTCGATATAGATCGCCTTTGTATGGTCACGGACATGACTTTCCACATCTTCTTTATAACAGTCGATGCTTGAGAATGTGATCCCGTTTTTCTCTGATACGTTCTGGAAAAGCCGGATGCTGCCCCCATACAGATCCGCGTCCACGATCAGATGGTCCCCCGGACGGAACAGCTCCATCATCAGAGCGATCGCCGCCATCCCTGTCGATAATGCCAGTGCATCGGATCCATTTTCCAGCGTCGCGACCACCTTTTCCAAATGCTCCCTCGTGGGGTTCTGCAGCCTGCTGTAATCATATCCTGTGCTCTTACCCACGCCCGGATGGGCAAAGGTCGCGGTCTGGTAGATCGGATAGCTCACCGCCCCATGATCGCTGCCGCGTCCCTCTTCTTCTTCCAGATGCAGACATTTTGTCTCAATCCCTCTCGCCATGATCCTCCCTCCTGATCAACCTAAAGATCTGTCCTTGTATTTCGCTATCTCCTCCAGATATCTCTGCCCGACCGCGCTGACGGGCGCGTCTTTCCTTGATATATATCCGATCGTCATCCTTTCATCTGATCTCAGTTTCACGGCACGATAATCCTTTCCATTGAGATCCTCACATATGATCCCGGAGCACAGGGTAAACCCGTTCAGCCCGACCATCAGGTTCAGCAGAGTAGCCCTGTCATTGGCACGGATAAATCTTTTGTACTGATAGGTACTCAAAACCTCTTCCGCAAAATAGAATGAATTGTGTTCACCCTGTGCAAAACCCAGACATGGGTACTCATCCAGTTCCTCCAATGCGATCTCCTGCCTCTCTGCCAACGGATGCCCTTTCCACATATATACATACACGCCGCATTCCAGCAAAGGTTCAAACTGCAGTCCGTATTCCGCAAACAGCTTATGTAATACTTTCTTGTTGAGATCGTTCAGATATAAGATGCCGATCTCACTTTTATGGTTTTTGACATCCTCGATCACTTCATAAGTTTTCGTCTCATGCACTTCAAACTCATACTCATCCATCCCGTACTGCTTCACAAGCTCCACAAACGCATTGACCGCAAATGTGTAATGCTGCATGGATACGCTGAAACTTTTTTTCACTTTCGTCTGTGAGATATATTTTGCGTCCAGCAGCTCGTACTGCTCCATCACGGATCTTGCATACCCGATAAATTCTGCCCCTTTTATCGTCAGTGTGATCCCTGTCTTCGACCTTATGAATATGTCGAACCCGATCTCCTTCTCTAAGGACCGGATCGCGGAGGAAAGGCTCGGCTGTGATATAAAGAGCATCTTTGCCGCTTCATTCAGTGAGTTCTGTCCTGCTACTGCGATCACATATTTTAACTGGATCAATGTCATCTTTCATTCTCCCATTAACCATATCAATATAGTATGTTAATATGCTTTAAGTATCATACCACCAAAAACGATCTTTGTACAATCCTTTTTTCCTTTAAATGGTCATAGCTTTTGACAATACAAAAAGCAGCCAGACAGCTGCTTTCAGATGGATCGTGGGGCGGCTATATGACATCCGCCGTGTCCCGGTTTTCTTTTATCTCAATAATGGCATATTTCCCGTTAGTTTATTTACTTTCTTTTTTTCCCCGCAGATCGCAACACCTAGATAATCCAGGTCACTTTCTGATACCCTGTTCATTTTATCTATAAATTCATCAT
>CAJTYN010000046.1:0-3611 GCA_910584115.1 uncultured Lachnospiraceae bacterium
ATCCCCCGGCGCTTTTGGTACTTTTCTCGCAGAAAAGTACATTCTATTTACCAGTACGCAGGTATTCGTTCAGGCGCTCCTTGCTCATGCCGCCGATGCCCAGATCATCCAATGTGTATCCCGTGCAGCACAGGTCGCGTTTCAGCATGGCCTCTGCCAGGACGATCATAGAGTCGATGATCGGTGTCTTCACCCCATACTGGCGTCCGAGCTGGCTGTATACGTTGCAGCCGATCGGGATGTCCTCTGTGATGTAGCGGTTCTCCAGTGTGAATGGGCCGGTGCCGTACTGGATCGGATCCTGCTCGTCGAATGGGATCACATAGTCGAGGCCCATGTATTCCTGTCCGAGTACGTTCTCACGGGAGAAGAAATGTTCTTTCTCGTATGGCTGGATCCCTACGCCCATGGCCTTTGCCAGTTCGCATTCTTCCAGATAGAAGCTGTACTGTACTTCGGAGATGCCTTCGCAGTATGCGTGTGAGTAGATGGAGAATTTCTTCTTATCATCGCCGAAGATCCGTCCGAAGTTCTGCATCGTGGATACGCCGAGGATCGCGCCTGGGCAGTGGAGCACCGGATTGACGTTTGAAAGAGCCGTATCAAGGGCTGTGTCTGCCGCTGTCGGGCCGTTTCCATATGTCACTGCGTCGAAGGACGGCAGGTACTTGGATGCCTCGATGAAATCTTCTGTATCGCAGGCCGGCATCGCCGCGCCCCTCAGTGTGATCGCGCGGTAGTATACGCGCACACGGTTTGTAGGGATCTTGCCCGCCATGTCGATGCGGCTGCCGTATGTGGAGCTTCCCCAGCCGCCGACGATCACTTTCTTCGTGCAGCCTGCTTCGCGCATCATCTTCCTTAGTAAAAGGGATCCGAAGTTATCCGGGAAGAGCATGATCACCTGGCCATCCTCCAGATGAGGGATCATCTGCTCGAACATCGGCCTGTGGCCGAATACAGTGGTACCGATCACGATGATGCCCGCGCCTTTGACAGCTTCGCCCACGTCGGTGGTCACCTTTTCCATCATCGCCACGCCTTCTCTCTGGAAGCCGTACAGGTTCATCTGCTCGCCGTAGAACTTGATGCCCGCTTTATCCAGGTTGCGCAGAGAATTTTCTGCAAAAGGCATCACGTCGCAGATGCGTACCTTTGCGCCGCCGAGGGCACAGTCCGCCGCGATCGCTTTTCCTACGTTGCCGCCGCCCAATACTGCGATGGGCATGTCCTTGAGGTATTCCATGTTCGCCATTTTATCTTATCCTCCTAAAAATAAATTTAGTATTACTCAAATTCCTTAAACAATTCTTCGAAAGGCGCGATGTCCCCGATCACATGATATACATGCTCTTCGCCTGGGAATACGCCTTCTTTGATCTCTTTGGCATACTGTTTGTAAGCGTCTACGATCACCGGCGCCAGGTCGCAGTATTTCTTTACGAATTTCGGTGTGAACGCCTGGAACAGCCCGATCGTGTCCGCAAAGATGGTCAGCTGGCCGTCGCATTCCTTGCCCGCTCCGATGGACAGTACCGGGATGGTCAGTTTCTTCGCGATGAACGCGGTCACTTCCGGCGGGACTGCCTCTACCAATAAGAAGCTGGCTCCGGCTTCCTGTACGGCCAGCGCGTCTTCGATCACCGCCCGTGCGCTCTCCACCGTGCGGCCCTGTGCCTTATGTCCGCCCAGCACGCCTGACGACTGAGGTGTCAGCCCGATATGCCCGCAGACTAAGATCCCTGCCTCGCGGATCGCGCGGATCTGCTTTGTGACGCTCTTACCGCCTTCCAGCTTGATCGCGTCCACTTCGCCTTCTTTCAGGAAACGGACCGCATTTTCTACCGCTTTTTCCACACTGATCTGGTAGGAGCCAAAAGGCATGTCCCCGACTACGAATGTGTTCGGCGCGCCCCTGCGTACAGACTTACAATGGGAGATACAGTCATCCATGGTGACCGGGATCGTGCTGTCGTAACCTAAGTCTACCATCCCCAGTGAATCACCCACCAGGATCATCTCAATCCCAGCCTGCTCTGTGAACGCCGCAAAAGGTGCGTCATATGCAGTGATCCAGGTGATCTTCTCTCCGGTTTCTTTCATCTTCATTAAGTCTTGGATCGTTTTTTTCTTCAATATTCATCCACCTTTCTACTCTCCCGCTTCGTTCTATATTATAGAACTAAAGCAAAAATAATTTGTTATTATAGAACCCTTCCTCGTATGTTTGAATTATACATTATTCCCCGAAAAAGTCAATGCTAAAATAAAAAAAATATGATCTTTTTATGAACTTTCTATTATATGCCCAAAAAACAGCCTCCAAAACCGATAAAAATTACAGGTTTACAAATCAGGGATCATGATATATACTGAAATCCATAAGAGATCGGAGCTTCCAGTCCTGCGCTGGCCCCTCCGGTATCTGAGAATGATATTCCAGAACTATGTTCTATAATACAGAACAATTCTCTGGGGTATGGTACACGAAACGTCCCGGAAAGGAGCGATATTATACCAGGACAGGAGTGAAGATCCCATTTAAAATGTCAATGACGTATGCTATAATGATAAGATAAAAAATCATACTTTCTTATTTTATAGAGGTCAGACACAATGGATAACAATGAAAAGACTCCCAAGAAGAGTTCGGAGCCTTCCATCCAGTCAATAAACCGTGCGGTGAAAGTCCTCCAATGCTTCGAGGGACACACTCAGCTGACCCTGACGGAGATCTGCTCTCTGGTCGGCCTCCATAAGTCCACGGCATATGGGATCATCACGACATTAAAGAACAACGGGTTTATTGAAAAAGATGAGGAGACAGGCATCTACCGCCTGGGCATCGGGCTTTACAAGCTCGCCTCCCACGTCAACATCGACCTGCGCACGATCTGCGTGCCCCTGGTCCACGAGCTCTGCGACGTGACGGGCGAGACGGTGAACCTGGTGATCCCCGATGAGAATCACATCATCTATATAGAAAAATGTGAGAGCAAGCATTCTATGCGCATCAGCACCACCATCGGCTCACGACTGCCCATGTACTGCACGGCTGTGGGAAAAGCGATCCTGGCCTTTCACCAGGATCCTGACCGGGTCTCGCAGCTCCTCGACCAGACACAGCTCACCGCTGTCACGAAGAACACCCTGACCAGCAAGAACGCTATCCTGGCTGAACTGGAGGCTACCCGGCGCCGGGGATACGCCATCGATCAGGAAGAGCTGGAATACGGTCTGGTCTGCATCGCGGCGCCGATCATCAACGCCGTCGGAGCGCCCATCGCAGCGATCAGCTGTTCCGGGCCGCTCCAGCGCATGGACGAAGACAACATCAGCCGCATATCCGAGGAAGTGACCCGGTATGCCCTGAAGATCTCGTCTAAGATCCCGTATTGATGTTTTTTCACTCCTGCTGCGGCACGCTCCTTTTTTTAGATCGTGTTTGAAAAAAGTTCCAGATCCTGGCTGGATCTACGGACGCTCAAGGGTATATGTGTACTTTTCTGCGAGAAAAGTACCAAAAGCGCCGGGGGATCGCGTATTTCCCCCGGACCCCTTTAAAACGCCTTTTTGAAAGCTCAGGATTTTTCAAACACGTAGGACAGGTC
>CAJTYN010000046.1:3711-18769 GCA_910584115.1 uncultured Lachnospiraceae bacterium
GAGGGCGTGACCAACAAGACCCTGGTGTATGATAAGAACCCCGGACAGTGCCGGGAGGCCGTTATCCGGGCCGCGAAGAAACTGGAGAGCTTAGGCTGCCGGGCAGTCGCCGCTGAATGCGGTTATTTCGCCTTTTTCCAAAAGGATGTGGCGGACCAGGTGGACATCCCGGTCTTCATGTCCAGCCTTCTGCAGGTCCCGTTCATCCAGCAGGTGATCGGCCCGAAGAAGAAGGTCGGGATCATCTGCGCGCAGCATCAGTATCTCTCTGAACAGCACCTGATGAACGTGGGGATCGACCCGGACAGCAATTATGTGATCGCGGGGGCCCAGGACGAATACGGCGTCACGGAATTCGACAACCTGTGGAACCCCAACAAGAGGCCGGAAGTCCCGGAGGCTTATTATGACAAAGCCGAAGCGCAGATGGTCAGCTGCGCCCGCCAGTTCGTGGACAAGAACCCGGACATCGGCGCGATCATGCTGGAATGCACAGGGATGCAGCCTTTTGCAAGGGCCGTCCAGAGAGAAGTGGAACTGCCCGTCTTCAGCTGGGGCACACTCCTTGACTATGCCTATTCCGTCGTGAACCACCGTGACTACTACGGCCATGTATGATAGGTACGATCGATGAGCGCAGTCATCTTGCGGGCAGTCTCGCTCACCCTGGTGATCCTCATCGGGATCGGGCTGCGCACGGCCAAGGTCGTGGACGATACGGCCGGGACCCATGTCAAGACCATCCTGTTAAATATCACGCTCCCGGCCGCCATCATCACGAACTTCTCTAAGATCGAGAGCATCGGCGGCCCCATGGCGGTGATCATCTTCCTGGGGATCGCCGCCAACCTGGTGATGATCGGGGTGGGCGCGTTTCTGTCCCGAAAAAAATGCGTCGCGGAGAAGGCGTTCTATATGAACTGCCTTCCCGCTTATAACATCGGCACCTTCTGCCTGCCTTTCGTCCAGAGCTTCCTCCCACCCATGGGGAGCGTGACCGCCTGCCTGTTCGACGCCGGGAACAGCATCATGTGTACCGGCGGTACATATTCCATCAACGCAGAATACCTCTCTGGAAGGCAGAACCGAGTGGATCTGCGCGCTTTTGCCAAACGCTTATTTACCAGCGCGCCGCTGGTCACCTATCTGGCCATGATCGTGCTCTCTCTGGCGGATGTGAAGATCCCAGATCCAGTGCTGACACTGCTCTCACCGGCCGCCACGGCCAACACGTTCCTGGCCATGCTGATGATCGGACTCCTGTTCCGCATCGAGTTCAAGCGGGCCTATCTCTCTTCCATCGCAGGGCTTCTGCTGGTGCGCCACCTGGCCGCCGTCCTGATGTCTCTATTCTATTATTATGTACTCCCCTTCGACCTGATCGTCCGGCAGGCACTGATCTTGATCAGCTTCGGGCCGATGAGCGTGATCGCGCCCGTATTTACAGGCTTGTGCGGAGGCGACGAGGGAAAGGCGAGCGCCGCGGACAGCATCTCGATCGTCCTGAGCGTGATCGAGATCACCGTGCTGCTGGTCGTGATGGGGATCTATGGATGATCGCAGTGCAAAAAAGACCCATCCGGACAGGTATGCCTGTCTTGATGGGCCTTTTGCTCTTTCTTTAAGAATGTTTATGGATCCCTCCATCGACCATGAAAGATTGTCCGGTCAGATAACTGCCCTCGTCACTGGCAAGGAAGACGATCAGTGGCGCGCAGTCTTCTTCTGTGGTCCCGACGCGTTTCAGCGCGCTCTTTGCCTCCAACGCTTTCAGTGCTTCCGGCTGTGTCTCACGGAATGTCTCTGTTGTGATGATGGGAAGGAAGACATTTACAGTGATCCCGTATCGTCCCCATTCGTTGGCAGCCGTCCGTGTGATCGCCCGGATGGCTTCTTTTGCCATGCCGTAAGCGCCAAACCCTTCGTTGCCATCATATCCCGCCGCAGATGCCGTATTGATGATGCGTCCGTGACCGCTCTCTTTCAGGTAAGGGAAGCATTCCTTCATAAAATTGAGCGTGGCCAGAGCACCGCTCTTAAAGGCAAGGAGTGTGTATTCCTCATCCAGCTCCAGCAAAGGACGGTACAGCATCGCCCCCTGGGCGATATTTGCCAGGATATCAACGCCTCCGTAATGCGCCACACACTGTTCCACAACATCATGGATCTGTGCCGGATCCGTGACATCACAGACCACCGGGAACATGTCGCCGCCTGCCGCGCGCACTTCCGCTGTCAGTTCTTCCAGTTTTTCCATCCGCCGCGCGCATACGCAGACTCTCGCGCCATTTTCCGCCAACACCTTCGCCACGCCGCGTCCCACACCGGAACTGGCTCCCGTGACGATCGCGACTCTGCCTTCTAGTCTCCTCATCTCGCTTTTCTCCTTTCTTCTTCAAGATCTCCAAAAACCATATCTGGATCATACCATATTTTCGTTTTGCCGTCCAGAAAGTTCCGTCATTTTTCTCTCGGGATCGTGCTGGCCGTGATGGGGATCCATGAATAAAAACCCCCAAACCGTCCATACTCTTGATGGAACATCGCATTTAAATACGTACGAACACAAGAGGAGTGTGGATCATGGGCAAAAAAAAGGAAAAAGAGATCAAACTGGATGAGCTGACCCCCCAGGAAAAACTAAAATACGAGATCGCGGAAGAACTCGGACTCTTGGACCAGGTCCTCAAGCAGGGCTGGAAGAGCCTCCCGGCCCGGGACACCGGGCGCATCGGGGGACTGATGACCCGGCGCAAGAAGATGCTGGAGCAGTCCCTGGACGCGGATGGGACACACCTTCCAAAGTAGGGCTCGCAGAATAGGGCTTGCACAAAAACGCCCCCTTTTGTATAATGATCCATAGAAGGAGTAAGGAGGAATTGCATGAACTACGGTAAAAAGTCAACCCTCAAAAAACGCAAAGCCCTCACTTCCCGCTCTTCTATGGTAGGAACGCGGGCCAATGTATCTTTTATACGGATCTTATTTATGTCGCTGATCACCCTGTGCGTCATGGGCGTGTGCTTAGGCATCGGATCTTTCAAAGGCATCATCGACAACGCCCCGAAAGTCTCGGAGGTCAACATCACCCCGCTGGGGGCCGCCACGTTCATCTACGACGAAGAAGGCAACAGGCTCCAGAAGCTGACCGCGCCCAACTCCAACCGGATGCCTGTGGCCATGGAGCAGATCCCTAAGGACATGCAGCACGCGGTGGTCGCCATCGAGGATGAACGGTTCTACGAGCACAACGGCATCGACGTGCGCGGCATCCTACGTGCGGCCGTCCGCGGCATCACCAGCATGGATTTTTCCGAGGGGGCCAGCACGATCACCCAGCAGCTCCTGAAGAACAATGTATTTACCAACTGGACAAATGAATCCAGCCAGATAGAGAAATTCAAACGTAAATTCCAGGAGCAGTACTTAGCCATCCAGGTGGAAAAGGAACTGGGCGACAAGGATGTGATCCTGGAAAATTACCTGAACACGATCAACTTAGGCGCAGGCGCCTACGGCGTACAGGCCGCCGCCCAGCGGTATTTCGGAAAAGACGTGTGGGACTTGAACCTCTCCGAATGCGCCACGATCGCCGGGATCACCCAGAACCCCACCCGGTACAACCCCATCCTGAACCCGTCGGAAAATGCCGACCGGCGCGAGGATGTGCTGGAACATATGCTGGATCAGGGATACATCACCCAGGAGGGATTTGACGAAGCCATGGGCGACAACGTCTACGACCGGATCCAGAGCAACAACCTGATGGAAGAGTCCGAAGTCACCGTATATTCCTATTTTACCGATCATCTGATCGACGAGGTGACTAATGACCTGCAGACCCTGAAAGGGTACTCGGAGAGGGATGCGGAAAATAAGCTCTACAGCGGGGGCCTGCGGGTCTTCACCACGCAGAATCCCAAGATCCAGAAGATCGTGGACGAAGAATACCTAAACCCGGACAATTTCCCCGCGCGCGTACAGTACGCGCTGGATTACAGCCTGACCGTCCAGAACCCCCAGGGCGAGGAGGTCAATTACAGCAAAGAGATGATGACCATCTATTTCCAGGACAACGAGGATCCGTCCTTCGACCTGCTGTTCGACTCCCCGGAGGAGGGCCAGGCGTACGTGGATCGGTATCGGGAATCGATCCTCTCGGACGGCAGCCAGGTGGTGGCGGAACGGGTGAACTTTTCCCCGCAGCCTCAGTCCTCCCTGACCATCATCGACCAGAAAACCGGCCATGTAAAAGCCATCATGGGCGGACGCGGCGAGAAATCCGCCAGTCTGACCCTGAACCGGGCCACGGATTCCACCCGGCAGCCGGGATCCACTTTCAAGCTCCCCTGCGTCTACGCCCCGGCCCTGGACGCGCTGAACAAGACGCTGGCCACCACCTACGTGGACGAGCCTTTCAAATACGCCGACGGCGCCCCGGTCAAAAACGCCGACAACACGTTCCGCGGCCCCACCACGATCCGCAAGGCGATCCAGGATTCCGTCAACGTGGTCGCCGTGAAATGCCTGACAGAGCTCACGCCCCAGCTTGCCTACGAATACATCCGCAACTTCGGCTTCACCACCGTGATCGAACGGGAGGTCCAGGAAAACGGAGATGTCTGGTCGGATCTGAACCAGTCCATGGCGCTGGGCGGACTCACCCGGGGCGTGACCAACCTGGAACTCTGCGCGGCCTACGCGGCGATCGCAAATTCCGGAAAATACATCAAGCCCACTTTCTACACGAAGATCACCGACGCGGACGGAAATGTGATCATCGACAAGACCACAGCCTCCACCACCGTGATCCGGGAAGCCACCGCGTGGCTCCTGACCAGCGCCATGCAGGACGTGGTCAAATACGGGACCGGGACGGCCGTCCAGCTCCCCAACATGCCTGTGGCCGGGAAGACGGGGACCACCGACTATTACGACAACCTGTGGTTTGCCGGATTTACCCCCTATTATACCTGCACCACCTGGTCCGGTTACGACAATAATGAAAAACTCCCGGACGAGCACATGTACCGGAACTATCACAAGATCCTCTGGAAGAGCGTCATGGCGCGGATCCACGAGGAACTGGAGTACACAGAATTTACCATGCCCGACAGCGTGGAGAAAGCCACCGTCTGTTCGGCGACCGGAAAGCTGCCCTCCGGCGGCTGCCCCACCATCACGGAGTATTTCGAGACGGCATCCCTGCCCACCAGCTACTGTGACGGGAACCACGCGGGCGCGGCGGTCCCGGCTCCTACCAATGCGGCCACCGATACGCCCACGCCCACACCTTCCGTCACACCCTCACCGACGCCCTCCGTCACGCCGACGCCCGAAGGGGACGGCACGGACGAGGACAGCGAAGGACCTTCTGTCTCCGCCGACACACCCGACTTAGGAGGTGACGGCACAGGCAGTGAGACTGGCGGCGACGGCGAGACCGGAGAGGACAGCACCGGCGATGAGACTGGCGGCGACGGCGGGGACGGATCCGGCGACGGGGACACAGGCGAAGACACCGGCGGCGACCCGGTGACAGACGAAAACGCCGGACCGCCTCCGATCTGATCGGATAGAGACAGGCATGACCGAGAAAGCGTTCATTGGAGAAAGCAGACCGATGAGCGCTTTTTTTAACGGAGCAAGACCAAAACAGGCAAAAGGAACCGGTGAGAGCATTTACAGATCCCTGGTATGACCGCCAGGGACCTTTTATGTGCCGGACCGCAAGATATATGAAGAACACAGCGAAGGATCCTGGTATGATCCAGAGAGAAAAGGAGGCGACTGCGATGTCTGGAAACATCAGGACTACAATGGCCGCGATCGACTATATCGAAGACCATCTGCACGAAAGACTGGATCTGGAGACGATCGCGCAGGCTGTCCATTATTCAAAATATCATCTCCACCGGATGTTCACGGATACGGCCGGGCTGACGCTCGGGACTTACGTGCAGCGCCGCAGGCTGACCGAAGCCGCAAGGCTGCTGGTCTTTACCGACAGGCCGATCCTCGAGATCGCACTCTGTGCCGGATATGAGAGCCAGCAGGCTTTCACGGACATCTTCAGGGCCATGTATAAAAGGCCGCCAAAACGTTTCCGGGAAGAGCGGAGATTTTATCCATTACAATTAAGATATGTTCTGAAGGAAGACCCTGCGGATCTGGCAAAAAAGGACTGGCAGGAGAAGATCGTCCCCGCGACAAAAGAAGATATCCCCCGATGGATCGGACTGGTCCGTCTCGTCATCGACGGTTTTCCGCATCTGGATGAGGCGCGGTATCTGGGGCAGCTGCAGGCATGCATCCGGGAGGAGCGGGCGCTGATCCTGAGAGACGCCGATACGGCGGTCGGGATCATGGCATTTGATGAACAAACGGAAAGCATTGATTTCTTAGGCGTACACCCACAGTATCGGAGAAGGGGGATCGGGCGGGCGTTTTGCGAAAAAGCGCTCTATGAACTCGCACGCTGCCCTCAGATCTCTGTCACCACCTTTCGGGAGGGCGACCGGGCGGATACCGGATATCGGAAGATCTGGGAACGGCTGGGCTTTGCGGAAGCGGGGCTGTTGACCGAATTCGGCTATCCGACACAGCGTTTTATACTGCAGACACCACATGGAGGATCAAAAAAATGACTGAGATACAACAGACGGCAGACCCTTTATCCCGGGATCATACCACCGGATCCCTGCTGCGATTTGCATTCCCCACGATCCTGATGATGATATCCATGGGCCTCTACACGGTGATCGACACGATCTTCGTGGCGCGTTTTGTTGATACGGACGCACTCTCGGCATTGAATATCGTCTGCCCCATCATCAATCTGATCGTAGGTTTTGGGACCATGCTCGCGACAGGCGGGAGCGCGATCGTAGCCCGCAAGATGGGCGCGGGGGAACATACGCGGGCGGCACAGGATCTTACGCTGATCATCGGCGCCGGCATCCTGTCCGGCGTGTTGATCGCGCTCTTCGGAACGATCTTTATCGACAGGATCGTCTGGGGACTCGGGGCAAATGAGATCCTGTTCCCATACTGCCGGGAATATCTTTTTATCCTGCTGCTCTTTGCGCCCGCGAACATATTACAGGTGCTCTTTCAAAATCTGATCGTGACGGCGGGGCGCCCCGGACTGGGGATGGTGCTGGGGATGGGCGCGGGGATCGTCAATATCCTGCTGGACTATATCTTTATGGTGCCGCTCCGGATGGGGATCGAGGGAGCGGCGTTTGGTACAGGTATCGGGTACATGATACCGGCAGTGACCGGCCTGCTCTTCTTTTCTCTGAGAAAGACCGGCCTGCATCTCCAGAAACCCGTGCTGGATATTTCCGTGTTGACAAAAAGCTGTACTAATGGATGTTCGGAAATGGTCAGCCAGGCGGCGACAGCCGTTTCGACTTTTCTCTTTAACCGGATCATGATGCGGCTGCTCGGCGAAGATGGTGTCGCGGCGATCACGATCATCATCTATACACAGTTTTTATTGAGCGCCCTTTACATCGGATTTTCTATGGGCGTGGCCCCCGTCATCAGCTATGACTATGGGAAACGGGATGGCAGACAGCTAAAGAATGTATTTTCTATCTGTATACGGACCATCGTCTCTGTCTCCATCTTCGTCTTTGCCGCCGCCTTGATCTTCGGCCCCCAGCTGGTCCATATCTTTTCAGAAAAAGGGACGCCTGTTTATGAGATCGCGAGAGATGGATTTATGATCTTCCCGTTCAGCTTCCTGTTCTGCGGACTGAATATCTTCGCTTCCGCCGCGTTTACGGCGCTATCAAACGGAAAACTGTCCGCGGTCCTGTCATTCTTGCGAACCTTCGGAACGATCACGGTGCTGCTGCTCCTCTTGCCCCGGTTTCTGGGCGTGATGGGCGTGTGGCTGGCGATACCGTTGTCGGAGTCGATCACGATGATCGTGTCTTTGATCTTTCTCGGCCGCTTGAGGACCGTCTTTGATCTGATGGGACCGCTCATCTGACGTTCCCATATCCGTCGGGATGGGTGCTGTGCCATTTCCAGGCTGACCCGATGATCTGCTCCAGATCTGCATACTGCGGCTTCCAGCCCAGGATCTTCTTCGCCTTCTCGCTGGACGCGATCAGCGTGCCCGGGTCCCCCGCCCTGCGTCCTTCCATGACCGCCGGGATGGGGCTTCCCGTCACATTCCGGGCCGCCTGGACCACTTCATTGACTGTAAAGCCCACGCCGTTGCCCAGATTGAAGATATCGCTCTCGCCGCCGTCCATCAGATACCGCACGGCCAGGATATGCGCCTGGGCCAGATCCGTCACATGGATATAATCCCGCACGCAGGTCCCGTCCTTCGTGGGATAGTCGTCCCCGAAGATGCTGATCGACGCCCGCTTCCCACCCGGCACCTGTAAGATCAGCGGGATCAGATGTGTCTCCGGGCTGTGGTCCTCCCCGATCTGCCCGCTGGCATGTGCGCCGCAGGCGTTGAAATAGCGCAGGGACACATAGCGCAGCCCGTGGGCTTTTCCGGTCCACTTGAACATCTTCTCCATGGACAGCTTCGTCTCCCCGTAAGTATTCGTCGGCTCTGTGGTGTCCGTCTCCTTGATCGGGATGCTCTTCGTCTCCCCGTAGGTGGCGGCTGTTGAGGAGAACACGATCTTATCCAGACCGTGGGCCACCATGGACTCCAAGAACACCTTCGTCCCGCACAGATTGTTGTCGTAATATTTCAGCGGGTCGGTCATGCTCTCCCCCACCAGGGAGTTGGCCGCGAAATGGATCACCGCGTCGATCCCTTGCTCCGCGTCCAGCACCCGGTCCACGTCCTCCCGCCTGCGCATATCCCCCTGGTAAAATTTTGCCTTCGGATGAACGGCCTCCCTGTGCCCCGTCTCCAGGTTGTCAAAGATGACCACCTCATCACCGTGATCGATCAGTTCATAAACCGTGTGGGAGCCGATGTAACCCGCGCCCCCGAGTACCAAGATCTTCATAAAGCATACACTCCTTTCAAAACAACTCATTATCCGGTGATCGATAGCTTCCCTCAAAACATCATCCCAAAGGGACGCCGGGAAGAGATGGGTATCTGTCTCCGGGCAGGCCCGGGCAACGCACCGCTGAGCTGACCGCCAACCCCGTCTATATTGACGCTCAGGAAGAGCCTTCGCGCCAAAGACTCCGTAAGCGTTCGATCTCATCGGTGCTAATAGCGCCCTCCAAAAGCCTGCCCAGCGACAGATACCCATCTCTTCCCGTCTGTGCATCGACAGACGGAAGGATCTATCCCCCGTTTTCAAAAAATCCCGCCGTCCATCCATCAGCAAACAGAATACTTTGCAGCACTAAAGCGCATTTGAAAACCTAATATCCCCCATGATGCACCACAGATATACAGGCAACAAAACCCCTGTCTTGAAAAAAAGCGTTTCAAGGGGTCCGGGGGAAATCGCAATCCCCCGGCGCTTTTGGTACTTTTCTCGCAGAAAAGTACATTTATTCTGTGATCTTTCTGTAAGGCAGATAGACATACCGGTCTTTTTCAAAGCTGATCTGATCCATCCCCTGCCCTGTCACAGCGGCGACGGCGATCTGGGCCATGGCCCGGGCCTGCCCTTCTTTATCATTGTACACCGTGCCGGCCAGCCTGCCGTCCACCACCGCCTCCAGCCCCACCTCTGTGCCGTCGATCCCGAAAAAGAGCGGCAGCGCCGACCCTGTATGGTTCAGTTTCGCATAGGCGTCCATGGCCCCCAGGGCCATCGCGTCGTTGTTGGCCAGGACCAGCTCGATCTGGTTGGGATACTGTCCGATCATCTGCTGCATCCGGTTCTGCGCCTGGGCACGGTCCCAGTTGGCCATCCCGCTGCCCAGCTTCTCAAGCTGGATCCCTCTCTTTTTCAGGGCATCCACCGCGCTCTCCGTGCGGATGATCGCATCCTGATGTCCGGCTTCCCCCTCGATCACCACATACTGGATCTTCCCATCCTTATTGCGGTCCGCCTGGCCGTCTTCCAAGATGGCATCGGCCGCCAGCTCCCCCTGCATGGTCCCGGACTGCTGGGCGTAAGCCCCCACATAGTACAACCGGTCCCACTGCATCATGTCCTCCGCCACAGGCTCCCGGTTAAAAAATATGAGCGGCACATCGTTTTCCCTGGCCAGGTCGATGATCTCGGAGGGATCCGCCCGGTCCACCAGGTTCACGCAGAGGACGCCGCACCCCATCTCGATCAGCTCCATCACCTGGTCGTCCTGGGTGCGCTGTGAACCCGCCGCATCCCGCACTGTGACCGCGATCTCAAGCCCATCCCGCTCCTGGGCGGCCAGCTCCTCTCGCAGGCATCCGATCAACTCACTGAGAAATGTATCGCTCTGGTCATAGCAGGCCACCCCGACCTGGATCCGCCCCGGCTTGTCCGGCCGCTGCCTCCCACAGGCGCAGAAGCACTGCACACCGAGCAGGACGGCCAGCCCAAATATCAGATATCTCTTCACTCCATCACATCCCCGCCTTCACTGACTCATCGTAAAGATGATCTCCTGGTTTTCTTCAGTAAATAATGTATCCCTGCGCAGGACCGTGTGGGAGACCGTCCGATCTTTCATTTTATGAAAAGGATGGCCCATGCTCCGGGCGATCTCCGTCAGGCCCTGATAGCCTGCGTCGAACCCATCCGGCACGATCAGGCACTGCACGATATCCGTGTCCAGGTAGTAGACCGCCTGGGTGGAGTGTCCGATCCCGTACACCAATGCGCCGTGCAGCTCCTTTGCCGCCGCATATTCCCCCGCCATCCGCAGGCTGACATCATCCAGCGCGACCACGATGTCCACCTCAGGCAGGGATCCCAGAGGTTCCTCCCGCTCCTTTCGGTCCCGGCTGGAGACGGACCAGCGGATCTGGACCCCCGCATCTCTCACACCGTCCAGAAAACCCTGTTCCCTGTCGGATACTCCCTCCGGATCTGTATATTCCGAGAGGATCCCCAGGACTTTTTCAGTCGTATTCCCAGCCTGGTCCCCCAGCAGCTCCCCCGCCAGCGCGATCCCCATCTGACGGTCGTCAGGCCCTATGGTGGGGAATATCCGGGATGGCCCGGCGCCTGCCAGCAGGATCGGGACCTTCTTCTTGATCTTCTTTTTGATCTTTTCTGAAAACTGTTCTATATCACTCTGACCGCTTCCCGGGACAGGCTGCAGGATGATGCCGTCCGCCCCGTTGTCTGTCTCATACTGGATGAGCTCCTCCAGTTCCCGGGCCGTCAGCGCCCCGCCTGTGCTGACGATGGACAGGTCGATGCCCAGATCCTCCGCCGCCATCTTCAGGCCGTATTTAAAGGCTGACCACTGGCCGTCGTCCGGGTCTTGGACCACCACGGAGACCCGGACGCGGTCGTCCCCGACCTTTTCCCATAGGATGACCGCCACCAAGAAGAGCACCAGAGCTGCCAGGATGACTTCTGTCAGGATGAATATCTTTTTATTGTCTTTCATTTTATCTCTTCCATCCCCTGTGCCCCCTCCCTGCCAAAGAGACGGCCCTTCTCCAGGATCTTCCTGTTCTCTTCCGTGTAGGGGACGGCGGGGATACAGATGATGACCTCCGTCCCCTCATCCGGCTCGCTGATGACCGTCAGGCCGTATCCTTTCCCGAAAAGGACCTGGATCCGTTTATTTACATTGATCAGACCCACCCCGGACCCGCGCTTGGGCACCCGGCTGTCATCCGTCAGCAGGGATCCGGCCTCCTCCTCGGGCATCCCCATGCCGTTGTCGATGACGGAGAGGAAGATCCGCCCGTCCCGCTCTTTTCCCACGATCCGGATCTCGCCGCAGTCGTCCATGCCCGCCACCCCGTAGTTGATCGCATTTTCCAGGATCGGCTGTAAGACCAGTTTGACCGTACAGCAGGCGGAGACGGCCGGATCCACGTCGAAGGCCACAGAAAATGTATCTTTATGGCGTACCTTCTGTATGTTCAGATAACTCTTCGCGTGCTGCAGTTCGTCTTTTATGCTGATCACCGTGCGCCCCTTGGATAAACTGATGCGGAAAAACCGCGCCAGCTCCGAGATCATGAAGACCGCGTCGTCGTTGCGCTCCCCCTCCACCATCCAGGTGATGGAGTCCAGCGCGTTGTACAGGAAATGGGGGTTGATCTGGCTCTGCAGGGCGTCCATCTCGCTCTTTCTGCGCTCGTTCTGCTCCCGGACGATCTCTTTCATGAGCTGGTCGATCTGCTCGTAGGAATTTTGTACAGAGACGCCCAGGTGGCGGATCTCCTGGGAACCGCCGATGTAGATCGCGGGCTTTTCCCCCGCCTCGTATTCCAGGATGGAAGCGTCCAGTTTTAAGATCGGGCGGGAGATCCGGACGGCCACGATCCGGTTTACGAACACCAGCATCATGGCGATCAGGAGCATGAAGATCGCGATGAAATACCGGAGGTTGAACATCCCGGATGTGAATGCCTGATAGGGGATCACCCCCACCAGTTTCCATCCGGTGTAGCTGATCGTGTTGACCACCACTTTGCGGCGCTCCCCGTTGAAGACCTCATCGTAAACGCCGTCCTTGTAGGCCGCGGCCCGTCTGCTGTTCTCCGCCGCCAGCCCCTTGCTGATCTGCATCTGGCGGGTGTGGTAGATGATCGTCCCGTTGCTGTCGCACAGATAATAATACTGTCCGCTGCCCGCCACATTGATCTGCCGCATCATCCGGGCGATGCTGGAGTAATCCATATCCACCAGGAGCACCCCCAGCCGGGACGTGCCTTTATCCGTCAGCTCCACCACGCGGCTCAGGGAGATCACCCAGTAGTAGCGGAAGGAGGCGTCGTCGAACAGGTTCTGGATGTGGGGCGCGGAAAAATGCATGTTCTCCATCTCGCCCATGGCCCGCTCATACCAGTCCTGCTGGGTGATATCCGGGTCCTCTTTCTGCCAGGCCACCGGCTCTGCCGCCAGCAGGCTCCCGTAATCGTTGTACACCGCGATGCTGCGCAGATCGTCCCGGTTGGCTTCATAGAGGAGGTTCATCCCCCGCTGGATGTCCTGGTCCTGACTGGAGAGATCGTTCTCTTTGATCACATTGTAATAGACGGCGTCCGACACCCTGCGCATGCCGATCAGGTAATCTTCCAGATCCTCCCCGGCCTGTTCCATCAGTTTCTGCGTGCCCGCGATCATCTCCTGCCGGGCCGAGGCGGAAAACCTGAGATACATCACGATCCCCATGATCAGCAGGATCGAGAGGGACGTGACGGAAAAGGCCGCCATGATCGTGGATTGGATCCCTTTGAAATGTCTAGTTCCCACTGTCTGCATGCTCCGTTCTGTATTTGGATGGGGACACTCCGAACTTCCTCTTAAATACATAGCTGAAATAGTTCGGGTCTGTGTAGCCCACCTGCCGCGCGATCATATAGCTCTTCTCATTGGTCCCGATCAGAAGGCGGGAAGCCCGCTCCATGCGGTGGTCCGTCAGATAGGCGACGAACGTCTCCCCCGTCTCCTTCTTGAACATGGCGGAAAAGTAAGAATTCGACACGCCCAGCGCCGCGCAGATCTTGTCCAGGGAGAGCTCCTCATCCGCGTAGTTGCTGCCCACGTATTCCTGGGCCCGGGCGATCAGGGACCGGGTGGATCTGCTCCGCGCACAGATCATCTGCTCCCGGAAGAAGAGGCTGATCTTAAGGAGCCACTTCTTCAGGGCCTCCGGCTCCAGATCCAGCAGGCTGCCGTACATTTTTTCCACGTTCCCGATCTCATCCTCCATGGCGATATCGTTGTTCAGTGAAAACCGGTACAGCGCGCTGATCAGTTCCATGATGCCGATGTGGTGCTGCTGCATGGATCTGTACTGGGAGGTGATGCTGGCCAGATACCGGTCCACCGCCTCCCTCACCTCGTCCTCTTTTCCCACGCGGATCGTCCGGAACAGGCTGGAGAGCTCTTCCTCATTTGAAAGGCCGGATCTTTTCATATCCGGGTCCATGTCCTGGGGGACGATCTCCTTCATATTGATCGCCCTGGACGTGCCGTAGAGTGCCCGGTAGGAGACAGCCTCCCGGGCGCCGCTGTAGGACTGGGGCAGCTCCATGACCGTCCGGCAGACCGGCCCCACACCCACCGTGACGTAGGCCCCGATCATGCGGCAGGCGTATTTGCAGAACCGGTCGCACTCGTCGGTCAGCTCCGTGACCTCATTTTCATTCTCAAGCTGCGCGATGAAGACCGTGTTCCCCAGATAGGGAAAGCTCTTGACCTGCCACCGCTCTCCCAGGCGCTCTTTCGCCTGTTCCCGGACTGACATGGATAGGAGCAGCGGATCCATGCTCTCCAGGGCCTGCCTGGAGGAGGTATGGATGACCAGGCAGCAAAAGAGCGGCCCCTTAAAAGTGATCTGATAATCCGCCAGATACCGGTCCACCTCGTCCCCGCGGATCCGCCCCTCCATCAGGGCTGAATAAAAATCCGCCTGGAGCAGGGGCAGGGACTCCAGATAATGCTTCTGTAGGATCTCCACATTGCGCTTCTCGCTAATCTCCTGGTCCAGCTTGATCTTCAGCTGCCGGAACACCTGGGTCAGTTCCACGGAATTGACCGGTTTGAGGATGTATTCCTCCACCTCCAGATGGATGGCTTCTTTCGCGTACTCGAATTCGTCAAATCCTGTGAACAGCAAGATCTTGGTGGCCGGAAATCTCCTCTTCACCCGGTCTGAGAGTTCCATGCCGTCCATATAGGGCATCTTGATGTCCGTCACCAGCACGTCCGGCTGGGAGTCCTCCACCATCTCCAGGGCTTTTACCCCGTTATCCGCAGATCCGATCACTGAGAAGCCCAGCGCCTCCCAGTCGATCTTCTTCATGATGACTTTGATCGCCTCTTCCTCGTCGTCCGCCAAGAGCACGGTATACATAGCTTCAGCCCCTTTCTTTTCTGCTATTATAGCAGGATCTGGGGCGGATGTAAATTGTCTGACGGGATCTGTCCGGATCTGTTTCTGATCTGACGGGTGTCTGAAGGCACCTTTTTGATGCTGTGGACCGCTC
>CAJTYN010000047.1 GCA_910584115.1 uncultured Lachnospiraceae bacterium
TGTTGCCCCGATATTGAGACAGCAGCTGCAGTTTATCTGATGGCTGCTGTTTTTTTATCCGCATATCTCGTTAGGTGTGTGTCTGGGAACCCTCTGGGATCCTGAAAACCTAAGATTCCCCTCAGTTACCATAAATTTACAGATAATAGAAGACCTGCCGTTCAAAAAAGCGTTTCAAGGGGTCCGGGGGAAATCGCAATCCCCCGGCGCTTTTGGTACTTTTCTCGCAGAAAAGTACACATCCAAAGACCTGAGCGGTCGTGGATCGTAATAAATGTTCGTAATATTTGATTTATTTACAGAGTTTAGTGGGTTTTCAAACACGCTCTAGAGATTTTTTAGAGGTTTTTTCTATCCGGATGTGTTATGCTCTTCTTAATATATCAAAAAAAAGGGGGCGCCTTCATGCATATATTACTGATCGAAGATGACAAGAGACTTTCCGACACCTTAAGATACCAATTAGAACAGGAGCACTTCCTGACGGACACCTGCCAGGACGGCGCGGACGGGCTGGATCTTCTTCTCTCCCACTCTTATGACCTGGTGATCCTGGACCGCATGCTGCCCTCCATGGACGGGCTCACCATCCTAAAGACCATCCGGCAGAAAAATATCCAGACCCCGGTGATCCTCCTCACCGCCCTGGGGGAACTGCAGGACAAGATTACCGGCCTGGACGGCGGCGCGGACGACTATATCGTAAAACCCTTCGCTTTCCAGGAACTGATGGCGCGGATCCGCTGCATCATCCGCCGTCCCCCGTCCATGCTCGGCCACAGGGAACTGGTATTGGGAGATCTCTGCTATGACACACAGCAGAACATCCTCTCCTGCCAGGGGCGATCGTGCACCCTGTCCAAGCGGGAGGGCCAGCTGATGGAACTCTTCCTGCACAATCCCCGGCAGACCCTCCCCCGCGGCATGATCCTGGACCAGGTGTGGGGCGCGGACGCCGAAGTGGAAGACGGCAACCTGGATAATTATATCCATTTCATCCGCCGCAGGCTGAAAGCCGTGGAGAGCCCCATCCATCTGAAGACCGTCCGGGGCGTCGGATACCGATTGGAGGAAGGCCATGTTTAAGAAACTGCACGTACAGCTCACCGTCTTCTGCACACTGGTCACAGGTGCCATCCTCCTCGCCATGACCTGTATCTGCCTTTGGATCCTGCACGCGGACACCGCCCGCCAAGATCTTATATCTTTTGAAAAAAATGTAGCCTCCACGATCTCCTATCTGGAGAGCCAGACGGTGATCTCCCTTCCATGGCTCCTGCGTTCGGAGCAGAACTACCATCTGAAGATCTTCATCCTGGAGGGCGAGACACCTCTGTTCTTTAATTCGCTGGATCATTCGAAAGAAACGCTGAGACTTTTTGAAAAAGCGCGAAAAAAAGCCGATCTGAAAGAAAAGAACCGTAAAGTGACGGAGACTGTGACATTTTCCCTGGATGACGGGCCTGGCTATCACGCCGCCGTCTCCATCATCCCCAGAGAGGCGGATGCCCTCCATGTGGTCACATTATACTCCCTAAAAGACGTGAAAGCCGCACGCGTCCGGCAGGACCTTTTGTTCTTCACCGCCGCGGCCGCCGCGATCGCCCTTTTGGCAGTCTTTTCCTGGTCTTTCACCCGGCGCACGCTGCTCCCCATCCAGGAGAGCCGACAGCGCCAGACCGATTTCGTGGCCTCCGCCTCCCACGAACTGCGCGCTCCCCTGACGGTCATCCTGGCCAGCGTCACGGCTATGGAGGGCGCGCCCGAAGACAAACGGCAGCAGTTCGCCGCCAACATCCGGGATGAGGGCCAGCGGATGGAGCGGCTGATCAGCGATATGCTCTCCCTGGCCAACGCGGACAACGGGAGCTGGAGTTTCTGCCCTGTCGAAATCTATCCGGATACGTTCCTGCTGGAGGTCTATGAGCGATACCTGCCGCGGGCCCGCGAAAAAAAGATCCGCCTGGACATAAGCCTCCCGGAGGACGCCGTCCCGCCCCGGAGATGGGATGCCGACCGGATGGCCCAGGTCCTGGGGATCCTGCTGGACAACGCCCTATCCTACACCCCCGCCAAAGGACGCATCCAGCTGACCCTTTCCCAAAAGCGGGACAAGCTCCAGATCCAGGTGACGGACAACGGCCCCGGGATCCCCGATGATCAAAAAGAAGCCATATTCAGGAGATTTTACCGGATCGATGCGGCCCACCATGCCAGAGAACATTTCGGCCTGGGACTGTGCATCGCAAAAGAGATCATACGGCTGCACCGGGGACAGATCCGCGTGGAGGATACGCCCGGGGGCGGCGCCTGCTTTACCATCACGTTCTGAGCTCCAGCGCTATCCGTACAAGGAACCTCCTATGCCCTTCTTCCCGCAGCAGACCGCCAAAACCTTGAAAAATAATGATCTCCATGGTAAAATATCCCTACCACGAGGACAGCGTGGTATCATGTCAGGATCTTATTTTGTGGAGGAAAGGTTTTATGAAATTTCTGAGCGATCAAAAACTCGCCATACGCATCGGGATCATCACTACGATGATCACTTTTATAGGGATGCTGCTGCTCTGGTGTATCGTATCCGGGCGCGTGACCGCCATGGTCAAGAACGACATCACCAACCAGATGAAAGACGCCGTGGAATCCCGCGCTTCTATCATCAACGATTATGTGGCATCTTCGGAAGAATATATGACAGCGTTTGCTCTGAGCAGTGAAGTCCGCACGCTCCTCAAAGATCCGGAGGATCCCGCGGCACTGCAACGGGGACAGGAATATACGGAAGCGTTCGCCGCGGTCAAGGGGACTTTTGAAGGGCTGTATATCGCCACCCCCGATACATACGTCCTGACGCACACCTCCGAAAGCGCGATCGGGATGACGACACGGACCGGTGAGTCGCTGGATGGATTCCGGGATACGATCCTGGCACAGCCGCGGCTGACAAATCTGGGGATCATGCGGTCGCCTGGGACCGGGAGCATGATCCTCTCCATGTACTATCCGATCTTCGAAGGAGACGACTGTATCGGTTACGTAGGCGCCGGTGTCTACGCCAGCCGTCTCATGGATGTCCTGCTGGATCTGAATATCGAGGGACTGCCCCACAGTGAATATGTGTTCCTGAACGTGGAGACAGGAACGTATCTGTACCATCCAGATGATGCATTGCTCAACACACAGACGACGGACAGCGGTTACTTGGAGATCTTAGACAAGATCAAAGCGGACGGGAGCACGCAGGCAGGTACCTATACCTATAAGGATGAGAACGGCGTCAGCCAGCTGGTCGTTTATAAATATCTAAAGGATAGAGACTGGGTCTTCATGGTGCATGACGACGCGGCAGAAGTCTATGCAAAAGTAATGATCGTCCGGAACACAGTGAGCATCCTGTGCGCGGTCGTAGCGGTGGCCATCATCCTCGTCACGCTGCTGATCCTGTACTGGGAAGGCCGGGAACTCATGATCATGGAGCACGCGATCCGGCGCCTCGGAAATCTGGAGCTGTCCGCAGATGAAGAACTGGAGGCGTTCTATGACAGAAAAGACGAGATCGGGATGATCGCGCAGACCATCCACCACGTCTGCGACTGTCTGCGAAAGACCATCGAAGATATCGGGAGGATCTTAGGGGAGATGGCGGACGGCAACATCGCTGTGGACGTAGCACAAAATGAGAACTATTACATCGGTGATTTCAGAGTCCTTGCGAAAAACTTAAAGAGCATCCGCATGCATCTGACCGACGTCATGCGTGATATCACCCAGATCGCAGAACAGGTGGAGGACGACGCGGACCAAGTATCCGCAGGCGCCCAGTCTCTGTCCCAGGGATCCATCCAGCAGAAGATCTCGATGGACGGGCTGGTATCCAACATCTCGGACATCACAGAGCAGATCCAGAACAGCGCGGTCCGCTGCGCAGACGCCAGCGTCCTGGTGGATCGGGCCGCAGGCTATGCGTCCGAAGCCGACACAAAGATGGAGCAGCTCAAGATCGCCACAAAAAATATCGACAGATCATCCATGAAGATCAGCAGTATCATAAAGACGATCGAGGATATCTCCTTCCAGACGAATATCCTCGCGTTGAATGCCTCCGTCGAGGCCGCCCGTGCCGGCAGTGCGGGAAAAGGCTTCTCCGTGGTGGCAGAAGAAGTCCGGAACTTGGCGTCAAAGTCTGCCGAAGCCGTCAGTGACACCGACTCACTGATCGGCCGCTCCATCCAGGATGTAAAGACAGGGACCGAATCCACGAACCTGGCCATTTCCGCCATGCAGATCATCGGCGAATGCATCCAGTCGATCAAGACATTGATGGACGAGATCGCCCTCGCCAGTGTCCAGCAGTCAGAGATGATCACCTCTGTGGAAAAGAGGATCAAAGAAGTCTCTAAAGTGATCCAGTCAAATTCGGATGCCGCCGAGAAGAGCGCGGCGATCTCGGATCAGTTATCCGATCAGTCTAAAACTCTCAATCAATTGATCGGCCAATTCCGTATCCAGTGATCTTCACTCTTCAAGGACCACAGATAGAAAATGGTGCCGGGAGCATATCCCAGCGCCATTTTTTTTGCAAGATCGATCTTGCCACCTCCTCGGACCTTAAGAAATCTTAAGGTCGCTTTTATAAAAGCCTTAAGATATAGGGTCTATAATAGGCAGCATACGAAGGAGGTGTAACATAAGATGAAAAACAAGATACCGATCCTGCTGCCTTACCTTTTTCTCGCCGTCCTCACACTGTGCGCCTGGTGGCTCTTCGCCGGACGGCACGGTCTGTTCGGCGCGAAAGTCGACTGGATCAGCCAGCACAGCGCGCTGCCCGCCTATTTTCGGCAGCGATTTTATGATACCGGAGATCTGTTCCCGGAGTTTGCGCCGAACCTGGGCGGCGGACAAGATCTCTTTGTGTTTTCCTATTACGGACTGTACAGCCCCATCTTCCTGCTCTCCTATCTGCTCCCTTTTGTGGCCATGGGCGACTATCTGCAGGCCGCGAGCGTGGCCGGACTCATCCTGTCCGTATGGATCTTTTATTACTGGCTGGGGCGGCGGCGTTTTTCAGACGAGATCCGTCTTGCCGCCTGCGCCCTGTTCCTGCTGGCCGGGCCGATGATCTACCAGTCCTGCCACCATGTGATGTTCGTCAGCTACATGCCATTTCTCTGCATGGCCCTCTTAGGTATAGACAGGCATTTTGAAGAAAAAAAGTCCGGGCTGTATATCCTCAGCGTGTTCCTGATGATCCTCACCAGCTTTTATTTCAGCATCGGAGGTCTGCTCGCACTGGCGCTGTACGGCCTGCACCGGGCGGCGGACTTTCCAGGGAAAAAGACCTGTCTCTCGCTGCTGCTCCCCACGCTGACGGCGGTGCTGATGAGCGCTTTCCTGCTGCTCCCCACCGCATATGCGCTCATGGGAAAAAGGCAGTCCTCCGGTGCCGCGGACTGGGCCGCCCTGTTCCTGCCCAGGATCCCCACAGAAACGCTCCTGTACGACTGCTACGGCATCGGACTTTCCACCTTAGTCCTCACGGTCCTCCTCACCGGGCTCACCTACCGCCAAAGGAGGGAGCGGATCCTCACATGGGGCTGTCTGCTGATCCTCATCTTCCCGGTCTTTGCATGGCTGCTGAACGGGACGCTGTACATCCGCGACAAAGCGCTGATCCCGTTCCTGCCGCTCTTATGCGCCATGACCGCCGTCTATCTGGAAAAACAAAAAAACAGAGAGATCCCGCTCCCCATACAGATCGTCATACAGGTCCTCATACTCCTGGCCATCTCAGACCTTCCATGGGGACAGTCCCTCCTCCTGGCGGACGCGGCCCTGACCACATGCATGCTCCTGCTCTTTTGGAAGTCTGGGCGGATCCTCCTCCTGGCGGCGCCGCCCGTGTGCATGCTCCTGGCCTTCGGCTGCATCGGCGGCAGTTCCTGGGGACTGATGGACCGGGAATCCTACGCGGCAGTCACTGACGAGGGCATCGGTGAGATGATCACACAGGTGCTGGACGATGAACCCCGGCTCTGCCGCCTGGAACAGCGGGGTCCCGATGCCCAAAGGAGCGCGGACCTGAACCGGATCTGGGACCCGCGGCAATGGATCTCCTCCCTCTATTCCTCGTCCTATAACGCGGAGTACCGGCAATTTTCCAAAACAGGCTTCCAGATCGAAGAACCTTTCCGCAACGGCCTGATGCAGGCTTCCTCCAACAACCCGCTGTATCAGCGGCTGATGGGGATCCGCTACATCGTCAAGGACGCGGCGGATGAAAGCCCCGCCGGGATCACCGGCTTCACCTTTTACAAGACCGATGGGAAACACACCGTCTACAAAAACGAAAACGCCGCACCCATCGCCTACGCCACGGACCGCCTGCTCTCCGAAGCGGACTACCGCGCCCTGGATTTTCCCTATGACCAGATCGCGCTCATGGAGTACGCGGTGGTAAAGAACGCCCCCAAAAAAGGCAGTCACTGGGCGCAGAAGATCAAGACCCGGGCCAGGCCCGTCAAGCTCTCTCTACCCGCCTGCCACATCCGGACACAGGAGGACACAGCCGCTGCCGGAGAGATCCAAGCCACTCCCCGCGCGGACGAGACGCTCCTCTACCTGCAGTTCCATGTGGAAAATGAACATCCCGATCAGGATGTCTCCATCTGGGTAAACGGCACCCGCGACCGGCTCAGCGCCCGCAGCCATCTCTACTATAACGATAATATGACCTTTACATATGTGGTGGGGCTGGACAAAGGATCCCGAAAAGTCGATCTTGTCTTCGGAAAAGGCGATTACGAGATCTCCACTGTAAGATGTTTCCTGGGCGACGGACGCATATTGAAGGACGCCGCCCTCACCGGACGCCCGCTGTATCAAGCCGAGTTTCATGCAGACCGGACACGGACGAAAGGCGGCCAGATCCAGGGGACGGTCCATGCGCCAAAAAACGGCCGTCTGATCACTTCCATCCCCTACGACCCCCATTTCGAGATCCGCGTAAACGGAAAAAAGGTTCCGGGTGAAAAAGTAAACACCGCATTCCTGGGCTTCCCTGTGGAGAAAGGAAACAGCCATATAACGATCCGCTACCATGCACCTGGGGCGATGACCGGGCGGATCGTCAGCGGCGCGGGGATGGTCCTCTGTCTCTTCTTTCTATATATACAGAAGACCCGCTCAAAAAAAGTACTCCGATGATCGGCGGAACAGAGCCGGGGACCATTTGTTAGATCCCCGGCTCATCCGACCGGTCCTATATATTCCTCCAGGCAGATCCCCCGCTGATGGATCTCTCCTGCCGCCTCCTTTCCCACATATCTGTAATGCCACGGCTCATCGATCACGCCAGTCAGCTCTGTCTTATCCGACGGGTAGCGTCTGATGAATCCATATCTGTATCCATTTTCCGCCAGCCAGCCGTAGACCTCATCACTGGAACTCTTTTCTGTGTCGGCATTGATGTCCACCGCCAGCCCCAGCTGATGCTCGCTGGTCCCCGGGAGGGCCACCCACTGACCGGCGAGTTTTTTGGCCTCGGCTTTCGGGTATCCTTCCGCCTCATAGTCTCTGATCTTTTCATCCAGGAGACACTGCTGCTCTTCCCCGGTCCTGTATCCCGCCGCCACAAAGAGCTCCAGCCCCTGCGCCCGTGCCTCGTCGAACATGGCCTGCAGATCCGGATAGATCCTGGCGTCCACTTTTTCCCCATTTGACAGGCCCATGAGTTCCGCCTCATAGTCGCGGGGGATGTGATGCTCCCTGTTTACGAGGATCAGGTTCCAGCCCTTCTCTGCGCTGGCAGAGTCATATCCGGAAGAAAAGGCGGATCTGAGATAGAGCAGAAGCCCCGCTGCCAGAAAAAGGAGGAGCCACAGCCTATAGAAGATCCTCCTGTGCCCCCGCCTCATCGGCACCCCTCCCTGATCGGGATCTGCCAGACGAAGACAGGGAACAGGGCGCAGAGGACACCTCTGAAAAAGCAGGCGATCTGAGCCAGCTCCCGCCCGGTCTTCTCCTGTCTCATGTAGGCATAGAGATTTTCCCGCCCCAGCGTCCACTGCTCTTTCCAAAACTCAAAGTCCGACCATTTATCCGGGATCAGCGTTTCCGGGATCTGGATCTGGCGCAGGAGCATATAGAGCATGAACAGTAGGAGGAGCCACCGGACACCCTCGGCCTGACTGCCTTTTAAGCTCCTAAAGAGAAAGAGCGCGAGGCTTAAGGGGAACAGCATGAGCAGGATCTGCAGGATCTCCCGCAGGAAAAAGGTGTTGACGGCTGTCCCCGGGATGCCGTAGCGCAGGAGGAAATTCCGGACCTCTGACGGGGACGCGCCCCCAAAAGTGAGATGGTCTGTTGTCTCTTTTTCCCCGGGACGCAGGGCCAGGAGGCCGTTTTCGTGTTCCAAGATCCCGCGTATGGTCAGGCGTTTTCCCTGGCAGCAGATCTCGCTGCCGACGACCGCTGTTGTCCCGAAGAGTTCCCGGGCCGTCTCAGCATCCAGATAGCATCCCTGGAGGTCCTGCTCCGCGAGTTTTATCATGCCGCGAAAGAGGAGTTCCATATCGCCCCGGACGCTCCATTCGGAGACGGTACTGCGGCGGCCCCAGCGGGGATTTTCCACCTCCACGCTCTCTGTCTTTTTCCAGAAGGCATAGCGGAGAGCGGATGCGCCTCCTTCCTGGGTCTTTCGTATGTTCTCGTGATCCTCCTGGGTCAGGGATGCGCCCCCGCCGCAGGCCACCTGATATGTATCGGGGTCTTGGCGCAGCAGGCAGAAGGCGTACACGCCCGCACAATAGGAGAGGATCACGGCCAGCGGGAGGATCAGCCGGAGGATCTTCTTTACCCGGCGGCGGTTCATGGCTCTGCCAGCCGAACCGGGCTGCCCTCATCGATGGTCTTGTCCGCATCCTGGATCACTTTCTGGCCGCCCGCCAGACATCCGTCGCCCAGGGCCGCGTATGTCTCGTTCTGCTCCTGTACTGTCACGTTGATCTTTCTCGCTGTAAGCTGTTTTCCCATGATCGTATCTTCCTCCTGGACCACATAGACGAAATACATCCCGCCAGCTTCATAGAGCGCCTGGATGGGAACGCAGGTGTCGTATGCCTTTGACTTTTTTTCTACCGTCATCTTTGCGCTGTCCCCCACTGTCAGGGTATCCCCCGGCAGGTAGACGCATACCTGCAAAAGAGCGGCGTCTTCCGGATCTGCCTTTACGGAGGCGATCGTGAGGTCCTTGACGGTCTGGTCTTTCTGCTCGTTGGTCAGGGTCACCGGCGTGTCTTTTTGCAGGTATTCTTCCTGGCTCTTGTCAACCTGTGCGGTGAAGCGGCACCCTGCGCGCAGGTCCGCCAGGAACAGGAGCGGTGTCTCTGCCGTCACTTCACCCGCCGCGGTTAAGATCCGTGTCACCACGCCTTTGATCGGGGCGCGGACCTGCCCGCCTGACTTTTGGAGCTTCTTGAGTTTCTTGAGCTGTGCCTGGATCTTTTCGGCTTCTTTTTTCTTTAGCTGGACGGCCGGGTCAGGGGGTTCCTGGACGGCGGCGTCCTCCAGGGCCCTGTCTGCCTCCCGGAGGCTCTCCTCCCGGGCGGAGACGGCCTCCTCATAGGCTCTTCCCGCCGCGTCGGCCGCTTCCCTAAGGGCGTCCGCCTGCCCTTCTTCTCCCCCACCGTTCTGGAGGACCTCATTGTACGCGCCGATCGCCCGGTCCCATTCCTCTGATGCCCGCGCGACAGCCTGGTCGCCTTTTACGGCTGCCCAGTCCCGGTCTTCCCGGGCACGCTGGATGGCCCGCTCCTGTTTTTCTTTTTTGACTTTTTCGGCCGCTTCCAGGGACGCGATCTCTGCCCGGGCCATTTCCAGCTCCTGCTCTTTATCTGAGATCTGTTCCTTCAATGCGGACAGATCTGTTTTCAAAAGGAGGTCGCCGGGTCCTACCTGATCCCCCTCGCGGACGGCAATCTGCGCGATCTTCTGTCCGGCCTGCGCGGATACGGCCAGCTCCCGCTCCTCCTGGACCTTCCCCGTGGCCGTGACCGTATGGGCGATCGTCATCCGCCCCGGAGAGACGGTCCGCACCACGGCCACAGTCAGCGCGCTGGACGCCCGGGAGAGCATGGTACAGACCAGCATAAAGACCAGGAAGATCCCCAATATCCTCAACATCTTTCTCCCTCTCATGTCCCGCTCCTCTTACTCTTTGACCGCCGCGGCGATCCCCCGCTCCAGATGGTCCTGGCCGGCCAAGAACACCAGTATGGCCGGGATCAGCGCGATCACAGACGCAGCGAAAGCCACCTTCGCCCTCTCCAGCCCGATATTCGGAAGATAGAGGGACAGGGGCCATAAGTTTTTGCTCTTTAGGAAGGTCATCGGCGGCTCCAGCAGGTTCCAGTATTCCAGGAAACCCAGCACCAGGGCCGCGATCACCCCCGGCGAACCCAGGGGCAGCCCTATATGGAGGAAGATCTGCCACTGGGAGGCCCCGTCCAGCATGGCCGCCTCCACCAGCGCGTCCGGCACACTTTCGAAGAAACGGTACATGATGAAGACCGGGAACGTGGAGAAGATGGACAGAAGGATCAGGCCCCCGTGGGTGTCCAGCATATGCAGCCCGGCCAGGAGCATGTGATCCGAGAGCATCAGCACCTGGAAGGGCATCATCATCAACAGGATGTAGACGGTGAACAGCGCCTTCCGAAAAGGAAAGCGCCCTCTGGCAAAACCCCACGCCGCCGGAACGCCGAAGAGGACCTGCCCGGCCAGGATCCCCGCCGTCAGCCTGACCGAATTCCAGAACATCACGAAGAACTCCGGGGAATCCAGCAGCAGTTCCACATAAGAGCGCAGCGTGGGGTATCGGGGCAGGAAGGGCATCTGTATGCAGCTGTTTCCATTTCCGCCCGCCACCTCCAGGGCAGGCCCCAGGCTCTCGCGGATCTCGCCGCCGCCCATCAGGGAACCCGTCAGCAGAAAACAGATCGGGTATACCGCGATAAATGCCAGGACTGCCAGAAGAACGGCCGCTGCCTTTTTCCACATCTTTTTCATCCGCTTCATTCCTCCCATCTCCTTTTCAGGAACAAGATCAACAGAAAGATCACGCCTGCCTGGACCACCGCCCCCGCCGCCATCTTGTCCATGGACAGATCCCGGTACCAGTTGTTGAACAGATGCTGCAGCAGGTACATGCTCTCATGGGGATAATCCCCCGCCGCCAGATACGCTTCCCTAAATGCCTTGAAGGAATTTAAGATCGAGAGCACCGCGATGGTAAAGAGGGCCGGGAGCAGGTTCGGCAGGGTGATGTACCAGAAACACTGCCACCGCCCCGCCCCGTCCACCTGAGCCGCCTCGTACAGGCTGGAGGGGATCCCGGCGAGGGCGGCCAGCCACAAGATCACATCGTATCCCAGATTTTTCCATATATAGCTGGCGACCAGGATCCAGAAGGCCCAGGGCGTACGCATCCAGTCACTTCCCGACAGACCCAGCATGTGCAGCAGACCGCTCATGAGCCCCCGCTCGTGGAAAAGGACTTTCCACAGGAGCACCGCCGAGGCCACCGGGATCGCCATGGGGACCAGGAAACAGCTCTTGAAAAACTGACGCGCACCCTTCATATCCAAGGCATTTAAGAGCAGCGCGGCCAACAGGGACAGGACCAGCAGCAAGGGGATACAGATCCCCTCAAACCGCAGGGTGTTGTACGCCGCCAGCCGGAACGCCCGGTTGGAAAAGACGGTCCTGTAATTCTCAAGCCCCGCCCAGGCCCCGCTGACCGCCTCCGTAAAGGAACGGCGGACCACATCCGCAGATGGGATGAGGATGAAGAACGCGACGCCTATGAGGCTGGGCAGGACGTAGAGGAAGCCTGTATTTTTTCCTCTCATTCCGCCAGATAGAGGTCCACTTTATCCGTCACGGCCTGTGCCGCCGCCTCCGGCGTGATCTTGCCATCCAGGCATTCCCTGGCCTGGGAGAGGACCGCGTCGCGGATGATCTCATTGGTCAGCGCCGGGGTGTCCGCCTGTTGGATGCAGGCGATAAACTGGTCTGCCGCCTCCGGGGAGGGTTTCTTGATCGTCATCTCCACGTAGCTGTCCGGGTCGTTGGCCATGCCGCTCCCGATCGTGGATCCTTCTATGCGGCCGATCTGGGCGCGCAGGGCTTTTTCGGAGACGGGCAGGCCGCCGGCCTGATCGGCTATCTGGGCTTCTTCCGTCAGGAGGAACTGTACGAATTTTTTCGCCTCCTCCTTCGCGGCGCTCCTGCTGTTGATCCCCGCGATCATCTTCGGCACGAAGACATCCGCGGCCTGCCCGGTCAGCGGTTTATAGCCTATCCCCTCTTTGTCCGTCATCGTGGTGGCAAGCTCTGAAAATTCTGATACGGACCAGAGCGCCCCGAAATTCAACAGGAACTTATCACAGTACATCTGCAGGACACCGCCGCCGAGGGAACCCACATACCCCCGGTAGCTGCCCGACTCGGCGATCTGGGCATACTCCACTTCCATATCGATATGTTTCTCCGGATCCCAGATCCGGGCGAGCTGTGTGTAGAACTCTCTTAAGAGCGCACTGTCGATGGAGCCGTCTTCTCTTACCCAGGCCGCGGCGCAGGCGTCGTAGAGCAGAGATGCCAGCATGGCCCCGTCGTAGTACGGGCTGTAGATATATTTATCCGGATCCGTGCCCTTAAGCTCCTCCGCCGTATCCGCCAGGGACTGAAGATCTTGGATCTTGTCCAGGGATCCGGTGTCCGCCTCCACGATCGGAAGGGCGAAGCGCAGCGGGATCCCGCAGATCTTACCGTCCTGCTCCAGGCCCGCGGATATATTCGTAAACAGATCCTCCCCACCGTTGGCCACATCTGCAAGATCCTCCAGCATGCCCTTTTCCACATAGGACTCCACCGGCAGGCCGTCCAGCAGCATCATATCCGGCCCGTTCCCCGCCATGATCTCCGTGCTCAGGTTCTTTAATGCATCCGAGGTGGTCACGCCGTTTTCCTCCGTCACGGCCACTTCCAGATCCACGTAGACGTCCGGGTTCTCCTTCTGGTACTGGGAGATGTTCTGCCGCAGCTCGCTGTTTTCATAGAGGGACCAGGCTTTCACTTCCGTGCCCGGCACCGTGGCCGTATCTTTGGAGTAAGTATAATGCAGGAGTTTATCGGACTGGGAATCCACACCCAGCAGGTAGAACTCCCCGTCTTCTGTGGCCTCCAGGCTGACCAGCCCCATATCCGGGCTCCCAAGGGAGGTCAGCGAGCCGTCGACCACGAGTTCCGATACGTCGCCGTCCTTCATATGCCGATACAGACCCTTACTCGTGCAGAAGAAGATCTCTCCCTCTTCCTTACCTCCGGCGAAGAGCATGGACAGTGTCTGCAGGGAATGCAGATCCAGACTGACCCCGCTCTGGGAAACGGCCTCGATGAGTCCTTCGTCCTTTGGCAGCGGATCGCCTGTCTCCACGTCAAAAGAATGGATCTGCCCCTCGTAGTCCACCACATAGAGGAGATCTTTTGCCACGCCGAAAAATGTAATATCCTGCAGCCCGGAGGCTTTATCCGTCAGCTCGCCCGTCTTCATATCCACAGAGCTGACCGGCATGCCCTGAAATTGCGCCAGCAGCTCTCCATCCTCCGTATACCGCAGGAAATAGAGATATCCGTCGGTCTTTATCGGGACCTCCGTCGCGTTCCCCTCCCCGTCCAGGTGGTAAAAATGCTCCTCCATCTGGGGCGCCTCCAACATCTCCCCGTCTGTCTGCTGCTCTTGCTCCAGCGTCTGGCTGGTGGCGGCGAAGGCATCCCCTTTCGGCGACAGGCACACATGGGTCACATAAAAAGTATCGGTCTGCCGCCACTCTTCGGGCAGGTCATAGACTTTCTCCCAGGTATCCCCGCCTTTCGACAGCTCCCAGACGGCGGAGCGCCCTTCCTGGTCCTGGGCGGCGATCCGCAGCGTTCCGTCCTCCAGCCGCGTCATGCCGTAGACCGATGTCTTTTCCGGGAGCGCGATGTCCTCTTCCAGGTAACGGCCTTTGGCGCCGCCCGTGTCCTGACTGCCGTCCTTTTCGCCGCTCCCGTCCCCGGCCTGGCCGCATCCCGTCAGGACTCCCAGGGATAAGACGGCCGCCAGGACGATGCTCATGATCTTCTTCATTTTCATATGGACCTCCTTTTCGTCTCTTGTTTCTCTGATGATACCATGGGAATCTCTAAATAATATCTGATCCGGCTCTATTTTTTATCTATTTTTAATGGATCTTGCAGCTCAAAAAAGCACCGGCCGTGCAGACGGCCGATGCTCTTTCATCCATATCTGTTTTTCTTACTCGCCTTCCCGGCTCATCTGCGATCAATAGCTCCCATATTTCTCAAGTGTCTCAAACATGGTGTCCAGATTCTCAGGCTTACAGTTCTCCAACGAGCCGTCGAAATCAAACAGATATCCGCCGCCGGGGGCACAGATCTCCAGCAGTTCCCTGATCTCCCGTTCAATGTCCTCTTTTGACCCAAATTCCATATCGGAGACTGGGAGGTTCCCGCATATGGAGGCGATCCCGCTCAATTTCTGTTTGGCGGCTTTCATATCAGTCTTTTCAAAATGATAGAGGACTTTCCCTTTCGGAACGTCTGTCAGGAAATCCAGCCGGGTGTTGTAAGGTCCTTCGGTGTAGATGTAGGGAGTCACGTCCATGTCGATGAGCGCCAGCATGATCTTCTTGAGCGGCTTCCAGTAGAAGCGTTCGTACTGGGCATCGTTCATGAAGCCGTCCATGGCCTTGTGGAGCGGGAAGAAGACCCTCTTTACCGGCATATCGGTGAACCGGAAATACTGCAGCGCCTGGATCTGCTGTTCGGCAAACATATCGCAGGCCTGGTCAATATATTCATACATATCCGGATCCGTCAGATCCTCGAAGATCCCCATGGTCCCGCGGAAATAATCCCCGAGGATATCATACGGCGCCTCCGAGATCCCGGTGATCATCGGCGGGAAACCCATGTCCGCGAGGATCTTGGAATACTTCGCAGATGCTTCTGCCGCCTTCGCGTCCTCGGCCCCGATCTCGGTCAGCTTGCGGAAAGTCTCCTGTGCTCCCGGCGCATAAAAGGGTGCGAGCATACCGGTACTGAGCACGACCGTGGGGGTAAAGTTCAAGTTGGCTGTCCCGCCGAGGTTTTTGTACGCGCGGGGCAGATATTTACGCAGCATGAAGCCCGAAAAATCCCGCAGCATCTCAGGGTATTCTTCCTGTGTCATCAATTCCATCTCCAGGACCTGGTGGGAGCTGTATCTATCCACCACCGTCCCCGGCCTTCCCGGCCAGTCGATCATGGCCGAACCGGCGATCTCATTGGCCCTCCCGCTGACGAACTGGGGCGTGAGCCCGATATCCATCTGGGGATAGTCCTTGTGGAACTGGACCGCGGCCTGACCAGCCTTCTCATGATCGTAGTAGATATCCGCGTAGCTGGATCCATATCTCCTCTGGATATAGGAGACGAAGAAAGCAAAAACGGGAACCCTGTCCGGCACGCCCAGATGGATAGCCGTTTCCACCCGCTGCAACCGTTCTGAAAATAACTTCTGTTCTTTTGTCATTTTTTGACCCCTCCTTTTGTATACCATACATTGCCTATGCATTTATTGTAAGACTCCGGCGTAAAAAAGAAAATACGAAGATCATCGGAAAAAAAGCTCTGTACTCCTACATTTTGTAGTAGTATGATAGAGATGGAAAGGGGTGAGAGGATATGATCAAGATCACGATGGGGATCGTCAGTCTGCTCCTCAAGAGGCACTACCGGGTCACGGCGGAGCTTCCGTCAAAGAGAGAAACTCCGATCCAGGGCTTCCGTGTCTGGGACGGGGAGGATCCTCAGCGGGATATCTTATACATCGTGGAAGATGGACGCTCCAGAGAATTTGCCGAGAAGAAAGGGCGTCTGTGTATCGGGATCCGCTATGCCCAGAGCCCGGCCAGACATGGCTGCCAGCGGATCTTTGTGGAGGAACCTATGAGCCTGTACGCGCTGATCAATGCCCTCCAGGTGGTCTTCCAGGAATTTTACGACTGGCAGATGCGCATGGAGCGGCTGTTCTGCACGCACGCGGGTTTTAAGGAGATCCTCAATGAGATGGAGGAGACATTTGGTCTGATATCCCTGCTGGTGGACAAGAACCTCCAGTATGTGGAAGCCTCGGACAGCTATGCCCTGTACAGTGACTGGCTTGGCGGCGGAAGATCCATGCCGCTGGATCTGATCGACGATATGATGGAGGACGAAAATTTCCGTGTGGCCATCCAGCATGACCAGGCGTTTTATTATGAAGATCCATATACAAAGATCTCTTCTTATTGCTATAACATAAAGATCAAAGGCGCCTACGAGGCAAGGCTTCTGATCCAGGACAAGGCAGGCGGCCCATTTCCGGGAGGTCTGGCACTGGCCGGGTATGTGGGGGAACATCTGGCGGAGATGTTCGCCTGGCAGGAGCGGGAACGGATGCAGGAGCGGGTGCTCTATGATCTTTACGAGATCCTGAAAGACCTGCTCCAGGGGATCCCCAAGGACACGGAGGAGATCAGGCAGAAGCTGGCCGTCCGCGGCTGGGAGAAGGAGCAGACCTATCAGGTCTTCCAGTTCCAATTTATGGAGGATGAGAACGCGTCCGTGACCAGACGTTATTACCAGACCAAGCTCGAAGACCTCTTCCGGGATTGCTGCGTCCTGCAGGACGGGGATCGGCTGTGCTGCATCTGGAATCTTTCCACTATGCTGCGGGAAGAAGACGATGTACATCAGGATCTGGCCATATTCCTGCGGGATAATCTGTGTCAGGTGGGGATCAGCCAGCGGTTCGGGGACATCGCCCTTTTGCACGCCCATTATCTGGAGGCCCGGTATGCCCTGGAGCTGGGCCTGCGTTCGGAGAGCACCTCATGGTATCATCCCTTTGAGTCCATGGTCCTGCCCTTCATCTTAAACCAGGCGACCCGAGAATTATCGCCCGGCCAGCTGTGCCATCCGGGGATCCGCAGGCTCATGGAATACGACGAGAAGGAGCATACGGAACTGGTCGCCACGGTGAGAGAATATATGAAACACTGCTACAATGTCACCCGGACGGCGGAGGCGCTGTTCATCCACAGGACCACATTGCTGTTCCGGCTGCAGCGGGTAAAAAAACTCACGGGGATCGACTGGGACGACTGGCAGGAACGGCTGTGGATCGGCGTGAC
The DNA here is from genome assembly GCA_910584115.1 of uncultured Lachnospiraceae bacterium. GTDB lineage: Bacteria > Bacillota > Clostridia > Lachnospirales > Lachnospiraceae > MGBC164599. The sequence goes on from CAJTYN010000047.1 coordinate 17,283, forward strand.
GCTCAGACTGCTGGACTTTTAAAAAAGCGCGTTCCCGATAAACACAAGGGAGCGCGCTTCTTTTCCTATGGACATCATTCTTTGATATAGTCGATCTCGGTGAGGCTGACACCAAACACAGTAAGTATGACTTTCAATTCCGTATAACGCTTTTTCATTTTTTTATATGGTTCGGAATCTTTTTCACAGACGGACATGTAATCCTGCAGTCTTGCAAACTCTTCAACATTCTTCTGCATCTGTTCCTTTTCTGTCATCTCCATCGCCTCCATATCTCCCACCGCCTTTTCTACTGCCATACGGCTATATATCACTGAGATCATTATAGCGTATCATGGGACAGATGTAAAGTCTATCAGATGGCCTGATCTCATCCCAGGAGCCACAGCATCCACACATCAAACGCCAGCGCGAGCAGCCCAAACGCCACCGCCAACAAGACCTTCTGATACGGACGTTTGCCCTCTTCCCGCGCTTTTGAGATCTGATCCATCCCATTCCCGTCCATGAATGCCACGATCTCTTTATACGTCTGGACGTCAAATGCCTTTTTTTCCTTCTCGACCTTAGATCCCGCCCACAAGGTCACCGCCGCCAGGACCACCCAGATCCCGATGCCCACAAGATCCAGATAATGCAGCAGGGGGACCGGTGTCAGGATCATGGCAAAAAACAAGACCGCAAAGATATTACTCATCTTTTTAAACCGCTGCACGTCTTCCCCTCTGATCGCTTCTTTCATCTCTTCCACATCTCCTTTGATCAAAATGTCGATGGAGACATGAAAGATCTCACTCAAGCGGAGCAGGCTGTTGATATCCGGATAATTTTTATCGTTCTCCCAGTTCGATATGGTCTGCCTGGACACATACACCTTCTCCGCCAGTTCATCCTGGGAGATGCCCGCCTCATTCCGGTACCTCTTGATCTGTCTTCCCAATTCCATCTTGTCTCTATCTCCTTTTTTCTCCATTATGACCACAGTCTGGGGGTTTGGTCTATCAAAAGTCTTTGACATCGCCTGATCTGCCTTGTCAAAAGTTTTTGACATCCGTTTTATCCAGATCCGGATGCAAAAAGATCCCCCTGGGCGAGACAGGAGGATCCTCGTACAGATCTTCGGATATGTTTAGAAAGCTTCCAAAGCTTTGTAAGCGGCTTGGATCTTGCTAACATTTTGGTAGGATCTGCGGCCGCTCAGATCTTTGTATGTGTACTTTTCTACGAGAAAAGTACCAAAAGCGCCGGGGGATTGCGATTTCCCCCGGACCCCTTGAAACGCTTTTTTTGAAAGACGGGGCTTCTACTATCTGTAATTTATGATGAGCGACCCGCAGCAAGCTGCGGGGAATTAAATCCTGAGTGATCAAACCTCATCCGGCAGGGCGGTCTTCTTGCGCACAGATACTGTCTCGTCGTAGCA
>CAJTYN010000048.1 GCA_910584115.1 uncultured Lachnospiraceae bacterium
ACGCGCAGCCCCGCCGCCTTCACTCCATTCAGGGTCAGGTTTGCTCCGTCCGCGCTGCTTATGACGATATTCCCTGAGATCGTTCCATTGACACTCACGGCGGCATTTGAAGAGATGATCCGGTCGCCTGTCTCATCATCCTGATGGTCGCCGCCGCTCACGCTGTCGCCACCGCTGGTCGTACCTTCTTTGGCATGTGCCGGCTCTTTTTCTGTCTCTTCTTTTTTATCTTTTGTCTTTTTTTCTGTTTTTTCTGTTTTCTTATCTTTTTCGGGCTCTTTTGCTTTTTCTGTTGTTTTTACCTCATCCGGATCCTCATCCAAATCTGTATCTTTTTCTTCATCCGGATCCTCGTCTGCATCTGGATCTTCTCCTGCGTCTACATCCACTTCCGCATTTGGATCCTCTCCGAGATCCGTCTCTTCGATCTCTTGCTGTTCCGTTTGGCTCGTTTCCTTACTGTCCCCTGCTGATGTCGAAGCCATTGCCGCCGAAGGTCCCATCAAGACCATGGAACTTGTCAGGAGCAGCGCGAGTAATCTTGCCGCACGTTTATTTAACATATCCCATTCCCTTCTTTCCGTATATGTTGACCGCTGCTGTAATATAAGTATTATACTAAGTTTTTCCTGATAAAACAATAGCAGTTTCTATAAATTTTCTCTTTTTCACACTCATTTAATAATTCATGCCGCAGCCCCGGATAGACCTTCCCGCGGACGTCCCTGTAGCCCTGCATGCGCAGATGGTCCACCGCATGTTTAAACTTCCGCACATTTCCCATACAGGGGTCGTCCCCGCCGCTGATAAAGAGGATCGGAAGGTCCGGCTTTTCGCACGCCCAGCCTTTGTCGGAATAGGTCTGCGCCATCAGTCCGAACAGCGCCCGATAACCATCTGCGGTAAAGGGAAAACCGCACAGATGGGAGTCTTCATACTCTCTGACCACCTCTCTGTCTGAACAGATCCAGGAATAGGAACTCTCCTCCTTTGGAAAACGGGCCGCGTACGGGCCGAAGGACAGCGCCTGCAGCGCCCGGCTGGGATGATGCCCGCCCAAAAAGATCCCTTCCATCCGGGCGATCGCCTGCCCCAGTCTCACAAAAGAGTTTTTGCTGGGCGATCCGCACAGGATCACCGCGTCCGCCAACCGGTCATATTTTTTCAGATATGCGCGCACCACCAGGCTCCCCATGCTGTGTCCTACGATCGCCAGGGGCAGCTTTTTCCCGTATTTCCGGCGCAGACGGGCCGTCACCAGGCGGGTATCCTGCACCAGCGCCCGGCTGCCTCCCCCGTACATGTACCCTAAGTCCCTCTCGCCGTACACGCTCTGCCCGTGCCCCCGGTGGTCGTGGATCACAGAAGCGATCCCCCTGTCGGCCAGATATTCCATGAAGGGCAGATACCGCTCCTTGAACTCGCACATGCCGTGGACGATCTGCACCAGGCACCAGGGTTCTCCCTCCGGTGTCACCACCATGACAGAGAGCGGGAGCCGGTCCACTCTCGATATGATCGTCGTATTTCTTATCTTCATCTTCATCCCTCCTCTCATCGATCATTGGGTTTCTCTGTGTCCATTGTAAAAAAACATCGCCACCGCCATGGAGCAGATCACCAGATACCCGATCCAGCTCAGATGATCCGGCACCTGGCCGAAGACCAGATAGCCCAGCCCCGCTGAAAAGATGATCTGGGAATAATCATACACGGAGATCTCCCGGGCAGGCGCGTAGCCATAAGCCGCCGTTATGGAAAACTGTCCCCCCGCGGCGCTCAGGCCCGCCAGCAGCAAGATCCCCAACTGCGCCCATGTCATGGCGTGGTAGTCAAAGATCAGAAAAGGCAGCGTGGCCAGGCAGGAAAACCCAGAGAAAAAGCACACGATCAGCGGCCCTTTCTCCCCCCGCTCGGAGAGATAACGCACCATCGTGTACGCCGCCCCGGCTCCCATGCCGCCCAAAAGGCCCAGGACGGCCGGGAACGTCTCCATCCCCAGCCCCGTAGGCTTGACGATCAGCAGGCTCCCCAGGAAAGCACCGCCCACGGCAAACGCCTGGAACGGCCGGATCTTCTCTTTCAAAACAATGTAACTGAAGACGATGGCAAAAAACGGGGACATCTTATTTAACATAGAAGCGTCCGCCAGGACCAGATGGTCCACCGCGTAAAAGTTGCATAAGATCCCCACGGTGCCGAACACCGACCGCAGGATCAGCGGCGGGATGTTCGACCTCTTCCCGGAAAACCCGATGCGGTCCTTCCGCATGACCGCCAGGGCAAAAAAGAACGCCACCAGATTCCTGAAGAAACTCTTCTGGACGGATGGGAGTTCCCCGGAGAGATGCACGAAAAGGTTCATGAGCGCAAAACAGAACGCCGACAGGATGATACAGACGATCCCCCTATTCTTCCGGCTCATCTTCCTTTGGCCTCATATTCAGCTTACACGACCCCTGCCGTTCACGCACCAGGTCCATCCCCATCTCACTGGAATAGAGGTAGACCTTCGGCAGGTCATAGCTGTCATAAAGATATCTTCCCTCCGTGACCGCGTAAGCGCCTGTCCGCTCAAAGATCAGAAGGTCGCCGGGTCTCGGTTCCTGCATGGGCATCCGGCACGCCAGCACATCCGAAGGAGTCGACAAAGGCCCGCATACGGTCCAGGGTTTCTCAGGCGCCTGGGCATCCGGAGCCTGGGGCAGGTGCGTACAGTGGGGGACCTTTTTTCCCTGCTCCCATCCCTCATAGCCCAGATGATGGATGCCGCCGTCCACGATACAGTAATCCCTGCCCCCCTGGCTCTTGGCATCGACCACGGTCGTATAATAAGAACCGCAGAAAGCCGTCAGGAAACGCCCCATCTCCAGCACCACCGTCCCGGAAAAATGCAGTCCGCGCAAAAACCCGTCCAGTTCTCCTAAGACCTGGCTCGGATCTTCCTCTTCTTCCCCTTCGAAATACGGCACTCCCAGGCCCGGGCCGTACTCCAGGATCTTCACCTCGAAGCCCTGTTCCTCTTTCAGCTTCTGGCAGAGTCCGTCCAGCATCTTGAGCTCCTCGCCGATCCGGGCGCAGCCTTTTTTCTGTGTGCCGGAATAATATTGGATCCCGACGATATGGAGGTTCTCATAAGTCTCCCTCTTTGAGACGCACTGCACCAGCGCCTCCTCGTCCATCCCGAACTGATCCCCGCTGGTGAGACGCAAAAGGACCTGCACCTGCTGTGCCTGCCATTTCGCACAATACTGCAGAACTTCCATCTGCTCCGGAGATTCTGCCGTAAAGATGCATTTTCCCTCAAATTCACCCATCATCCGCGCTGTATCCAGCGTGGCTTTATAATTCCCGGACACCACCACAGTTTCCATCGGCACGTCCGCGGCTTCACAGATGTGGAACTCCCCCGGGGAACAGACCACGAAGCCGTCCACCTGATCTTTTAACGCCTCCACCAGGAAGGGATTGGCATCCACGGCAAAACAGATCCTCGTCCCCACTCTCGTGATGCCCTTCCTGACAGCGGCCACACGCGCCTGCAGCTGATCCAGATCAAAAACGTATGACGGCGTGTTATTTTCTTTATATTGTTCTTTCCCACCCTGTTTGACTACTTGTAACATGTCACTCCTCCAATGCTTTTTTTGCAAAAAGAAAAACCGCAAGCTTCCTATCTCTAACATAGGGGCTTCCGGTCTCTCCCAGAGCGTGAAACGGGACTCGAACCCGCGGCCCCGACCTTGGCAAGGTCGTGCTCTACCAACTGAGCCATTCACGCTTATTGCCGATGTCCTATCGACAATAGATACTATACTACGATCTTCCCTGTATGTCAACATCTTTTTTGAAATTTTTTGATCTCTTTTTCATCAGGAAGATTTGAGATTATAGATCGGATACACCGTGTCCTGGATCTCTGCAGTATCCCCGATATTCCCCACGATACTCTCTTTATCCTTGTAGGCCATAGGACATTCATCCAGCGTCCCTTTTCCGACGGACGTGCTGTAGATCCCCTCCATCTGTTTCTTAAATTCTGACACGGTGAAAGACTGCCTGGCCTCTGTCCGGCTCATCAGCCGTCCGGCCCCGTGGGGCGCAGACTGGTTCCAGTCGTCGTTCCCCTTTCCCACGCAGATCAGGGAACCGTCCCGCATATTGATCGGGATGAGGAGCCGCTCCCCCTTCTTTGCCGAGACTGCGCCTTTGCGCAGGATCATGGACTCCGTGTCGATGTAATTATGGATCGTGGTGAACTGCTCCTCCACATGCAGCTTCATCCCCTTGATGATCTCGTCCACCATGGCCTGACGGTTCAGCAGCGCATACTCCTGGATGATCTTCATATCATGGATATAATCCCTGAAGAGATCCCCGGACACATAGGCCAGGGCCTTCGGGATCTCCTCCCGCTCCCGCGCGCTCAGCGCCCTGTAGCCCTCCCTCTGGTAATGCTCCGCCACCTGCAGCCCCAGGTGACGGCTCCCCGAATGGATCACGAGATAGAGCGCTCCGTCCGCATCCTTATCCACCTCTATGAAATGATTCCCGCCGCCCAGCGTCCCCAGGCTCTTCTCGGCCCTGGCCAGATCCACCTCTTTATGGCAGCGCAGCCCGCCCAGGTCGATCCTCTCAAGATACCGATGCGTCTTCTCGCGGATCTTAAAACCCGCCGGGATCTTTTCGCGGATCAGCTTGTCCAGCTTCTGCAGTTCCAGATGCCTCTCCCGGATCCTCACCGTCTCCATGCCGCAGCCGATGTCGACCCCCACAAGATCCGGAACGACTTTATCCGTGATCGTCATGGTGGTGCCGATCGTGCAGCCGGCCCCGGCGTGGATATCCGGCATCATCCGGATCCGGCTCCCCTGCACGAACTCCTGGTCCAACAGGAGCTTCACCTGGGCGGCGGAAGCCTCGTCGACCACATCGGTAAAGACTTTTGCTTCATTATATTTTCCCTCTAAAATGATCATATGTGTTCTCCTCTTCTCCCCGACCCTCATTTTTTTTAATTATACCTGCAAAAATGCTTGCAAAAACAAAATCCATCTGATAGAATAAGTACATTGTTGAAAAATGTGTCAAGGAGGTGCAACCATGGCGAAATGTTCTATTTGTGGTAAGGGCGTGCAGTTTGGCATCAAAGTGAGCCATTCCCATAAAAGATCAAATAAAATGTGGAAACCAAACGTAAAATCCGTAAGGATCAAAGTAAACAATGGTAAAGCTACAAAGAGACAGTACGTATGTACTTCTTGCCTGAGATCTGGAAAAGTAGAAAGGGCGTAGAGCCTGAGACGTAGGAGCAGACGGCGGATCCCCGTAAAGACCCGCCGTCTTTTTTTATCTTCATTTATCAGACCTTTGAGAATATCCACGGACCGTGCAGCGAGCAGGGATCCCCGCTCGTTCAGCACGGACAGCTGCAGAACAGATTATAACCAGCCAAAAGACATATGGCAGCGATGAGCACCATTACCAGACCTTTAGGAGCGATAAGGGCGATCACCATGCCAACACCTGTAAAAAATAACGCAAGACCGATGACACGGCGCATACGAGATCCTCTCCTCACTCCTGTTCGTTTTTTCTTTTGCTTTTATCATATGCAGCATCCCTGCAGATCATGACTGTTCCTTAAGACTCTCCTGCCTTTTCTTTTATCTCTTCCTCTCCGGCCACGTCCGGATCATCCGCGGCGAACATATCTTTTCCGGGATCTTTGGACGTGAATTTATTGACAAGATCCGGGACCATATCCAGGATCTTGGTCAGGCCGTCCTGATTCTTCACATTCACCAGCTTCGTCGTCCCGTTCTGGATCACCAGCACCGCACAGGGCGTCACTTTACCGCCCATACCGCCGCCCCCGTTATTCTTCTTATCACCGGAAAAGGCCCCGGCGCCTATGCCGAATGCCACATCCACCAGAGGCAGGATGATCGTATCCCCGATATGGATCGCGTCACCTACCACCGTCCTGGCATCCACATAGCCTTCCATCCCTTTGAATAAAGCGCTGACTGTTGACTGAAAATCATTGTTATTTTCCTGTGACATAATTCCCTCCATTTTGCCTTAAATGACTGATCACGTACCTTACATCCCTGTCAAAAAATATCCGGCCCAGCCTGCACAGCACTAAGATCCCATAGACCCGTCCCTTCACGCTGATCCTCCCCTCCAGGACTTTCTCATCCCAGACGGGATCCACCGTGATCTGTCCCCGATGGATCGGATAAGCGGCTCCGAGGACAGCCAGCGCCTGCCCTGTCGCCGCCGGGTCTCCAAGGCCAAATCTCGTAAAACCCGCCCATTTCTGCGGCCCCACATGGCGCAACAGATGCATGAGCTGCTCCCAGGACAGCCCGAGAGCATTCTTCGTACGCGGATCCCCCAGAAATCCTTTCAACATATCCGCTCTGTCATGCAGGCTCCGGATCGTGGCGATAAAACCCAGAAAAGCCTCCTTGATCTTCCGGCATATCTCCAGGATCTTCATCCAGGACCGTCTGAACAGGTTTATCCTAGGCTGTGGGATGTCTTCTGCATCCGGGAGGGCCGTGGGACCTTCTCTGGATGGCCCCTCTTCCTTATGGACGCTCTCTTTATCTTCTTCATCATGCGTTTCGGTCTCGATCGTGGGCTTATCGATGACAGGCGGTGGTCCCTGCATGGCGGTCTTTTTGATCCTCGGCTTTTTGATCCCTCTTTTTTGCCTTTGGGAAAGCCTTTTTTTCAGATCGCTCAAAAGGGAGAGCCGGATCCCGCATATGCGGATCTGCACATCCATCCCCTCGCCGTTCCCGCGGACCGTCACGCGGATCAGTCCGAACAGCCAGGTGACCCGTCCCTGCGCCCCCCATCCGTCCGCCGCTTTTTTGGCCTCTGCCCGATACCTGAACGGACAGAACAGGACCAGTGCCGCCGCTGACACGATGAGCGCCAGCAGGCACAGCAGCACGATCCCTATCCATCTGACCGCCAGCAAAAGTATATGTAGCATTCTCCCACCTGTCCCATGCTCTCTGTGAATAGAAACATTTTAGTATCTGCCCCGCAGGATACGGCCGACCTGATAGCTGCCCTTGCGTTCCAGATACGCCCCCACCTGAAAATTCCCGGTATCCGCATACGTATCTTTCAGGATCTTCTGCATCAGCACATAGGCTTCTTCCCGCCCCCGCGCGATCCCGATCACATGCGGACAGCGCATGTGGGCCGTCTCCTGCAGGAGCACCGAGGTGGAAACAATCTCCATAACGTTTTTCCTGTTGTGCGGCAATGTGAGGAGATACACGCCCGGTGTGGGTTTCCTCCTGTTGATCCGCCCCATGGTCCTTCGTACCTGTTTTTTGACTTTTTCCCCCACGTACAAATGTACATACCATGTCAGCATTCCCTATCTACCTGCTCATTTTTAAGATTTCCCAATTTTACAGAAACTAAACCCCATATCCACAAAAGGGGCATCCCCGCCCCTTTTTTACATGGATCATGATCAGTAATATCTCGGACGCGCCCATCTGCGGGCCTTCCGCAGCTCCATATATTCGCCGTATGCCCTCTCCACGATCTGCTTCTCATTTGCAAATCGCAGCAGATGATAGACTTCATGGAACTTATAATAACCGGAATCGACGAAATACTCTTCCCTCTGAGGCTTACTATGATAATTATCCGCCGTCATCAGATACCAATGTACTTCTTTCGTGACCACATCCTCGGGTATGGCAAAATTATAATGGCTGCGGCCGATATATTTTACCACGGACGCATTGACATCCGCTTCTTCTTTCACCTCCCTGAGCGCAGTCTCTGTGTACTCTTCTCCTTTTTCCACTGTGCCTTTAGGCAGTACCCATCCTTCATACCGGTTTTTGTAGGATTTGTACAATGCCAAGATCTTCCCACGATAGATTACCACACCGCCACAGCTCGTTGCCTCGATCATTGCAATGCCTCCTGTTTGCGTGTGTTTTTATTATAAATGCCTAGTCTATAGTATACCTCTTTTTTCCTTTACTAGCAACCTTTAATTCCGGAAAGAGGGACCAGTTTTACCGTACGAGGACAGACGTCTTTTGGGAAGACCATCCGCTGTAGTAGATATATCTGCCGGCCTCTTTGTAGGTCCTTATGCGCCAATAGTATCTCCTGCCCGCCTTGAGGCCAGTGAACGTGTACTTTACAGTCTTGTTTTTTGTGATCTTCTTTTCCTTCACATTCCGGGTGAAACTCTTGTTTGTCGCGATCTGGAGGATATATCCCTGGGCCTTGGCATTCCTGCTCCATGTGGCCAGCAATCTCCTGTTCTTCTGACTCTGTATCCGTCCGGATGATACACGGGTGGGATATACGTCGACGGCACAGGTGGCGCGCACGCCCCGGGCAGTCTTCGCAGTGATCACTGCCTCTCCTACGTTTTTCGCCTGCACCTTTCCCTTGGCATCCACTGACGCGACCGATCTGTTGCTGCTCGTCCAGGTGATCTTATCCTTACTGCCAGAAGGGCTGCGTCTGCAGGTAAGGCTGCTGCTCTGGCCCATGTACAGATCCAGTTTTGTTTTTGACAGCTTCAGGGATCTGGCATAGACCGTCTGCGTCCCTGTACCGCTGAGATCCTTGACCTTCGACAATGCCTTATACGGCTGGATCAGCCCATAGCCATACCACTGATCCCTCCCTTTTGCTCCCAGGTCAAGGGCTGTGCTCCTTACGATACTATGGCACTGACGGGCGGTCATGGATGGCTTTGCCTGGAACAGCAAGGCGGCCATGCCGGCGGCGACAGCTGTGGCACCGCTGGTCGCTCCCCCGGGGGCCACTACGTCCATCCTGTCATGGTGGGTCTCTTTTGGCAGGACCACATACTGCCCTTTGCCTGTATCGTAAGCCGCCACGCCGACACAGAGGGTATTCGTATGGGCGGACGGATAGTGGTATTCCTGTTTCCCTGTATTCCCGCTGGAGGCACACAGCAGTATGCTGTTATCTGCCGCCGTATAGACACTCTGGATCGCGTCGTACTCTGCCCTTATGTCGTCATCTTCAGGGTCGCTCTCGGCGTTTACACCCTTATCATATGTCCAGCCGCTGAAACTGATCACACGGCATTTTTTTGACTGTGCCCACCGGATCGCGCTGATCAGATCTTTTTCATAGGATATCTTGATGATGTACAAGTTGATCTTAGGGGCGACCTGCAGCAGGGTCTTGGCGCACTCTGTGCCGTGGCTCTGTCCAGAGTCATATCCATCCCCCCAGTCTTCAGACCCGGTCCTGGCGTTGTACACTCCTCTCACATTGGGCCTGACCGCCGGGTCGTAGGGGTTGACACCGACATAATCTATGATGGCCACATTCACACCCTGGCCTGTGACATGTTTCCAAACGTCATTCAGCCGCAGCCGGGTCAGATCCCCGTTCCCCATGGTACCGACCCGTGTTTCTGACTCACTCTGCTCCTGCAGATCGGCTCCCGCCGCACAGACCACGCCCGTATCTGCTATGAGCAATGCCAGACATACGATAAGACTCAAGATCCTTTTCTTCATACCTCATCCCTTTCCTGTTCTCATCATCCATAGTAAACGCCTATCCGGCGGCAGGATCCTCAATAATAATACGAATTGAAGATCTGTCCGGCCACCGGCACCGCCGATTCGCTCCCCGATCCGCCGCCCTCGATGATCACGCTGACCACAAGGTCTGGATCTTCCACATTGGAATACCCCACGAACCAGGAATGGCTGTCTTTGATCTCGCCTTCCCCGTACTCTGCAGATCCCGTCTTTCCCGCCACGGTATAACCCTGGCCGCCCAGGGACGCAGCCGTCCCGTAATCCACCACCTCTTTCATGAGTCCCGCCAGCACAGAGGCTTCCGAAGACGGGATCAGTTCTCTATAGGCATCCGGCATATATTTTTTTACCTGGTCGCCGCTGTAATTCTCCACCCGGTCGATCAGATACGGCCGCATCAGAGTCCCCTGGTTGGCAATCGCGCTGACCATCATCGCCATGTGCATGGGCGAGACCAGTGTATCCCCCTGCCCGATCGACGTCTGCATCATCAGAGGGACCACCGACTTCCCGTCGACGGAGAGTACGCTGGACTTGTAATCCATGGTCAGAGGGAGTTTTTTATTGAACAGCAGGCTCTCCCCGGCCTGTCGCAAAGCTCTTCCTCCCATCTGGACACCGATCTCCACAAATGCACTGTTGCAGGAATAAGCGAAAGCCGACCGCAGATCCACAGGCCCGTGGGCGATGTGGTCGTAATCGGTGATCGTATGCCCCTGTTTTGTGATCTCGCCCTGGCAGTCGTGACTGAACCCTTCCACGGTCCCATGCTGGCGCAGATAGCCAAGGGCCGTCACGATCTTGAACACGGATCCGGGCGGGTACTGCCCCTGTGTGGCCCGGTTGAGGAGGCTGCTGTTCTCCTCATCGGAGGCCAGATAGTCCCAGTTCTCCTCCAGATAGTTCGGATCAAAATCGGATCGGCTCACCATGGCCAGGATCTTTCCGGTGGACGGCTCCATAGCCACCACGGCTCCTTTCCGGTCACCCAGGGCGTTATACGCGGCGGTCTGCAGCTTTACGCTCAGTGTGCTCACCACATTGTCCCCTTTGTTCTTTTCGTTCATGAATTCATTTTTCATCTGTTCCAGAAAGAACGCATGGGAGTTGAGCAGATGGAAATTCGCCTCGGATTCCAACCCGCTCTTCCCGTAGGAGTCATAGCCCACCACATGGGCGAACATACTGCCATAGGGGTAATAACGGTACTCCGACCCGTCCTCCGCGGTCTGCGTAGCCGCCAGCACCTCCCCTTCCGATGAAAGGATGCTCCCCCGGATCACCCGGTCCGCGAACGTATCCTGCCGGGTATTATAGGGACTATTGATAAATTCCTCGCTCTTTACCAGGTTAAAATAGACAAGCCAGCCGACCAGCGATATGAAGATCGCCACAAACATATATGAAACGATGGCGTACGGCTTATTCCTGGACTGGACGGGATCTTTTCGTTTACGCCCTGCCTTCTTCCTGAACATTCTGTTCAAGTGCTTTTCTGATCTTTTCAAGTTCTTCGTCCTCATCTTCCCGCAATATATAGAGTCCCTGGATGATCGCCAGCATGATGATCGTGGTCAGCGCCGAGCTGCCCCCGTAGCTCACCAGCGGAAGTGTGATCCCCGTCATGGGGATGAACTTCGTCGCCCCGCCGATGTGCAGGAACACCTGGAACGCATACTCCGTACCCAGGCCCAGCGCGATCAGTTTGTAAAATGGATTCTTGATCTGCAGGGAGATATTTACGATCATCAGGAAAAAACTCATACAGATCAAGATCAGGCAGATCGCAAAGACCCCGCCCAGCTCCTCGCATATGGCCGAAAACACAAAATCCTCATCGGCCACCGGGATGCTCTCCGGGGAACCCTGGAAAAGCCCCATCCCGAACCAGCTCCCTGTACCGATCGCAAACATAGACTGCACGATCTGATATCCTTCCTGTTCATAGACAGAGAATGGTCTCTTCCACGCCGTCACCCTCTGCCGCACATGGCCGAAAAGGAAATAAGCCACCACCGAGGCCACCGCCCCTCCGGCCATCCCTCCGGCAAAATAAAACGGATTGCGGGTCACCACATAGATCATCACCAGATAGGTGATGAAAAAGACCACCGCGCTGCCTAAGTCCCTGGACATGACTAAGATCAATACATGCAGCCCCGCCACCACCGTGGCCCGCACCACCTGCAGAAAACTGTGATCATTCCACAGGAGGGACGCCATGAAGAACACGAAGACGATCTTGATGAACTCCGAGGGCTGCACGCCAAAGAGCGTCAGCTTTGCGCCAAAGGTGGTCCGTCCCAGGACGAACACAGCCGCCAGCATCACTACGCCCACGGCCGCATAGACCCAGGTCAGCTTTTTTAGGAACTGCATCTTCCGGATCATCACCGGCACCACCAGCGCCAAGATGCTGCCCACAGTCACGATCATGAACTGCCGCTCAGCTTTATCCAAGTTCAGCCTGCACAAGATCACCAGGCCGATGCTGAGCAGCATGCACATATTGTTCACCAGGAGCATGGATGCCTTCTTATAAAACATCCGGTACGCGATCTGCACGGCCGCCACATACAGGAGCATCTGCCCGTAAAAGAAGATCATCCGGATGTCCTTGCTCTTTAAGAACAGCACCAGAAAACTCAAGGAAAGGAACAGCACCGTCACGGCCAGCTGTTTTCCCAAAAGTATATTCTGCCTGTGCTTTTCCCGTTTCCGGAACATCTGGAAACACTGCAGGGTATACAAGATCACCAGGATCACCAACAGATATTTTGACAATTCTACGATTATATTGACCACTTTGCCACCTATCCTACTCCACGTTTCATATGTCCTTTTGTAAAAGAAAACTCTTCCTCGATCCGTTCACCCTGTACATAGGCCCTTATGAATGCCTGCGCCACGCTCTCGGTGCGGGCCGCATCCTCCACGGTGAAGGACAGGAAAGCCCAATCCAGGCCCATCCCCTGTAAGATCTCCTTGTGTCCCGGCAGACCATAGGGCAGGCTGTTGTAAATGACATTATAACAGGACTCACAGTAACACTGCACCGGAAAACTTTTTTTATACCGGTCTTTCAGTGTCAGGCACTTTTTCTGTCTGTCACATCTTCCGGTATTTTTCTGGACGCACTGGGCCGAGATCATCAGCGGGATATAGCCATACACCATCACGGAACTCATGGAGTTATCCCTGTGGGCGATCTCCTTTTCATTCAGCTCCAGAGGCACCATATCCGCCGCCACCCCCTGGACCCGCCAAAAATCCACCGCCTCGTCATTATACGTATACATGCTCGCGTCCAGACGGCACCGCCCGGCCCAGCCCCTCTCTGCCAAGAGTCCGAAGCTCTCCAGATCGCGCACCAGGAAACCTTTGCAGCCGTACGACAGGGCGCGGTCGCATACGCGCAGGATCCGATCCAGATCCCGGTGACGGGTGATGTGCGGGAGCGCCAGGGACCAATCCCGGGACCGCTCCCGGAGATATCCGCCGCCTTCCCTCCGGCAGATCTCTTCAAATAAAGGAATGCCCAGAAACAGTTCCTTTAGCCCTTCCATCCCTTCCAATACCTTCCACTGACCCAGCGTCTCGCAGGAAGCCTCCAGGGACATCTCTCTTTTCCCTGATCTGATGATGCCCGCTCTGGGACAGCCCTGCTCCGCCTCTATCAGACCCAACGTGCCTGGATCTGGCCGTTTATATCTTTGTAAGAGAGCCTGCTCCAGATCCTGTATCCCTTTCCTGCGCAGATCATTGAGCTGGCTTGCCGGGATGAACAGCCCCTCTTCCATCTCCAACCGGAGATCCTCGAAGTCAAAAGCCGTATCCCCGGTCTTGCACATCTGTTCTAAGATACGCTCCCGGGTCGTCGGCCGCTTTTGGGCCCTCTGGGGCGTATCGCCTGTCACTGTCACGGCGCAATCGCCGGAAGATATCTCCAGTATAGCACGAGAGGCCGAAGATAACATTAAATAACCCTTAATTTTTTCTTTTCTTTTTCTGATCTTTACCGGATGCGCGCTGATCTTCTTCTCATCCTGGAATGCGATCATGGACGGACCCGGCTTTCCCTGAAAATACCCTCTGCAGAAACCGCCCCGGGAAAAAAGATCCCGCAGGAACTTTTTATCCCGCTCCAGCTGCCCCGGATCCGGGCGTATCCCTTTATCCAGATCGTCCAGGTATCTCCTGTAGACGGAGACGACCCCGGCCACATAATCCGGCTGCTTCATCCGGCCTTCGATCTTCAGGGAGTACACGCCGGCTTCCAGGATCTTAGGCAGCAGCTCCAGTGTGCAGATGTCTTTGGGGCTTAAGAGACGGCCGCTCTTTCCTCCCGCCTGATAGGGCAGCCTGCAGGGCTGAGCGCACCGCCCCCGGTTCCCGCTCCGTCCGCCCAGCATACTGCTGAACAGGCACCGTCCGGAGTAACTGTAGCACAGCGCCCCGTGGACAAAAGCCTCGATCTCCAGGGAAGTCTCCTCCCGGATCTTTTTCAGCTCCCCGAAAGTCAGCTCCCGGGCCGTCACGACCCGGGCCGCCCCCGCCGCCTCCAAGACCTTCGCGCCATGCGCCCCCGTGACCGCCATCTGGGTACTGGCATGGATGGGCAGATCCGGGAACCGCCGCCGGATATGGGCAAAGACCCCCAGATCCTGGACGATCACAGCGTCCAGCCCCTGCTCATACAGCGGGAGCAGATACGGATCCAGCTGCTCCTGGATCTCCCGGTTCTTCAAAAGCGTGTTGACCGTCAGGTAAAATCTGCATTTTCGCAGGTGCGCATAGTCGATCGCGCGGCACAGCTCGTCCTCACTGAAATTTTCCGCATACGCCCGCGCCCCGAAAAGCCTGCCGCCCGCATAGACGGCATCCGCCCCCGCGCCGATCGCGCCCTCCATCGCCTCCCAGGAACCGGCCGGCGCCAGCAATTCCACAGCCATCGGACTCTCCTCCTCTCCCTGAAAAAAAGAAGCTGTCTCACACATCTATCGAAGACAGCCCATCTGATACCCTTAATCCTAACACAGATCCTGACAGATTTCAACTTCATCACGGGGATAAAGATCCTGGTGCCGATCCGGCAGATATGCTATGATGAATTAAGGTGGGATTTCCCAGATGCAGATCACCTCTCAGTGAGAAGCGCCCGTCCTGGTGTCGACAGGACGGGCGCTTCTATATACAACATCATTTTATCTCTCCAACCGCTTGCGGAGCTTTTCCCGCTCCTGCTCCAGCTCTTCTATCTTCATCTTCAAGGAAACCAATTCATGCTTCAGGTCATACATCTCCTGATCCTTCTGGCTCAGCTCCTGCTCCAGGATCTCCGCCTGCTTCTTCGCTTTAAAAAAATCATCGCTGATGTTCAGGCTCAACAGCATATGTTTTGTTTCCATGGGCTGTCTGGAATATCCGGGGAGTTCGCTGAATTCTTCCAGTTTCCCATTCATATAATTGGCAACCTTCTGCAGATAGTCCGCGCTCTCATAGCCTCCCAGGGTGATCACTTTTCCTCCGATGATCACCTGTGCTGTATTTTTGCCTGCCATCCCAAGCCTCCTCTTATCTGATCGTTCTCTACTCTTGTTGTGAAATACCCAGGTGGCTGTAAGCCAATCCTCCGGCGACCCTCCCTCTGGGCGTCCGGCTGATAAAACCGTTCTGCAGCAGATACGGCTCGTACACGTCCTCCAGCGTCCCGGAGTCCTCCCCGATCGAGGCCGCCAGCGTATCCAAGCCCACCGGCCCGCCCTGAAAATTCACGATCAGGGTCTTTAGGATCTTCCGGTCCACCTGATCCAGGCCGTACTGGTCCACCTCTAAGAGATCCAGACCGAAAGAGGCCACGTCCTCTGTGATCCGACCGTCGTATCTTACCTGGGCAAGATCCCGGATGCGCTTCAGGAGCCGATTGGCCAGCCTGGGCGTCCCCCGGGAACGGCGCGCGATCTGCATGGCCCCTTCCCTGTCGATCTCGACACCCAGCACCCGGGCGGAGCGCAGGACGATCGTGCACAGATCCGGCGGATCGTAAAACTCCAGATGCTCACTCACGCCAAAACGGTCCCGCAGGGGCGCAGTCAGAAGCCCCGCCCGGGTCGTAGCCCCTACCAGTGTAAAACGCGGCAGATCCAGGCGGATCGAATGGGCGGACGCCCCCCGCCCTATGATGATGTCAATGGCAAAATCCTCCATGGCCGGATAGAGCACCTCCTCCACCTGCCTGTTCAGACGGTGGATCTCATCCACGAACAGCACATCCCCTTCCTGGAGATTGTTCAGCACTGCCGCCATATCCCCCGGCTTTTCTATAGCCGGCCCGGAAGTGACCTTCATATGCACCTGCATCTCATTGGCGATGATCCCGGCCAACGTCGTCTTGCCCAGTCCCGGAGGCCCGTAGAACAGCACATGATCCAGCGGGTCGTTCCGCTGCCTGGCCGCTTCTATATAGATCTTCAGTGAGCGTTTGATCTTCTCCTGCCCGATGTATTCCTCCAGGGTCTGGGGCCGCAGGCTCCCTTCCAGACGTATATCCTCTTCCATCACATCTGTGGTGATCATCCTCTTTCCCATCTGTCAAAAACCTCTCCCGCTCACATCTGTTTCAGAGCCGCCCTGAGCAACTCCTCCACATCCACAGATCCCACGGATCCTGCCGCCTGGCGCACCGCTTTTGCGGCTTCCGTACGCCCATATCCCAGAGCGACCAGGGCTTCCACCGCCTCTCTCGCCGCCTCGGGATCCTTTGAAGCCTTTGGATCCGCATCCTGTTCCGATCCGGGCGCGCCCTGCCCGGATTTTTCCTCAAAGGCATCCTGCAGATGGAGCTTGTCCTTCAGCTCCAAGATCACCTTCTGGGCCGTTTTCTTTCCGATCCCCGGCGCCCGGGCGATGGCCGCCGCGTCATCCGACACGACGGCAAAACTCAAATCCTCCCAGGAAAAATATGATAAGATCCCCATCGCCGCTTTCGGTCCGACCCCGCTCACGCCCAGGAGCAGACGGAACACTGAGAGATCGTTTTTCGTAAGAAAACCGTAGAGCAGCATGGCATCTTCCCGTACGTTCAGATATGTATGGACGATCCGCTCACCGTCCCCCTCCTTCATCCGTTCCAGGGCAGAGACGGGCATGAAGATCCGGTAGCCGATGCCCTGGCACTCCAATATGATGCTGTCCTTTTCCACTTCCGCTACGTTCCCTCTCAGATATGCGATCATGGGAGATCTCCTTTTCTTCTGTTTCCATACACAGATTTTATCATACCCTCTGACAGATTTCAACTCAAACTATCACGCCATGTGATCCGTAGTCTTCCAAAGATTTTCCTTGACATACCACCTATTGCGTGGTGTAATTATGATCGAATGGGGGAAAGGAGGTATCATGACAGAAATGACAGATAAACAATATGATGGTATCCTTCAGATGATCGGAATGATCCTGGAAGGGTGCAAAGACATTGATGAAGCTAGAAGAAAGATCGAAGAACTCCGGGAAGGTAAGAAAAAAGAGGACAAAGATGGACAGACCGATCAAGATTAAACAAGACATTCAAAGGAGAGCGGGCCACCGCTCCCCTACTAAAGAAATCCTGCCGATCTGGCCGCCCGATCTGCACTCTTAAAATGTTTATGCTATCATCCAAACAGAAGATCTTTGTGACAAGGAGGATAAGATGTCTATCGAACGAGTGAGAACGTATTTCAAAAAATATGATATAGAGGAAAAGATCCTGGAATTTGACGTATCCAGCGCGACTGTGGAGCTGGCTGCCGCGGCGCTGGGCTGTGAGCCGCAGCGGATCGCGAAGACCCTCTCCTTCATGGCAGACGGCCAGCCGCTGCTGGTCGTGACCGCCGGGGATGCCCGGATCGACAACCCCAAATATAAGGCCGCATTCGGCACCAAAGCCAAGATGCTCTCCCCGGACGAAGCCGAGACGCTGGTCGGGCACGCCGTGGGCGGTGTCTGCCCCTTTGCGGTAAATGAGGGCGTACGCGTCTGCCTCGATGTGTCCCTCAAACGCTTTGATACGGTGTTCCCCGCCTGCGGCAGCTCCAACAGCGCGATCGAGCTGACCATCCCCGAACTGGAGAGATATTCCCAGTGTGTAGAGTGGGTGGATGTCTGTAAAGGATATTGAGCACCAAAAGAAAAGCACCGGGGGATCATGGATCTCCCCCGGACAGACTGTTGACAAAGAGAGGTGCCGGAGCCAAACCCCAACACCTCTCTCTTATCTTGAGATATATCTTCTTTAAAGTATACAGATGTTCTTGGAACGGCAGTCCCCCTCGCCCCTTTCTGGCAAGGATCCTGGCCAGTCTCTTTAAGTTCATGCACGCAAAGGTGAGCCCGGCCTTCATCTCCATCCGTGCTCTCCCTATGTATTGCATATAACGGAACCCTTGCTGTTCTTTCGCAGTCCCAAAGATCCTCTCGATGGTCTCCTTCCTCCGGGCGTAGATCTCCTTGTTCCCGCGGGTATGGCGGATATCCTCCACTATCTCCATATACTCTTCCCACACATGTCTGGTGACTGTCTTGACATGGCTCCTGCTGTGGGTACATCTCCCGAGGCTCGGGCATCGGGCGCAGTGGGTCCCGCAGCTCTCATACTCCTTATAGCCCTCCCTGTCTGTCGTCCGGTATGTCAGGATGTGGTCCTCCGGGCAGATGTAACAGTCGTAGTACTCATCATATACATACTCATACTTCTTAAAAAACCCCTTTTTTGTCATCGGTCGTTTATAAGGCAGCAATGGCAGGATACCATCCTCGAGCAGCTCATGGGCGATCGCTGGTGTCCGATATCCTGCGTCCGCTACGATCATCCCTGGGGCGTATCCCTTTATCTTTTCATATAGAGCCTTAAAAGTGCGGCTGTCATGCTCGTTCCCAGGATGGACGGTGTACCCCATGATCCATCCATTCTTGTCGCAGGCGGTCTGCACGGTATAGGCGAAGACGTGTTCATGTTCCCCTTTCCT
>CAJTYN010000049.1 GCA_910584115.1 uncultured Lachnospiraceae bacterium
ACCGAGGAACTGGCCCACCTGGAGATCGTCTCCACCATCGTCCACCAGCTCACCCAGAACCTGAGCATGGAAGAGATCGAGGAATCCGGTTTCGGCCCCTACTACATCGACCATACCATCGGCGTCTGGCCCCAGGCCGCCGCAGGGATCCCCTTAAATTCCTGTGAATTCCAGAGCAAAGGCGACCCGATCACTGACCTATTCGAAAATCTGGCGGCCGAACAGAAAGCCCGATCCACCTACGACAACATCCTCCGCGTTGTCAAGAACATGCCGGAAGTGGCCGACCCCATCCGTTTCCTGCGGGCGCGGGAGGTCGTTCATTTCCAACGCTTCGGTGAAACAAAACGGGCAGCTTCGAGCAGATATCCTCCCCCATTCAGACCCGCCAGCAGATCTTCATCTGCCCATCCGCGATACGGATCGTTTCTATGAGTATATCGAGGATCTCTCTCCTGTCCTCGAAAGAAACCTCCCCCCACATCCGTGCATGCTCCGTGATCTGCAGCTTTTTATCCGCGGAGACGGCATTTATCTCTTCCTGCAGGCGCCCTCTCTCCGCGTCCAGCTCCCGGATCTTTTCGCTGATATAGCCCATCAGCACCTCATCCGCATCCGTGACCTTTTCGATGAGCGCCCGGATCTCCTCTCCCACCCGGATGAGACGCATCCGCATCCCATCCTCCTGTTGCGATGTACCCCCGTTTTCTTCCATATAAAGTACGGGATACTCCGACAGCTCCTGTCCCACCGCCTGCTGGATATACTCCTCCAGGACATCCGCGTATACGGTGCCGCCGGTACCCTTACAGCCGCGCCCGGATCTGCTGCACACAAAATAGCGGCCCCATTTTGCCCTCGATCTCCGGATCGTCAGCGTATGGCCGCAGTTCCCGCATCTTACCTTGCCCGTGAGCCAGGAGTTTTTCGCTCTCCTGCCGACTGTGGACGGATGGCCCGCGAGGCACCGTCTGCGGCAGGCGATCCAGGTCCCGGAGGGTATGATGCCCTCGTGGGGCGCTAAGATCACCTCCCGGCCCGCAAGGCTGCCCCGCCGGACATCTGTATCCGCAGCTTTATACAGATAACAGCCGTTCTTCCCTGTAAAATCTCCGATCGGATCCAGGACGATCGCCCCCTGGCTCTTGAAGAACTGATAAACATCCATATCGGCCTTCACATACACAGGATTGCGGATCATCTCACTGAGCCGCGCCGTGTTCCACTCCCCGCCCCGCAGATGTCTGATCTGATGCTCTTCAAGATAGCGCACGATATCCCCCAGGGAATACGACCGGTCCGCATACATGGAGAAGATCAGCCGCAGCTGATCTCCCTCCTCCGGGACCTCTTCATACATGGATGTCCGCACATGGTCGATGACTGTCTCCCGCAGGCGGTATCCATAGGGGACACGCCCGCCCATATAAAAACCCCGCCTGCACCTGGCATGATAGGCATCCGTGACCCTCTTCTGTATCGTCTCCCTCTCCAATTGAGCGAACACGATACAGATATTGAGCATCGCCCGTCCGATCGGCGTGGACGTGTCAAATCTTTCCGTGGACGAGATAAATTCCACATGGTATCTCTTGAATATCTCCATCATATTCGTAAAATCCAGGATGGAGCGGCTGATGCGGTCCAGTTTATAGACGATCACCCGCCGGACCTGCCCGCGGGCCACATCCTCCATCATCCGTTCAAACCCGGGCCGGGCCACACTTTTACCCGAATAGCCCCTGTCCGTGTACTCCCTGTACGCGCCCCCGTGCGTCTCATATCTGCAATAGTCCAACTGGCTCTCCACAGAGATGCTGTCCTTCTTCTCCACGGACTGCCGTGCGTACAACGCGTCATACACGATGGCCGCCCACCCCCTCCTCATATTTCTGGAAGACCTGGTAAAGCCGTGCAGAAGTCTTCTCCCGCTCAGCCTCCGCCTCCCGCCGCGGATATGACGGCCGCTCATCTATGACTGTCAAGTGCATATTCTGTATATGGATCTGCGATCTTATCATCGCGCCCTCCGTTTCCGGACATCTTCACTGCAATCTTATGAGAGAGGGCACGTACACGAGAACAAAAAAATAAAACCGAAAAAGACTTGCAAAAACTTTAAAATCCCGTATCATAGTATATATACATATCAATGAAAGAGAAGAGGATCCAACCGATGTTCAATAATAAAAAAAAGCAGACGGCGGTCTTGATGAAAGCCGTTTCTGGATTACAAGAAGCTGATTATTCAAAAGAGCCCGAATTGAACGGCATTTACCAGCGGCTGATGAAAGGGCGCAGACAATTTGCCGAAGTTTTTGAAAAAAATATCAACGCCGTCATGCAGATCAGTTCCCTGGACCTGACACTGCAGCATGAGACAGACAAGATCCTTGATATATCCGATCAGATCACGAAGGCCACGGGGACGATCTTCGGTTCTGCCCCGGACGGCGGTGTCGGCGCGTCGGGACGTTCCCACAACCAGCACGAAGAGCTGACCAACACGATCATCCATGTATCCTCCGAGACGGAGGAAGTCTACCAGAAGATAAAAGCCGGCCAGGACGAACTGACCAACATCCGGGATCTGTCCGAACAGACCATCGAGACTTCCAAGCAGATGCAGCGGGACATGGACGACCTGTCGCAGATCATCAGCCATATGAGCGGCGTCATCGCCGGGATCGACTCCATCTCCATGCAGACGAACCTGCTGGCCTTAAACGCCTCCACCGAAGCAGCCCGGGCAGGCGAGGCCGGAAAAGGATTTGCCGTCGTGGCCACTGAGATCAGGACCCTGGCCGGGGAGACTCAGAAGATGACCAAGAACATGAACGATTTTCTTGACAACATCAAGAAAGCCTCCCAGAAGAGCATCGACAGCGCCCTCAACACGATCAGCGCCCTCGATTCCATGACGGAGAAGATCAAGAACGTCTGGGAATTGACGGATGAGAGCCAGGCGCATGTTTCCAAGGTCAACGAATCCATCAGCTCCATCGCCGCCGTCAGTGAGGAGATCAGCGGTTCCATGTCGGAAATGGAGGACCAGATCAGGAGCAGTACGGATTTCATGAACAACGTCAGTTTTTCGCTGAAAAAAGCCGTCGAGCCGATCGTGGGCATCGAAAAGACCCTGGACAACATCCTGAAACAGATGGGGACGATGTCAGAAGACGCCTTCTTCCACCTGAAGAACAAGGAATTTTCTCAATACATGAGCAACGCGATCTCGGCCCACCACGCGTGGCTGGATAATCTAAAGAAGATGGTCCGCGAGCGGAATGTGCTCCCGCTGCAGACCAACCCGTCCAAATGCGGATTTGGCCATTTTTACTATGCGATGACACCCCAGATACCGGAGATCCTCCCTATCTGGAACGGACTGGAGGCAAAACACAAGAGATTCCACCAGTACGGCGAAGCGGTCATCCAGGCTATCTCCAACGAGGACTACAACAGAGCGGCCCAAATCTGCCAGGAAGCAGAAAACTATTCCAAGGGTCTGATCTCCGATATGGAGAGGATCCAGCAGATCGCCGAGAGGTCGTGACAGGACCGGATCTTTTTGCTGTCATCCGCCCGATTCGGTGAAGCGCTGCGCACGCTGCAGGAAGAACTGGACGCCAAGAACTTCTATGCGTTCAACCCCAGTTTTGACGCGCGGACGAAATGCGAATGAGTCCTATGATCAGACTCCAGATGTCCAACGACCTGCGTCAGACTTTCCAGCAGCTCTTTGAAGCGCCGCCGCAGGCTTACGCGTTCCTCCAGGGAAGCCCCGCCTATCCGGATCTCTGGGGCGAGGCGCTCATGTATCCCTGCTGGGGCGGAACGCTCTTTTTTGCCGAAGTACAGGGGCTGCCGCAAAATCCAGGTCCCTGCAAGAGGGACATCTATGGTTTCCATATCCATACAAACCCTTCCTGCAGCGGCACGCCAGACCACCCGTTCGCCAATGTGGGACCGCACTGGGATCTGGATCACTGCCCGCACCCCGCCCATACCGGCGATCTTCCTCCCCTGTTCGCCAGCTGCGGCTACGCGCTGACCCTTTTCTATACGCGGCGTTTCCTGCCGGAGGAGACTGTGGGGCATACGCTCATCATCCACAGCACTGTAGATGACTTTACCACACAGCCCTCGGGCGCGCCCGGGGAGATGATCGCCTGCGGTCAGATCCTGGCCAATGAGAGCATATGATCCATATATGGATGCCCTGCAGTCCGCTGCGGGGCATTTTTACAGATATTGGACAGCGACCATAAAATATGATAAACTACATACAATAATGACTACACAAAAAACTATGAAAGCAGGTATAAATATGTTATCCATACCTTCCGCAGTCTTACCAACACAAGAGTATCATCTGATGCCCCTGGATACGATCAGCGGTTTTGAGGTGCGCCCCGGGCTTTACGAGATGCACGGCGCCACCGCCCTCTCAGCCAACGCGGTAAATTTCACAGTGCATTCCCGGCATGCCACTTCCTGCGAGCTGCTCCTCTTCCACAGAGAAGAAGAGGAACCTTTTGCCGTCCTGCCATTTCCGGCCAGCTACCGCATCGGGGACGTATTCTCCATGATCGTCTTCAGACTGAACGTGGCAGATTTTGAATACGCCTATCGGCTGGACGGGCCGTACGATCCGGAGAGCGGCATCATCTTTGACCGGACGAAGATCCTGCTGGATCCCTATGCCAAAGCGGTCACCGGACAGCGCATCTGGGGACAGAACCCCAACGACTCCTACCGGGCCAGGGTCGTCCTGAACAACTTTGACTGGGGAAAAGCCCCCCGCCCCCTGCTGCCCATGCAGGACCTGATCATCTACGAACTGCATGTCCGCGGATTTACCATGCACGGCTCCTCCGGCGTCGTACACCCCGGCACCTTCTCCGGGATCAGGGAGAAGATCCCGTACCTGAAAGAACTGGGGATCACCGCCGTGGAACTGATGCCCATCTTCGAATTTGACGAGACGATGGACGTGCGGGAAGTGGACGGCGAGAGGCTCCTGGATTTCTGGGGCTACAATACGGTGAGCTTTTTCGCGCCCAACACCAGCTACGCCGCCGAAGACGAATACAATCACGAAGGATATGAACTAAAATCACTGATCAAGGAGCTGAATGAAAACGGGATCGAGGTCTTCCTGGACGTGGTGTTCAACCACACAGCCGAGGGCAATGAGCGCGGGCCCTTCTTCTGCTTCAAAGGTTTTGACAACAACATCTACTACATGCTCACCCCCAACGGACAGTATTACAATTTCAGCGGATGCGGGAACACACTGAACTGCAACCATCCCATCGTCCAGCAGCTGATCCTGGAATGTCTCCACTATTGGGTGACCGATTACAGGATCAACGGGTTCCGCTTCGACCTGGCCAGCATCCTGGGCCGGGATACCAACGGACTGCCCATCCAGAACGCCCCCCTGCTGGAGAGTCTGGCCTTCGATCCCGTCTTAAGTGATGTCAAACTGATCGCGGAAGCCTGGGACGCGGGCGGCCTGTATCAGGTGGGCAGCTTCCCTGCCTGGAACCGCTGGGCCGAATGGAACGGACTGTACCGGGACGATCTGCGCAGTTTCTTAAAAGGAGACTACTGGGTGGCTCCCGCGGTGGCGAATCGGATCAGCGGCTCCATGGATCTGTACTCAGGGCAATACCGGGGCTACAATTCGTCCATCAATTTCATCACCTGCCACGACGGATTTTCCCTGCACGATCTGTACAGCTACAACGAAAAGCACAACCAGGCCAACGGCTGGGACAACACCGACGGGGCCAATGATAACCGGAGCTGGAACTGCGGTGTCGAGGGGGAAACGGACGACCCGCAGGTCAATGCCCTGCGCCTGCGCCTGATGAAAAACGCCATAGCCGTGCTCATGTGCAGCCGCGGGACACCCATGTTCCTGGCCGGGGATGAATTTGGCGACACACGTTTCGGGAACAACAATCCTTATTGTCAGGACAACGAGATCTCCTGGCTGGACTGGTCTTTATTGGATAAGAACCGAGAATTATTCGAGCATTTTAAATCCATGATCCAGTTCAGAAAAGATCACTGCAGCATCCGTGGAGGCGCCTTACCAAGCTCCATGCATTTCCCGATGATCAGCACCCACGGCAACCGCCCCGGGGATCCGATCACCAGCGATTCCAAAGTGGTCTGTATATTCTACGCCTCCAAGAAGGAGCACTCCTCCCGGGATGACCTGGTGTACATGGCCATCAACGCCCACTGGGAAGACCAGCAGATCTGGCTGCCTCCGCTGCCAAGACCCTACGCATGGGAGCTGGCCGTCTATACAGACACCCTCGATCCACGGCCTCTTTCCGAAGATACGATGCGCATGGGTCCCCGCACGGTGGCCGTCTTCGAGGCAAAGACACGGATGATGTAAAAAGACCGCAGCATAAAAGGGAGCGCGGATCTGATCCACACGCTCCCTTTTTCATATCTAAAAAAATATATTGACGATCCCGATCACGAACCCGATCAGCGCCCCCAGATCCACGATCGTATTCAGCTCCTTCTTCATCACAGACAAGACCAGTTCCTCGATCTCCAGGACATCCATCTGCCGCACTTTCTCTTCCACCATCTCCCGGATGGGGAATCGATCCGCAAGGTCGGATACTTTCTCCCGCACGATACGCGTATAGGCATTCTCGATCATGGCCCGTATCTTATCCGGTGTGGCCCCTGTCGTCTCCATCAACTCCCCGAGACTCTTCTCTTCCAGGTCTGCCACCTGCCCATCGATCACCGGGAACAAAAGCTCCCTGCTGTTCTGCTGCACGTAGCGTTCCACATAGACACCGATATGGGACGTGATCCCTTCGATCAGTTCATCACTGATCATCCGCTCAAAGAGCGTGCCCTGCAGTTTCTCTTTGATGACTCGCTTGCTCTCCTCATTGATCAGGCCGGTGATGTCCATCTCAGAGAGGCCCGCCTGGATCTTTTCGCATAATAAACCTTCCAGATGCTCCTTCTCTGCCTCGTACACGGATACGGACACATGCTCCAGCAGCAGATCCCTGACCGCGGACTCCCGCTGCTCTTCGCCGCAGAGCACATCCATCAGGGAATCCACCACCACCTGCCGGACCTCGTCGCTGAAAAAGATCTTCTCCAGATCCTCCTTTGTCAGCAGATTTTCACCCACGGCCACACCCAGGGCTCTGGCCAGCCTGTCCTTTCCCTTGGGTATGATCCCCGGTGTAAAGGGGAGCCTGACGCCGCCTACCCGCACCTCGTGGAGCGGACGAAAGAGCATCTTGACCGCGATAAAATTTGTAAGATAGCCGATGACAGCCCCGATCAGGGGACCTGCGATCATACTGATAATGTCCATCCGATCACCTCATTTAGGACAACACCCGCGCATCGCCTGACGCAGGTGCTGTCCCTCTATGATCAATCTAATCGTGCACTTTTATTGGGATCTTCTTCTGCCACTGCCTGCTGCAGAACACTCTTCTTATTGGCAGCTTCCAAGAGCTCTGCTTTCTTCTTGCCTTTCTCCGCCCTCAGCTCCTCCAGTGTGGGGTAGACTGTCGGCCTGCGGATATAACGGAAGCTGGCGGAATACGCCTCGCCCACGGTCACGCCGTTCTGGCTCCCTGAGCAATGGACCGCGATCCAGTCACCATTGCTGGATCTTCCTACCAAGATCCCCACATGGTTGTCGCTGCCGGCCTCCGGCCCTCTCTGGAAGACCAAGTCGCCTGCCTGCGCTTCTTTCGCCTGGATCGTCTCCGCCCGGTTCCATTGGTCAGAGGTCCCGTGGCCCACCTTGTCTTCTATGTCCGTGTCCTGGTATCCATTATTGAACGCCCAGTCCACAAAGCCGCTACAATCCAATCCATAAGCGCGTATCCGGCCTGTGGTGGAGCTTCCCTCCGAGCTGACCTTCGCAGCGCTGCCCCAGCGGTCATCCCAGCCCAGCACGGAGGATTTGCCGCCCCAGAAATAAGCCACTTTTCCTACCAGACTGTAGCCGGCCTGGATCACGGAGACTCTCTCTTCTGACACTTCCTCCCCGGCGCTCTGGCGGATAAACCCTTTTGCCGCCGTGATCGTCGCGCACAGGAGCGCGCAGTCCTGACCTGCATATTTCCGCAATGTCTTTATCTCAGCCTTCGTCAGTTCGCTCTTATGTGCCTTGATGTAGTCTTCCACATGCATGCCTTTATAATCGACAAGGGCGATGTTCTTCTTATCCCGCTCCAACGCGTTCATCTCCGCGAAGATCGCGGACAATGCCTCTTTGGATGAGCCATTCATCTTAAAAGACTTCTTGCCTTCCCGGGCCTGCTCCATCACATAGACAGCCAGGATATCCTGCCAATTATGTACCAGATACTCGTCTTCTTCATCTAATTTATTGGCCTTGATGTACTCTTCCTCGACCTCATCCATCACATCCTCGAATTTCTCACTGAACGTCAGGGAATACTCGGACTTCAGCTGTTTCAGGTAAAAAGTACGTCCGGCTTTCAGGTTGATCACATGTGTCGCGGAGGAGATCATCGTCGCGGGACCCTCGATGACCGAACCCTGGTTCCCAGACTCCTCCGCGTTCCTGTTCGGATCCACAAGGCCATTTGCGCTGGGTGTCAGGGGCGTCTGCGCCTCCTTTAACTGCGCCAGCATCTCCTCGGCGGCCACCAGATCGCCGTAATTGCTGACCTGCGCCTTCTGCTCTCCATTCAGAGCCTCATACGCGCCCCTGGCGCTCAGGATCGCGCCTTCTTTCTCTAACGTCACCTCACCGATCGCTTGGATCGCTGCGATCACCTGCTCGACATCTGCGTCGTTCTTTATCTCTCCGTTCCCGTTCCCATCTATGGGCTTATCTCCGCCTTCGTCGGTCGGGATCCCGGTGATATCGCCCTCGCCCGGTATGCCGGTAGGCTCAGGTGTCTGTGTGGGCTCAGGTGTCTGTGTCGGTGCGACCGTCTCCGGCGGACTGGGGATGAACGTTGGCTCCACCGTCGGTCCGACGGTCGGTCCCACTGTCGGCTCGACGGTCGGTTCCGGTGTGATCACCGGCTCTTCCGTCGGTTCCGGCACGGTCGGTCCATCTGTTATATCCGGCTCAGGCACTGTATCTTCAGAGGTCCCGGGCATCCATACGTCCCCGGAGTCACTTCCCGGCTCACTGGCGAGCGCACTGTAACTGCCGGACATGACCATGGCTGATATCAATGTTATGCACAGTATCTTCCTGATAAGATTATTTTTCATTCTGCTTCAAGACTCCCTTCTTTCCTGGTGTACCGTTCATTCCTGGTGCCGTACACCAGACATCCGCACCTTATCTCTATATAAAAAGCAACCCACTATACATGATCATTGATATATTCTACCACAAAGCATTTCTGAAATCAACCGCCCGGAGCACATCGTCACGGAATTTTCACATATCCGACTGGCCGCCTGAGCATCCCGATCACTTCCATTTCAATGAGTAGGCGCCCGTTGTGTTCTTAATGCCCGACATCCGTTTGATCTTCAGATAATATGTACCTTTGGGGATCACGCTCGGCGTTGTCCATGTGCGGGTCGTATTCATCAGGTAGCCTCTATTATCTGTCATGCGGATGTTCCGATCCGCGGGCAGGAGTTCCAGCTCCACACCGTTATTCGCCCGCGCGCCGAAGGAAAAGACTATTCTCTTGCTGGTCGGTACGGTGAACTTATACCAATCTGTCTTCCCGCCTTTTTCACCCATGAGCAAGAGTCCCCATACCGTCTTATTCCGGGCGATCTTTCTCGCGCTGGAACGGGACGTGCCGCTCTTTTCTGAGACAGCCTTGAAGCTGTATCTCAGCTTGTAATGGAAATCTTTGACCCGGACAAAATATGTTCCCTTCTTCACCGCCACATAGTTCCGGAAATCATTCGAACTGCTCAGATAGATCTCTTCTGACTGCATCGCTTTCTTCTTGCTGTTGCACATCAGCAGCCTCACCGGATATTTTCCGTTGGAGTACGGCAGATATCCATAGCCGCTAAAAGTGATGTACCCGGCTTTTGGGATCTTGATCTTATGGTATACGGTCTGTGACGTGTCCCTCGAACTGTCTACATGCCATTTGTTCGGTGACAGGTTCACGACTCTTGTCGCCGCCGATACGCTCGTCGCCCCCAGCATCATCGCAAAGACGAACATCACCGCCAGCAGGCTCCACATCTTCTTTTTGTTTTTCATAACATCATTCCTTTCCATAAAGCACTTTGCGCCTACATGTATCATTGTACTATAATATAGGTAAAAAGGCCATAGGTTTTACAACCTTTTGCACAAAAATGACGCCGACTCTCGCCGGCGCCACGTAAAGCTCATTTTTTTCTATTCCTGTCCACTGTACAGAGTGATCAGTTTCTTCAGATATGCATATCTTTCTTTTGCCTGGTTCTCGGACATCTCGAACAGCTTGGCTGCTTTCTCCGGGTTGGAGCGTTTCAGGGAGTTGTAACGCACTTCCCCATCCAGGAAATCCTGATAACTTTCTGTCGGCTCTTTGCTGTCCAGGATGAATGCGTCTTTGCCTTCGGCCTTCAGCGCCGGGTTGAAGCGGAAGTTATGCCAGTAACCTGCTTTTACGGCCAGCTCTTCTTCTGTCTGGGCTTTGCTCATGCCCTTCTTGATGCCGTGGTTGATACACGGTGCGTAGGCGATCACCAGTGACGGGCCGGGATAGGCTTCCGCCTCTGCGATAGCTTTCACTGTCTGGTTGAAATCCGCGCCCATCGCGATCTGTGCCACATAGACGTAGCCGTAGCTCATGGCGATGCTGGCCAGGTCTTTCTTCTTGACTTCCTTGCCGCCTGCCGCAAACTGCGCGATCGCGCCGGTCGGTGTCGCCTTGGAGGACTGTCCGCCTGTGTTGGAGTAGACCTCGGTGTCGAAGACCATGATATTGATGTCTTTTCCGCTGGCCAGTACGTGATCCAGGCCGCCGAAACCGATATCATAAGCCCATCCGTCGCCGCCGAAGATCCACTGGGATTTCTTCCCGAGGAAATCTTTCTGCTGCAGGATCTCTTTTGCTTTGTCGCATCCGCATGCTTCCAGGGCCGCGATCAGCTTGTCCGTAGCCGCGCCGTTGGCCGCGCCGCATCCGTAAGTCTCCAGCCATTCTCTTCCGGCTGCTTTCACATCTTCATTGTTCCCGTTAGCGACTACGTCTTCCACTTTTGCCTTCAGGCCGCCGCGGATCGCATTCTGTGCCAGCAGCATGCCGTATCCGAACTCTGCCGCGTCCTCAAACAGGGAATTGGACCATGCGGGGCCATGTCCCTGAGCGTTTGCCGCATACGGTGTGGACGGTGAGGAGTTGCCCCAGATGGAGGAACATCCTGTGGCGTTGGCAATATACATCCGGTCACCGAACAGCTGTGTGATCAGTTTCGCATACGGTGTCTCCCCGCATCCTGCGCAGGCTCCGGAGAATTCCAGCAGCGGGCGTTTGAACTGGCTGCCCTTTACGGTCGCCTCTTTGAACTTCGCGACGACTTCCGGTTTTTCCGGTTTGTGTACGCCGTATGTGAAGTATTTCTGCTGTCCCGCGTTGGCTTCCATATTTTCCATGGCCAGCGCCTTCGCACCTTTCTTTCCTGGGCACACGTTCACACATGAACCGCATCCTGTACAGTCGTACACAGATACTGTGATGGCGAACTTGTATCCGTCCATCCCTGTCATGGCCAGTGTCTGCATCCCTTCCGGCGCCTGGGCCGCTTCTTCCTCGTTCAGCGCCAGCGGGCGGATGACCGCGTGCGGACATACATAGGAACAGCGGTTACACTGGATACAGTTTTCCGGTTTCCAGACGGGAACGTCCACCGCGATCCCGCGTTTCTCGTAAGCAGCCGTACCGGAAGGCGTCGTGCCGTCCACATAATCCTTGAACGCGGATACGGGCAGGGTGTTCCCTTCCTGGGCGTTTACTTTTACCTGGATATTATTTACGAAGTCTACGACTTCTTTTCTTCCGTGTTTTGCCTGCGGCGCAGCCAGACCTTCGTCCGCAGCGCTCTTCCAGCTCTCCGGAACCTGGATCTCTACCACCTGTTTTGCGCCCGCGTCGATCGCGTCGTAGTTCATCTGGACGATCGCGTCGCCTTTCCTGCCGTAAGTCGCTTTCGCAGCGGCTTTCATCAGCTCGATGGCATGCTCTTCCGGGATGATGTTGGCCAGTTTGAAGAATGCGGACTGCAGGACTGTGTTGATCCGGCCGCCCAGTCCGATCTCTTTACCGATCTTGATACCGTCGATCACATAGAACTTGATGTTGTGGTCCGCGATGAACGCTTTCACCTGGCCGGGCAGATGCTCTTCGATCCCGTCCATATCCCACGGGCAGTTCAAAAGGAACGTACCGCCGTCTACCAGTTCTTCCACCATATGGTATTTCCGCACATAAGACGGGTTGTGGCAGGCCACGAAGTCCGCTTTGTGGATCAGGTATGTGGATTTGATCGGCTTCTTCCCGAATCTCAGGTGGGACATGGTGACGCCGCCTGATTTCTTGGAGTCGTAATCAAAGTATGCCTGTGCATACATATCTGTGTTATCACCGATGATCTTGATGGAGTTCTTATTCGCGCCTACCGTACCGTCGGCGCCCAGGCCCCAGAATTTGCAGTTGATCGTCCCTTCCGGCGTGGTCACCAGAGGAGCGCCTGTCTCCAGGGAGAGTCCTGTCACATCGTCCACGATACCGATGGTGAACGGTGACTTGCTGCTGTTCTCATAGACGGCCACGATCTGCGCCGGTGTGGTATCCTTGGATCCCAGTCCGTAACGTCCGGTGAATACAGGTGTATCTTTGAAAGCCGTTCCTCTCAGGGCCGCGACCACATCCAGATACAACGGCTCGCCCAGAGCGCCCGGCTCTTTCGTACGGTCTAAGACGGTGATCTGTTTTACGGAAGCCGGGATGGCTCCTACCAGGGCTTTGGCTGAGAACGGCCTGTACAGGCGCACCTTGATCACGCCGACTTTCTTACCGGCAGCGGTCAGATAGTCGATCGTCTCTTCGATCGTATCACATACGGAACCCATGGCGATGATCACATGCTCTGCGTCCGCGGCGCCGTAGTAATTGAACAGCTTATAATCTGTCCCGATCTTCGCGTTTACCTTGTCCATGTATTCCTGTACGATGGCCGGCAGTGCGTCATAGTACGGATTACATGCCTCTCTGGCCTGGAAGAAGATATCCGGGTTCTGAGCGGATCCTCTCTGGCAGGGATGGTTCGGGTTCAGGGCATTGGCCCTGAAGGCATTGACCGCGTCCATGTCCACCAGATCGGCCAGATCTTCATAATCCCAAGTCTCTATTTTCTGGATCTCGTGGGAGGTACGGAATCCGTCAAAGAAATTGATGAAAGGGATCTTGCCCTTGATCGCGGCACAATGGGCCACAGGCGTGAGATCCATGACCTCCTGCACGCTGGACTCGCAGAGCATGGCTGCCCCGGTCTGACGGCAGGCGTATACGTCTGAATGATCGCCGAAGATCGAAAGTGCATGGCTGGCCAGCGCACGCGCGGATACGTTAAACACGCCAGGGAGCTGTTCCCCCGCGATCTTATAGAGGTTCGGGATCATCAGCAGCAGCCCCTGGGAGGCCGTATACGTAGTCGTCAGCGCCCCAGCTGCCAAAGACCCGTGTACAGCGCCCGCCGCACCTGCCTCTGACTGCATCTCTGTCACCTGGACTTCCTGCCCGAAGATGTTCTTCCTCCCCTGTGTCGCCCATTCATCCGTGGCTTCCGCCATGACAGAAGAAGGGGTGATCGGGTAGATCGCCGCCACATCAGAATACGCATAAGACGCATGCGCAGCAGCATGATTCCCATCCATGGTCTTCATCTTTCTTGCCATTCTTCTTTCCTCCTTAGAAAATGCTCAAAATATATCAGTCATACTTGTTTTGATATGTCTTATCATACCATATTTTGAAAAAAGTGCCAATAAGTTTTTATTTAAAAACATACACGGACGCCAGCCGTTTCCGCAGGAGCGCGCCGGCCTGCACGGCAGCGGCCACGGACAGGGCGTCCTTGATCAGATACGGCAGCGAGACGGTCACGACTGCCTGGAGCGGACCGGCCCCTGTGGCCAGGATGAAGCCGGCCACCCCCGCCAGATGACAGCAGGCCAGCCCGGCAAGCCCGAGGCCCGTCGCCAGTATCTTATTTCTCCCCGCGCCCGCTCCGCACAGCCAGGCCAGGAACAGAAAACCGAATAAAAAGCCCCCGGTCGGCCCTACTAAAACGGCGATCCCGGCTTTCATCCCGGCAAATACGGGGATGCCCGCCGCCCCCACCGCTATATACAGGGCCACGGAACCCGCGCCGGCCCAGGCGCCCAGCACAGAGCCGCACAGGGCCACGGCAAATGTCTGGAGCGTCAGCGGAACGCCGGACGGCATGGGTATCTGCAGCACGGACAGTATGGACAATACCGCAGTGAACATGGCCATCTGGACCATGGACTGGGTCGTCAGATCTTGTTTTCTCATAAACGATCCCTCCTTTATACTATGGTCGTTCTCATCGATCATTATTCATGATCATCATTCATGATCTTTGTGGTCAAATATCTTTTCCAGAGATCTTTCAGACAGCATGGCTATCAGCTTCTTCTGGATGCCCTCCAGCTCCAGATGGACCTGGCAGGGGATCCCTCCGGCTCCGTCCCTGCTGCACTGTTTCTGCGGATCTAAACATTCCACGAGGAACATCTCCGGATCGATCGCCTGGTAGACATCCAGCAGTGTGATCTCGCTTAGATCTTTTTGCAGGGCATAGCCGCCGTGGACGCCGCGGTAGCCTTTTACGATCTTGGCCACCTGCAGTTTTTTCAGTATCTTATAGGCAAAAGGCGCAGTGATCTCCTCCTTCCTGCAGATCTCACCCACACTGAGACGTTCCTCATCCAACAGGGCCCGGATCACCCGGACAGCATAATCACATTCTCTGGTAATATACATTTTTCCTTACACTTCCTTTTGCAAAAAACACGCTTTTCGAAAGATCCTGACCCTAGTTTAACGATCCTTTTGTTTTCAGTCAAGTCCTAATCCCTGAACAAGATGATCACCACTCCCACCGCCAGGATCAGGCACCCGAGCACGATGCGCAGGATCTCCCCGGCCCTCATATACCTGGGGTCCTCCATGACTTTCTCCATGCTGCTGTAGGCCGTCCCGGCCGCCACCATCAGAACGCTGTGCCCCGCCGCGTACAAGATCATCAGGAAGATGCCCCACCAGGCGCCCTTATCCGCCCGCGCCACCATCGCCAAGAGCGCGATCATCACCGGCGTGGCGCAATGGGAAGCAAAGACGCCGCCCAGGGCCCCCGTCAAAAACGCACCCAGATAGCCTTTTTTCTTCTGGCTGCCTTCCAGATGTACATGGGGGATGATGTGGATCACGCCCCATGTCTGCAGGGCCATCAGGATCATCAGTAGGCCCAGGAGGATGCTCCACCACTCGCCGGCATGATGCATCAGATGCCCGATGGCCGACGCCACGGATCCGAAGATCCCGAAAGTGCAGGCCATGCCCAAGGCCATCGTGAGCGAGACTGAAAACGCCCGCCTGGGGTCTTCTCTCGCCGTGGCGCCCACATACGTCAGCACCATGGGGATCGTGGACAGGGAGCAGGGCGTGAACGACGTGATCACCCCCGCGGCCAGACAGAGCACCGGAGCCACCCACATATCCTGATCCAACAGGCGCGCGATCGTCTCTAGCCATTCATTCATATATTTTATCTCCATTTCTATAAGATCTAGGTCATTATACCATCAGAGGAGCGGATATACAACATGCGCCGCACCTGCCTGTAAAAAATAACTCTTGCATATTCCCCGATTTACGGTAAAATAAGAGTTGCTATCGACACACAGAAAATAATAATATCAAAGAGGTTTGTATAATGATCGCAGCGAATAACATAACCTTGCGCATCGGCAAGAAAGCTTTATTTGAAGATGTGAATATAAAGTTCACAGAGGGCAACTGCTACGGCCTGATCGGCGCCAACGGGGCCGGGAAGTCTACGTTTCTGAAGATCTTATCCGGGCAGCTGGAGGCTACGAAGGGGGAGGTCGTCCTCACACCCGGCCAGCGGCTGTCCTTTCTGCAGCAGGACCATTTTAAATATGATGAGTATCAGGTCCTGGACACCGTGATCATGGGCAACCAGCGGCTCTATGATATCAAGAATGAAAAAGAGGCCATCTACGCCAAAGAAGATTTCACCGACGAGGACGGCATCCGCGCCAGTGAACTGGAGGGAGAATTTGCCGAGATGAACGGCTGGGAAGCCGAATCCGACGCCGCCTCCCTGTTAAACGGATTGGGCGTGGAGACGGAGCATCACTACACCCTGATGAAAGACCTGGACGGCAGCTTAAAGGTCAAGGTGCTCTTAGCCCAGGCGCTGTTCGGCAACCCGGACATCCTGCTCCTCGACGAGCCCACCAACCACCTGGATCTGAATGCCATCGAATGGCTGGAGGAATTTCTGATCGATTTTTCCAACACGGTCATCGTCGTCTCCCACGACCGGTATTTCCTGAACAAGGTCTGTACCCACACGGCGGACATCGATTACGGGAAGATCCAGCTCTACGCGGGAAACTACGACTTCTGGTTCGAGTCCAGCCAGCTTCTGGTCAAGCAGATGAAGGAAGCCAATAAGAAGAAAGAGGAGAAGATCAAGGAACTGCAGGAATTCATCTCCCGGTTCAGCGCCAACGCCTCCAAATCCAGACAAGCGACCTCCCGGAAGCGGGCCCTGGAGAAGATCCAGCTCGACGAGATGCGCCCGTCCAGCCGGAAATATCCCTATATCGACTTCCGTCCTGACCGGGAGATCGGAAATGAGGTGCTGATGGTGGAGAACCTCTCGAAGACCATCGACGGCGAGAAGATCCTAGACGACCTGACCTTTACCCTAGGCCACGACGACAAAGTCGCCTTCGTGGGATCCAACGAGCGGGCCAAGACCACCCTCTTCCAGATCCTCATGGGCGAGATGGAGCCGGATACGGGCTATTATAAATGGGGCGTGACCACCTCCCGGGCCTATTTCCCCAAGGACAGCACGGCGGAATTCAATAACGACCTGACCATCGCGGATTGGCTGACCCAATACTCAGAGATCAAGGACGCCACCTATGTGCGGGGCTTCTTAGGCCGGATGCTCTTTGCCGGGGAAGACGGCGTGAAGAAGGTCAAGGTGCTCTCCGGTGGGGAGAAAGTCCGCTGCCTCCTCTCGAAGATGATGATCTCCGGCTCCAACATCCTGATCCTGGATGAACCCACCAACCATCTGGACATGGAAGCGATCACCGCCCTGAACAACGGGCTGATCAAGTTCCCGGGCGTGATCCTCTTCGCCTCCCATGACCACCAGTTCGTACAGACCACCGCTGACCGGATCATGGAGATCCTGCCGGACGGCACGATGATCGACAAGATCACCAGCTACGACGAATATCTGGCCAGCGATGAGATGGCCAAGAAACGCCATATCTACACCATGAAAGAGGAAGATAATTAGAGTGCGTTTGAAAATCTTCAAATTTCTGTAAATACTCTGGATCTTACAAGCGTTTTCGTACGCTCCGGAATCGCTCAGATTTTTCTATGTACTT
The DNA here is from genome assembly GCA_910584115.1 of uncultured Lachnospiraceae bacterium. Classification (GTDB taxonomy): domain Bacteria; phylum Bacillota; class Clostridia; order Lachnospirales; family Lachnospiraceae; genus MGBC164599. Next base: position 17,714 of record CAJTYN010000049.1, read on the forward strand.
TTCTGCGAGAAAAGTACCAAAAGCGCCGGGGGATCGCGATCTCCCCCGGCCCCCTTAAAACACTTTTTTCGAAAGACAGATATTTTATCGTCTGTTCTGGACGACTTGATCCCCATCTTTTTCACCCTGCGCTCGGGTATGGACGGCTTGGATGGTCTGTATGGTGATCCCGGCCACGGCCAGGACCGCTGCGAAGACCCAGATCTTCACATCCATCTCTTTTTCTAAAAGGACCGCGGCGGAGGATGCGGCA
>CAJTYN010000050.1 GCA_910584115.1 uncultured Lachnospiraceae bacterium
TCATCCATTTTTACGTTGACTTTGATTATAGCTTGTTTTTCTGTTACTTTCAATAGTTTTGTGGCAGATAATAGATCAGGCAGCCGTCCCTCGTGGGGAACGGCTGCCGCCATCCTTGATCTTATCACAGATCATCATAAAAAAGAAAACATTGTTTGCCCGAATGCTTGGATACATACAGCGCCTCGTCCGCCCGGGCGGCCAGTTCTTCGTAGACGCGGCCGTCCCTGGGGTAGCAGGCGATCCCCATGCTCAGGGAGACGCAGATCTCCTCCCCCACGCCCATGCACGCGCCATAGAGCTGCATCGCCTGGCTGTACGCCGCTTTTTCATCCGGTACGCCGCCCAGGAACAGCAGAAATTCATCGCCCCCGATCCTGGCGGCCACATCGCCCTCGTGCAGGGTGCGCAGGAACAGCTCGCCCATGTTCTTTAAGAGCGCGTCGCCCGCCGGATAGCCGTACGTATCGTTCACTTCCCTGAAATCATCCAGGTCGATAGAAAATAAAAGCCCGCCCTCGACCTTCCTTCCGTCCAGGAGCCCCGCGATCTTCTCCCGGGCGGCGGGCAGGTTATACAGTCCTGTCAGTGGATCTTGCTCTCTGATACGATCGCCCCCTCCGTGATCTCTATACGGCGCCATGAAAATATTTTCCGAATACACGTTCACAGCACCAGGCATAATCTGCTCTTTCTATGGTCCCCGCGGTGACCACAGGATATTCCTTGAGTACCAGGCCGTCCAGGATGTAACGGATCTTCCCCACCTGCGTCCCTTTTTTCACCGGGGCTTTCATGGCCGCGGGGTACTCTTTTTCTACACGGATCTTCTCATCCTCCCGCATGAGCACGCGAAGGACCTCCTCAGGTCTTTTCACACGGACATTGACGTAAGCGCTGTCCGCCCAGCCCCGGTCCGCCGGGATCCCGTCCTCCACGGCGACCGCGCCCAGATCCGGGAGCTTTCGCACCTCCTGGTACGCGTAATGCCGCATGCCGTAGGTGATCAGCTTCCGGGTGTCGATCCATTTGTAGTTTTTATGGCTTGGCCACCCGCAGGCTAAGAGAGCCACGATAAATGTCTTGTCGTCCTGCCGGACGGCTCCCACATAACAGTATCCGGCCGCGTTGGTAAAGCCTGTCTTCCCGGAGATGGCCCCCGCCATCATATCCAGCAGTGCGTTGGCGTTGTGCAGGCTGAAGCTCCGGCTGCCCTCCACATCGCTGAAGCTGTAGGCCCTCGTCTGGGTGATGCGCAGGAAGTCTTCATTCCTGATCGCGTAGCTCATGATCCGGGCCAGGTCCGCCGCCGTCGTGCCGTGGGCGCCCCCTTCATCTGAGGCGTCCAATCCGTTGGGCGTGACAAAATGGGTGTTCTCGCAGCCGATCTCCTTTGCCTTCTCGTTCATCATAGCCGCAAAGCCTTCCACACTCCCCCCGACGTGCTCGGCGATCGCCACCGCAGAGTCGTTATGGCTCTGCAGCATCAGGGAATAGAGCAGATCCTTGAGATGATACTCCTCCCCCTCCCGTATGTTGAGCTGTACGTCCGGCATGGACGCCGCGTAGGCGGACACCTGCACGATCTCCTCGCCGGAGGCATTTTCCACCGCCAGGATGCAGGTCATGACCTTGGTCGTGCTGGCCATGGGCATGAACTCATGGCCGTTCTTCTCATAGAGTACCCGGGACGTATCCCCGTCCATGAGGACCGCGCTCTGGGCGTAGAGCTGCCGCAGCTCTTCCGGCTCTTCCGGCTCTTCCGAAGCCCCGTAGGCTGCGGTCCCATGCAGAACGACCGCGCACAGCAACAAAAAAAGGAACACTGTTTTTTTCATATCCATCCTCACCCCTTCTCCCACTTTTGAGAGTTTGCCCGATGGACAGACTCCCTGTGATAGTAAATGTATGTGAGGATCAGCGTCCTTATGCATGATGGATCTTATTTATAATCCCTGTCAAATCTCTCTGGCAGGCTCTTCCCCTCCCGGACCGTCTCCCAGAACGCCTCCAGCATCGCCGGCGTCTCCTCCACCGCCTGGCTGAACAGTCCCTCCAATGCGTCCAGATGAGGCGCGCAGCAAGGATCGCAGGCCGCTCTCATATAGCTGCCGCCCACTTTATCATACGCGCCGATCAGTCTCAGGAATGGGAGGATCACTTTCTGTTTTCGCCCGTTGTCGTCGTAGACCATCGTGTTCGTGATGAAGATCATGCTGCGCAGGGCTTTTTCCACCTGGCAGACCGTGACCTCCGGGAATACTTTCTGGATCACCCGGGCATTTTCCAGGGATGGCCGGATGCAGCAGGCCGCCGGGTAATACCTGTAGGGATCCCGCCCGGTCCTGATCATCAGACGCCTGTCCAGCTCCTTTTCGATCTCGCCGTGGCCCACCTCCCTGGCCGCTGTGCCATTTACATACGGATGGCAGATGCTGTCCAGCATGAAATGGCAGACGAAGCCCAGCAGGTATGCCAGGAGCGCGTCGTCCTCCCTGGCCAGGAGAGCCCCGCGCTCAAAAAAAGGGGCCGCCGGCTCCCCGTGCAGCCGTACCCCAGTCTGGTTCACACGGTTTTTGCCAAATCCATAATAGAACAGGATGTCCGGCCCGTGCAGCCCGATCCTGTATGTTTCCCCATGGGCTTTTACCAGGCGGCGCATCTCTCCGGGCATCTTCCGATAGACCTCTTTTCCGAAAAGATCGTGTGTATATGTCGTAGGCATCTTCTTCCCCCTCTTGTCTCTCATACATCCAGCTTCAGCTGGACTTCCTCTTCCGCTTCCGCTTTCAGATCCTCCACCTGCACCGGATCCATGGCCGGCAGGCCGTCCAGCCCTTCCACGCCGAAGGAACGCAGGAATTCTTCCGTCGTCCCCAGCAAGATGGGCCTTCCCGGCGCTTCCAGCCTCCCCACCTCCCTGACCAGGCCGTACTCCACCAGCCTGTTCACCGTGTGGTCGCAGTTTACCCCGCGGATCTTCTCGATCTCCGCCTTGGTGACCGGCTGCTTGTAGGCGATGATCGAGAGCGTCTCCATCATCACGTCGGTCAGCGCCGCTTTCTTCGGCTGCGCCGCGATGTTGATCAGATATCCGTAGCATTGTTTCTTGGTACACATCTGGTAGGCGTCCTCCAGCTCGATGATCTCCAGGCCATACTCTTCGCCCTGATACCGGTCCATCAGATACTGGACGATCTTCTGGGTCGTGGGTACATCCTGCCCGATGGCTCTTGCCAGGGCCTCCTTCTCCACCGACTCGCCCATGGCGAACAGGATGGCCTCGACGGCCGCCCCCAGGTGTTTCACATCCGCATCCATCAAACACTCACCGCCTCTATCTTGATCTCGTCAAATGTATGTTCCTGGACGATCCGGATATCCCCGGTCTTCATCAGCTCCAGGATCGCGAGGAACGTCACCACCACCTGGATCTTACTGGCCTGCGCCTCCAGAAGGTCCAGAAAGCTGAAATGCCGATGGGTCCTGGCGTATTCCCGCACCTCCCGCAGCTTGTCCGGCAGGCTCGTCTCTTCCTGCTGGATCCGGCCGAAGCCGCTGCGGATCGGATCCAATTTGTCCTCTCTCTTGCGCATGACCGAACGGAACAGCCGGTTGAGCTTGGACAGCGTGATGTCCGCCAGCAGCTCCGACGGACTGATCGGCTGACGGTATCCGGCCACCTCCGCAGGGATGGTCGGTCTTTTGTAAAAATGCTTCCCGGCGTTTTCCAGGCGGTCCCTCAGTTCATAGGACATGCATTTATACATCTTATATTCCAGCAGTTTTTCCACCAGCTCCGCCCGCGGGTCCTCTTCCTGTTCTTCCTCTTTGGCCGGCGCCGGAAGGAGCATCCTGCACTTGATGTCCATCAGCGTGGCCGCCATCACCATAAATTCGCTCATGACGCTCAGATCTTCCCGTTCCATCTGACGGATGTAGCCCATATATTGGTCTGTGATCTCTACGATGGGGATATCATAGATATCCACTTTATTCTTATCGATCAGGTGGAGCAGCAGGTCCAGCGGCCCCTCGAACACCGGGAGTTTTACCGGGATCGGCATCACACATCGCCTCCATGCACAAGTTCTATCACGATCAGTTCCCGGGGGTCGTGTATCCGGAGCGGCACCGTGTGCTCTCCCAATCCGGGACTGACCACCATATGCTGCGCCCCCCGGGTGAATGATCCGCAGCAGTAGGCCGGGAACAAACGGAAGTTCGGCGCGATCAGCCCTCTGTTTTCTGAAAATCTGCACACGCCCCCGTGGTAATGGCCGGATAGGATCAGGTCCGCCCCCCAGGAAAAGTAGGTCTTCCCGAACTGGGGGCTGTGGGCCAGCAGGATATGATACGCGCCCGGCCAGAGGGTCCCCAGCGTCCGCTCCAGATCCTCCGTTTTCAGGGCGGCGGGCCGGATCTTTTTGTAAAAGCGCGCCTCCCCGTCCCATCCCCAGATGACCAGGGACGTCCCGTCCTCTGTCTCCACCCGCGCATGTCCATTTTGCAAAAACTCGACACCCCGCCCGCGCAGACGCTCACGATATCCCCGGAAGCCATCCCCGTACCTCTCTGGATCGGCCATCAGACGGTGCTCGTGGTTCCCGAATGCATGATAGACCGGAAAGTTTTTCACAAGGGCGGACAGGAGTCTTTCCGCCACATCGAAACTGGGGGAAGGCTCCCCCACCATCATGTCGCCGCCCACGAGCACCAGATCCGGCGCCGCGTCCGCCACCGCCTGCAGGAGCGCGCTGTTGTCTTTCCCGAAGCTCAGGCTGTGCAGGTCGCTCAGGAACGCCAGACGGACCGGCCGGGCCTTGATCTTCTCTGTGGGGATCTGGTATGTTTTGGTCTGAAATCTTTTCATGGAGTAAGTCTATCATGTTCCCACGGATAATTCAAGTGCGGGACGACCGGCCAGATACCCCGTCCGCATCACGGGCGTACCGCGGGGCAAACGGCGGCGGGAGCGCCCGCATGTATACAGACGCTCCCTTTTCGTTCTTTGATATCTATCATCTATGCCCGCAGGACCATATGCAGGCAGATATATCTTACATAATCCAGATACCCGGAAGCCGGCACGTCCTTCGCGGCTACGATCTTCACACTGCCCACTTTCTCGCCGTCCAGCAGGTACACAGCCTCCCCCGCCGGGTCGCCCGCTCTCACCGGCGCGGTGAGGCTCTTTTTCATATGTATCTCTTTTTTTATATCTTTTATGGGCCGTCCCTCGGTATCCAGATAATAAAAAGTCTCGGCAAAGTCACAGGATACGCTGCCCTGGACCGTCTTTTTCACCGGTATCTCTTTTAACTCTTCCGTATGTTCATCCACGTACATGCTGCACCGGCTGAACCCATGATCCAGCATCGCCGCGGCATCTCTGAAACGGACTTTGTAATCTGGCGCCGTCATCACCACACTGATCAATGTGATGTCGTTCCGCACCGCTACCGCAGACACACAATATTTTGCGATGCTGGTGCTCCCTGTCTTTAAGCCTATGCAGCCGTCGTAGCCGCGGATCAGCTTATTGGTATTCGTCAGGCCAAATTCACTGCTCCCCCGGGCAGTCACGTGGGTGATCGTATCCATCCAAATGGATGAGTACTCCAGGATCTTCGGATAGCGGGTCACCAGCTCCCGGGACATCAGCGCCACATCGTATGCGCTGGAATAGTGATCTTTTGACTCCGTCAGGCCGCAGCAGTCCACGAAATGCGTATGTTCCATCCCCAGCTCCTCGGCCCGCTGGTTCATCATCTCCACGAAAGCCTCCTCACTCCCGCCGATGTGCTCCGCCATGGCCACGCTGGCATCGTTCCCGGAGGCGATGACGATGCATTTGATCAGCGTCTCCACCATCTGTTTCTCACCTTCCTCCAGAAAGACCTGGGATCCGCCCATGGACTTGGCGTGGGCGCTGGTGGTGACTTCATCCGTCATCGTGATCTTGCCATCCTCCAGGGCATCGAAGATCAAGATCAGCGTCATGATCTTCGTGATGCTGGCCGGACTCACCTCCACGTCTTTTTCCTTTTCGAAGATGACCTTTCCTGTGGCCGCCTCCATCAGGACCCCGTGGGGCGCCGCGATCCGGACCGCCGCGCCGTCTGCTCCCGGTGCGTCGCCCGCGCTCACGGAGGCCCCGTACACACCGCTGGGAAAGATCATGAGTCCACCGACCATGCAGATGAGGGAAAGACCGACGATAAAAAGATAAAAAAGTTTATTACGCATACCTCCACTCTCCATTTTTTTGTCCTACTCTAAATTAATTATAAGAATGAAAATGGATGATCATGCCTTTTTGTGTACTTTTCTGCGAGAAAAGTACCAAAAGCGCCGGGGGATCGCGATCTCACCCGGACCCCTTAAAACGCTTTGTTGAACGGGAGGGGAAGGTAAACGGCTCCGTTCGTCAAGGACCAGATGGAACGGGGTGGATCCACCCCGTTTCCATCGTCCCCTTTGGACTGTGATCAGATATACGACTGATCTTTATAGTATTTATCTTTGCGCGCCGCCCGCAGGCTCCGCCCCAGATCCACCACGAACACGAGGATCACGAGATTTCCTATACATACCCCGAACCGGTAAGGAAAAGCATCCACCAGCTGTACGACCATCCCATGCAGGAACCGGAACAAGAGGATCGTATAGAGGCCCCAGGCAAGGGTGCTCTCCAGGCACACGATCCCCTGGTAATTGAAGGGTTTATCCTCGTAATCCCACCAGACCTCCCCAAAGAGATGCAGCATGATCTTCGCCACCAAAAATTCAAAGATCGTGGCGGTCAGGGCGCCCATGATATACAGCGCTATGTAATGGCCATCAAATGGCCTCAGCAGAAAATAGACGCCCAGCGCCCCGAACCCGTAGATCGGACAAAAAGGCCCTTTCACAAATCCCCGGTTCGTCCAGCGACGGTTACAAAACGACATATACGCCGATTCCACCATCCATCCAAGGATACTGTATGTGAGAAACCATTGGATCAAATGATAAGAGTCCACTCCAAAAAACTGTCTGCTCCACATATGTCCTCCTTTCACAGCATTGGCGCAAATAGCCGCAGCACGCTCTGCGCGGCCCGCACGACTACATGCCTGCTCCTACAGAAATCTATGGTGACCTGCCTGCACATATCCAGGGATGCCAGATAGTCCCGCCGCATATCCTCCACCGCCCGGCAGCGGTAAAGCCACACGCCGTTCTCAAAATGCAGATACAGGCTGCGGTAATCCATGTTGATGCTCCCGATGACCGCCAGCTCGTCGTCGCACACGAAGGATTTCGCGTGGAGAAAGCCCGGCTGGTATTCGTAGATCCTCACCCCTGCCTCGATCAGCTGTTCATAATACGACTGGGTGAGCAGAAAAACGAGCTTTTTATCCGGGATCCCCGGCGTCATGATCCGCACATCCACGCCGCTCTTTGCCGCCAGACACAGCGCCGTCATCATCTCATTGTCGATGATCAGATAGGGTGTGCAGATATATACGTATCGCTCCGCCCGTCCGATCATGTTCAGGTAGACGTACTCGCCCACGATCTCATCGTCCAGCGGCGTATCGCAATAAGGCTGCACGAACCCGTCGGACTCAAAAGGCTCCGGGTGGTACTTATGGGGCACATGATCCGCGAACCGCACCGGCATCTTCGTGATCACCGACCACATCTGCAGGAACATCACGGTCAGATTCCAGACCGCTTCCCCCTTCATCATGATCCCCGTGTCCTTCCAGTGGCCGAATCTCCGGCGCACATTGATGTACTCATCCGCCAGGTTGATCCCCCCTGTGAAACCCGTATGGCCATCCACCACGCAGATCTTCCGGTGGTCCCGGTTGTTTAAGATCACATTGAGCATCGGACGGAACGGGTTGAAGGCCGCGCACTTGATCCCCTTTGCCTGCAGCTGCTTGTAGAAACGGTGCGGCAGGGTGGTGATACAGCCGAAATCATCGTAGATCAGTCGGACATCCACCCCCTGGGCCGCCTTTTTCTCCAGGATGTTCAGGATCGAGTTCCACATCACGCCGTCGCTGATGATGAAATATTCCATGAAGATAAAATGCTCCGCCTTGCCCAGCTCCTGCAAAAGCATGGGGAACATATACTCGCCCTCGGAAAAATATTCCACGGCCGTCCCCTCCTGCAGGGGAAATTCCGCATGATCCCGGATATACCTGGACTGGTTGGAGACGTTCCTGTCGATCTTGTCGAGTTTGCCGCGGAGCACGGGTTCTTCTTTTAGCAGATACTTTCCCTTCTCCAGGACTTTCTCATAATTTTTCTGCATGGCGATGGCGACCCTGGAGGTCCCGAACACGGCGTACACACAGACGCCGAAGATCGGCACGACCAGGATCAGGATGGTCCACGCCAGCTTGTAAGACGGGTTGATCCGCTTGTTCACCAGCCACAGGACGATCACCACACTCAGGGCGCTGAGCAGCATCCGGTTCACCTGGGACATATTGTTTAAAAACCACACCAGGGATATCCACCAGACCAGCTGCAGGAGCAGCGCCACACTGATATAAAACACTCGGTTAAAAAGGATCTTTAATATCTTCTTCATAGTAAGATAAAAAATCCCTGTCAAGAAGGCAGGGATTTTCGCGCACGATCAATTATATTTACGTTTTCTGGCGGCTTCGGATTTTTTCTTACGACGCACACTTGGCTTCTCGTAATGCTCTCTTTTGCGGATTTCCTGCTGAATGCCGGCCTTAGCACAACTTCGTTTGAATCTGCGCAGAGCACTATCCAAAGTCTCGTTCTCTTTTACGATCACATTTGACATATACTCACACCTAACCTCCCTCCAGTTGTAGATTGTGCTTAAATACAACTGTATGGGTATTTTATTGCACAACTGATATTATAACAGATATTCCCGATCCGTCAACCGATTTTCGTGGATTTTATAAATTTTTTATAAAATCCCTCTAAGATCTACTGCATCAGGAGCGGAAGGATGCCCTCCGGCACCTGATTTGCCTGGGCGAGCATGGCCTGGGCGGATTCCCCTAAGATGTCGTTCTTCATCCGCAGCATCTCTTCTTTTGCCATGTTCACGTCCCGGATCCGGCTCTCAGAAGCTGATATGTTGGTGTTCATGGTGTTCAGGTTGTTTGCTGTACATGCCAGCCGGTTCTCATAGGCGCCCACCCGGCCCCTCTGCTGGCTCACGTAATCGATCCCTTTCTCCAGCTCGGCCACAGCCGCGCGGGCATCATCGGGCGTCCGGACAGAGATATCCTGGATCCCCAATCTTGCAGATTCCAGGTTGGGGAGTTCCACTTCAAGCTGACTGCTGACCACGCCCGTCTCCGCGATCTGCAGTACGATCCTTCCCTTTCCCTGATCGCCCTGCAGGAGAGGAAGGCCATTGAAGTTGGTCGTGTCCTTGATCCGCCCGATCTCCTCCGCCAGATGGTCCACTTCCTCCTGGATCATCTCCCGGTTGCTGCTAGAGTATGTGCCGTTGGCAGATTGCACAGAGAGCGCCACCATCCGATTGAGCATGCTGTGGACTTCCGTCATGGCGCCCTCGATCGTCTCCACTAGTGAGATCCCGTCCTTTGAATTGTCGAACGCCTGATCCAGGCCGGTGACCTGCGCGCGCATCTCCTCCGAGATATCCAATCCCGCCGCATCGTCCGCCGCACGGTTGATCCTAAAACCAGATGCTAATTTTTCCACATTCCTCTTCTCCAATGAATTGTTGGTCGACAGTGTCCTCTGTGTATTCAATGCTTTTATATTATGCTGGATCCTCATCTTTAAATCCCCCTCCGTTCTGTGATGCCTTCTCATACCTGATCGGATCTATCATGGACAGTCCCTTCCTATGGAGCGGACCGCTGTCTTTCCCTTTTACTGATCATTTCTGAATATATTCCTGATAGATTGATTATCGGCAGTTTCTTCCTGTAACTTAAGGGGATGGAACGATTTTATAAGAGGCCGTATGCCGCCCTGGAACCGCAGGCATCTGTGTAGATGCGGATCATATCCTCCCTGGTCAATCTCTTCGCAGACCCGGTATGGCCTCCGCAAGCCGCCATGCACCGATCCGCCATTTCTCTGATCTGGCGGCTGGTCGGACGGATGCCCAGTTCCGCCAGATCTGTGGGCATCCCGATACTGTGATAAAATCCCTCCATAGCCTGGATGCCGGCTTCGGCGATCTCTTCATCAGTACCCTCGATGGCAATGCCCATCACATTCCTGGCATAGCGGACAAAGCGGGGCAGGCATTCTTTGTAGACATATCTCGCCCAGCTCGGCCAGATCGCCGCAAGCCCCGCCCCATGGGTCACATCAAACATACCGCCCAGCTCGTGTTCCAGTTTGTGAGACATGAAATCCCCGCCGTCGTTTCCACAGCCGGTCAGGTCGTTATGGGCCAGACTCCCAGCCCACATGACCTCCGCCCGGGCATCATAGTCCTCCGGATCATGGCAGAGCGTCACAGCGTTTTTCATGACTGTGCAGAGCAGCCCCTCCGCGAGTGCGTCCGTGATCTCCATATTGCCGCCGTTGGTGAAATACCGCTCCATCGTATGCATCATGATGTCCACACAGCCGGACGCCGTCTGATGAGCCGGCAGGGTCTTGGTATAGTCCGGGTTCATCACGGCAAATCTGGGACGGGCCAGGTTGTCGTCATAGGCCCTTTTTTCACCGGTCCGCTCGTTGGTGATCACGCAGCCTTTTGACGTCTCGCTCCCCGCGGCGGCGATCGTCAGTACGCTGGCCACCGGAAGGCATTTTTTGGCCGTGCGGGTATGAGCGAACAGTTCCCAGACGTCGTGTTCCGGTTCCGCAAGGCCATAGGCCACCGCCTTGGCCGTGTCGATGGCGCTGCCGCCTCCGACAGCCAGCAGAAAATCTACCCGCCGCTCCCTGCCGATCCGGATGCCTTCATAAACCTTGTCCAGCCGCGGGTTGGGGATCACGCCGCCCAGCGCGCAGAAGGCGATGTCCTCCGCGCCGAGAGCGGCCTCCACCTTTTCCAGCAGCCCGGAACGCTTCGCGCTCCCGCCGCCGTACACGATCATCACGCTGGATGCGCCGCAGGCTTTCGCCTGTTTCCCGATCTGATCTTCCGCGTCCTTTCCAAAGATCACCTTCGTGGGCGCATAGAATTCAAAGTTGTAAGCCATCACCGTTTCCTCCGTTTCATTTGATGATCCTATTCTAAAGAAGATCCGGCGAAAAAGAAATAAAGATCGGGACTAGATATAGAAGGATCCGGACAGATATGGTATGATACTCTTGATCATCCGGACAGGAGGAGTGATACCATGCGTTTGTTTGAGACAGATGAAAACCAGATCGAGCGGATAGAGGGAATGACGACGGAGTACCCCTATTGTCTCCATGAACGGGATTTGACGGATTTCGTAGTCCCCTGGCATTGGCACGAGGAATTGGAACTGGGTTATATCCAGGAGGGCGTCAGCAAGATCCTCACTATCGGGGCGGAATATACGGTCCGTCAGGGCGACGGCTTCTTCATCAACAGCAATGTGATGGATATGAAGCAAAACGGGATGCCGGGAACCAGAACACTGGAGATCAACCACATCTTCCATCCGGTCTTTCTGAGCGGACATTTCAAAAGCCGTTTTGAAAAGAAGTATCTAGATCCGGTCACGAAAAACCGTCAGATCGAAGTCCATGTCATCCGGCGCGGACATCCTTCCTCTGACCGGATATTGAAAAACCTATATCGGCTCAGAGAACTGCAGGACAGCCCGGACACGGAATTTCAGACAAGGAATATCCTTTCCGAGACATGGCTCCTTTTGTTGGATGAGCTCCGCGATCATCCGGGCGAGCGCCCTCAGATGGGAGTGGAACAGCGGGACAGGTCGCGCAGCATGATCGCGTATATCCACCAGAATTATGAAAAAAAGCTCACGCTGTCCGAGATCGCGAGAGCCGCCGGAGTGAGCGAACGGGAGGCATCCCGCTGTTTCAAGAAGAGCACTGGGCAGAGTCCCGTGGGATACTTGATTGCTTTTCGTTTGAATGAAGCTAAAAAGCTGCTCCGGGAAAGCGATCTGTCCATCACGGAAATCGGTCTGCGGTGCGGCTTTTCGGACAGCGCTTATTTTGGAAAGACATTCCGGGCCGCATATGGCATAACGCCGGGGACATACCGCGCTAATGGACAGACTGTGCAGCTTTCACGCGGTGATGCCAGATCTTGCCCTTCAAAAACAGCGTTTTAAAAGGGGTCCGGGGAGATCACGCTCCCCCGGACCCCTTTGGTACTTTTTTCGCAGATAAAGTACATATACCATCATTTTGCCAGCTGTTCTTTTAATACGTCCTTGGCCTGCCCGATGGCCTCGGGGATCTTCGTCGGGTCTTTGCCTCCGGCCTGGGCCATGTTCGGCCGTCCGCCGCCGCCACCGCCTACAGTCTTCGCCAGGGCTTTGACCATATCTCCGGCATGGGCCCCGGCCTTGACAGCCGCCGGGGTGGCCATGGCGAGCAAGTTCACCTTGCCGTCCGCCGCGGATGCCAGCACGACCACGCCCTCGCCCATCTTGCTCTTGAGCTGGTCACCCAGATCCATCAGTCCGTTCCTGTCCACGTTCTCCACAGCTGTGGCCAGAAGCTTCACGCCTGAGACCTCCACCACCTGGTCCGTCACATCCCCCAGGGAGTTCTGGGCCAGCTGGCTCTTCAGAGACTCATTCTCGCTCTGCAGGGCCTTTATGTCACTCATGAGGTGGACGAGCCGCTCCTGCAGGTCCGCGGGTGAGCTCTTCACGGTCTTGGCGGCCTGGGCCAGCTGCTCCTCGATATCCTGGTAATACGCCAGCACATGGCTGCCCGTCAGGGCCTCGATCCGACGCACCCCGGCTGAGATGCCCGCCTCGGAGATGATCTTAAAGAGCATGATCTCCCCTGTATTTCTCACATGGGTGCCGCCGCACAATTCCTTTGAGAAATCCCCCATGGATACGACCCGGACTTCCTCCCCGTATTTCTCATCGAACAGAGCCGTCGCGCCGGACTTTTTCGCGGCTTCTATATCCATGACATCGGTATCCACCGACAGCGCAGCCTGGATCTGCTCGTTGACGATCCGCTCCACCTTCTCCAGCTCCTCCGGCGTCATGGCCTGGAAGTGGGCGAAGTCAAAACGCAGCCGTCCCGGAGCCACCAGGGAGCCTTTCTGCTCCACGTGGGAACCCAGCACCATCTTCAGCGCCTTGTGGAGCAGATGTGTGGCGCTGTGGTTGCGGGCCGTATCCTGCCGCTCTGCGGCATCGATCTCCAGCGTGGCCAGATCCCCCCTGCGGATCAGCCCGGAGGTCACCTGGCCCACGTGGCCGTATTTTCCGCCTCTCAATCTGATGGTGCCTGTGACTGCAAACGCTCCGTCTTTCGTGCGGATCACACCCGCGTCGCCTTCCTGTCCGCCCATGGTGGCGTAAAACGGCGTCTTTTCCACAAAGACCGTCCCCTGCTGCCCCTCCGACAGCCCTTCCGTAAGCTCCTCCTGGGAGGCCAGGACTGTGATCGGGGACTGGAACGTCTGGTTGTCATAGCCGACGAATTCCGTGGTCACCGAAGGATCGATCTCATCGTAGACCGTGGCGTCCGCGCCCATGTAGTTGGTCGTCCCCCGGGCCTGCTGGGCCATCCTGCGCTGTTCCTCCATGGCGCTCTTGAAGCCCTCCTCGTCCACCTGGCAGCCTTTTTCCTCCAGGATCTCTTTGGTCAGGTCCAGCGGGAAGCCGTAGGTGTCATAGAGGCGGAACGCGTCGGTCCCGGCCAGGGTCTTGCTACCGGACTGCTCCATCTTCTCTTCCAGGTCGCCTAAGATCCGAAGGCCCTGGTCGATGGTCTTGTTGAACTGGTTCTCCTCCTGGGTCAGCACATGGAAGATGAATTCTTTCTTCTCCTCCAGCTCCGGATACCCGTCCTTGGACCCCTCGATCACCGTGGCGCTCAAGGAGGCCAGGAAGGTCCCTTCCACGCCCAAGAGCCTCCCGTGACGGGCCGCCCGGCGGATCAGGCGGCGCAGCACGTATCCCCGCCCTTCATTCGTGGGCATCACGCCGTCGGAGATCAGGAATGTGGCCGAGCGGATATGGTCCGTGATCAGCCGGATGGACACGTCGTCCTCCTCCCGCACTTTATACGGATGCCCGGTGATCTCGGAGACTTTTTCCCGCAGGGCGCGCACCGTGTCCACGTCGAAGATCGAGTCCACGTCCTGGACAGCTACGGCCAGACGCTCTAAGCCCATGCCGGTGTCGATGTTCTTATTTTCCAGCTCCGTGTAATTCCCGTTCCCGTCGTTGTCAAACTGGGTAAAGACATCGTTCCACACTTCCATGTACCGGTCGCAGTCACAGCCCACCGTACAGCCAGGCTGGCCGCAGCCGTAAGCCTCACCTCTGTCGTAATACACCTCCGAACAAGGCCCGCAGGGGCCGGCCCCGTGCTCCCAGAAGTTGTCCTCCTTGCCGAAACGGAAGATCCGCTCCGGCGCGATGCCGATCTCTTTTTCCCAGATCTCGAAGGCCTCGTCGTCCTCCTCATACACGGACGGATAGAGCCTGTCCGGATCCAGTCCCACCACCTCGGTCAAAAACTCCCAGGTCCAGGAGATGGCCTCCCTCTTAAAATAATCCCCGAAGGAGAAATTGCCCAGCATCTCGAAGAAAGTCCCGTGCCGCGCCGTCTTTCCCACGTTCTCGATGTCCCCCGTCCGGATGCATTTCTGGCAGGTGGTCACCCGCGTCCGGGGCGGGATCTCCACCCCTGTAAAATATGGTTTCAGCGGAGCCATGCCTGAGTTGATCAGCAGCAGGCTCTTATCGTTCTGAGGGATCAATGAGAAACTCTTCATAGCCAGATGTCCTTTTCCCTCGAAAAACTCCAGGAACATCTGGCGCAGTTCGTTCACTCCGTATTTTTTCAACTTTCCGCCTCCTATATCTCTCTTGGTCTATTTTACGATGATCTTTCTGAATTTTTTCTTTCCGCGCTTCAAGACCAGACCCTCCTGGGGGATCTTTTCCCGCGCCACCTGATGGTGGATGTCCGTGATCTTCTCGCCGTCGATGGACACGCCGCCCTGCTCGATGGCCCTGCGCGCTTCCGAGCGGGAAGGTGTCAATCCCGCCTTACACAACATGGTGATCAGATCCACCTGGTCTTCTTTGAAATCTTCCTCTGTCAGCTCCGTGGTGGGCATGTCCTGGGCATTGCCGCTGCCGAATAAGCTGCGGGCGCCCTCCTGGGCCTTCTTCGCCTCCTCGTCCCCGTGGACCAGGGCCGTCAGCTCGTAGGCCAGGATCTCTTTCGCCTGGTTCAGCTGGCTGCCCTCCCATTTCTCCATCGCCTGGATCTCCTCCAGAGGTAAAAACGTGAGCATACGGATACATTTTAACACATCCGCGTCCCCGACGTTCCGCCAGTACTGATAGAAATCAAAGGGCGAGGTCTTCTCCGGATCCAGCCAGACCGCGCCGGACTGGGTCTTGCCCATCTTCTTGCCCTCGCTGTTCAATAGCAGGGTGATCGTCATGGCGTAGGCGTCTTTGCCCAGCTTGCGGCGGATCAGCTCTGTCCCGCCCAGCATGTTGCTCCACTGGTCGTCGCCGCCGAACTGCATGTTGCAGCCGTATTTCTGGTATAACGCATAGAAATCATAGCTCTGCATGATCATATAGTTAAATTCCAGGAAGCTCAATCCCTTCTCCATGCGCTGTTTGTAACACTCCGCCCGGAGCATCCAGTTGACGCTGAAATGGGGGCCGATCTCACGGAGCACATCCACGTAATTTAAGTCCATCAGCCAGTCCGCGTTGTTCACCATGAGCGCCTTTCCGTCTGAAAAATCGATGAAACGGCTCATCTGTTTTTTGAAACACTCGCAGTTGTGGGCGATCGTCTCCGGCGTCATCATCTGGCGCATATCGGTCCGCCCGGACGGATCCCCGATCATGCCGGTCCCGCCGCCGATCAGCGCGATCGGCTTATTCCCCGCCATCTGCAGCCGTTTCATCAGGCACAGCGCCATAAAATGACCCACATGCAGGCTGTCTGCCGTGGGATCGAATCCTATATAAAACACAGCCTTTCCGTTGTCGATCAGCTCTTTGATCTCATCCTCGTCTGTCACCTGCGCGATCAGGCCCCGGGCCTGCAGCTCTTCGTACACAGTCATGTGTTCCCCTCCTCGTATAAATGCATGCCTTCCGGCGTTTTATAAAGTATACAGATCAGCTGTTTTTTTGTCAAGACCTGGGCCATATGCCGCTCTCCTCAAATGCCCGCGCCGCCCTCCCGGCCCCCCGTACGATCTTCTCATCGTAGCCCATCATCTCCAGCAGGCGGATAGCGTTCCTGGTGGAGGCGCGGCCCTTTTTCAGCTCATAGGAGAACAGCACATCCCTTTCCCGGACTTCTTCCCCGAAATGATAATTCTCATACCACGCTTCCAGGATATATGTCAGTTCGATGTCGTGGGTCGCCGCCAGGCAGATCACCTGCTCCCGGCGCAGGCTCAGCAGTATCTGCGCGGCGGCCGCGATCCGCTCGATGGTATTGGTCCCCCGCAGCACTTCATCTGCCATGCACAGCATCGGTATCTCCTGTGATGCGGCGTCCAGGATCCTCTTCAGGGAGCGGATCTCCGCCATGAAATAGCTCTCCTTCTTTTCCAGGTCGTCCGAGAGGGCCATGGATGTGTAGATCCGGCACATGGGCGCCCGGTAGGATGCGGCCGGGCAGGTGGCGATGGTCTGGGCCAGGAGGGCATTGAGGGCGACCGCTCTGAGGAACGTGGATTTGCCGGAGGCGTTGGATCCTGTGAGCAGCATGCTCTTTTCCAGGTAAAGATCGTTGGGTACGGGGTCTTTCACCATGGGATGGTAGATGCCTTCCGCCTGCAGGTCCATGGTCTTTTCAAATACGGGCCTGCACCACACGGGCAGCATCTCGCGGAACGAGGCCGCGGCTATGGCGCAGTCCAGCTCTCCCAGTGTCTCCATGAGCGTCCAGGCGGCCTGTTCATGGAGATAGATCTCCTGGAGCATGGCGTTGTAGATGATGAGGTCCGCGTGAAAGACCATCCGGATCAGATCCGCTAGGACAGCCTCGATCCCGCCGGAGATATGGCCTTTGCCCGAAAGCCAGTAGGAACCTTTTGCAAACGCCCGCAGCTCCTGCCGGGCCTGGCGCATGCGGGCACAGAGGCCGTCAATCTGTCCCCACGCGGCGTCTTCTGCCCACGCCTCGATATCTTTCGCCGCCCGCATCATCTGCAGGATATCCCGGAAACATCCCAGATAGACTTCCACCTGCTTTCTGTCGCCGCCCATGTAATAGTCCGCGGTGTTCAGGCAGGCCACACCCAAGAACAGGAAGAAGCCGTACACCGGCTGGATGAACATGAAGGCCAGGCTGAGGACGGCTGCCGCACACAGCGTCCAGTGCTTGGCTCTGCCGACCGGCGCCGCTCTTTTCAGACCCTGCAGCCCCTCCCCGATCGGATGCGCCCCTCCCTGGGGGATCCGGGAGAGGAGCATCTGCAGATCCAGCCGCCGCTGTTCATCCTCCGCGACCAGACGGATCAGAGCGTCCCGCTCCCACAGACGCGCCTCATCCAGCATCGGCGTGCGCAGCAGGTAGAGGAGATACTCTTCCCCCGGCGCGGAGACTGTCCCATCCATCTGCATGAAGAGCCGGTCCATATCCAGATCCCGCCAGGTGATCGGATCGATGGAAAAAGGCGCCGACCCGCTCTTTTGCTCCGCATAGGCGGACAGCCGCCTGATCTGATCCGCGGTGCGATATTTCCGGGGCGGCCTGCCCCAGCTCTCCTTAAGCTCCTGCCGGGCGGTCCTCATATTTTTGCGCTCATTCAGCCAAAAGAC
>CAJTYN010000051.1:0-13162 GCA_910584115.1 uncultured Lachnospiraceae bacterium
GCGGCTGCCTATGCTTCCCACATTTTCTCTCTTTTCATCCATTCAGATCATCTCCCATTCCTCTTAATCTAACACTACAGCGAACTTTGATGGACCATTTAAAAGGGGCTTTAATCCAAGCAAGGGGACGATGGAAAGGGGCGGATCTGGTCTTTGACAAACAGGTGCCATCTGCCTCCCCGTTTTGCAAAGATACTACCGTTCGTCTGTGCACAGCCGGGGACAGATACCCCTCTCTTCCTAGCACCCCTTTGAGATGATGTTATCAAATGTTCAATGTATTGCTTATAGTCACCACAAATTTACAGATAATAGGATCCCTGCCTTTCAAAAAGCGTTTCAAGGGGTCCGGGGGAAATCCGCAATCCCCCGGCGCTTTTGGTACTTTTCTCGCAGAAAAGTACAAGACCAAAGACCTGAGCGGTCGTGGATCGTAGTAAACGTACGTAATGTTTGATCTATTTACAAAATTTAAAGGGGTCTTCAAACACATTCCAGGCACTCACAACTATCCACAGGCCGCGCATATGATAAATATGTAAAATAAAAAAAAGGAGTCCGAAAATTGCCAGAATATAAGATCATGTTAGATGCCGGACACGGCGGTGCGGATCCCGGTGCCGTATCCAATGGCAGACAGGAAAAAGACGACACCCTGCGCCTCACCTTGGCCGTCGGGGATATCTTAAAGAACAGAGGCGTCGACGTGGAATACACCCGCACGACAAACGTCTACCAGACCCCGTTCCAAAAAGCCACCATCGCCAACCAGTCGGGAGCCGATTATTTCGTCTCCTTCCACCGCAATTCCAGCCCCATGCCCGACCAGTACACAGGCGTGGAGACACTGGTGTACAACAACTCCGGCATCAAATACGACATGGCCGAGAACATCGCCGGCGCCCTGGGCAAAGTCGGTTACAAAAACCTGGGTGTCAAAGAACGTCCCGGACTGGTGGTGCTGCGGCGTACCACCATGCCCTCCGTGCTGATCGAAGCCGGTTTTCTGAATAACAGCAAGGACAACGCCCTGTTCGATGAAAAGTTTGACGAGATCGCCCAGGCGATCGCAGACGCCATCTTAGGGACCCTGGGGGAAGAAGACGTGGAAGGCCCCACCTATTACCGGGTACAGGCCGGAGCATTTAAGAACAGACAGAACGCCGACCAGCTCCTCTATGAACTGTTAGACCAAGGATATCCCGCCTTCCTGCTCAATGAGGACGGCTACTACAAAGTGCAGGTGGGCGCTTACTTACAGCTGGGGAACGCCACTACCATGGAGCACAGACTCCGGGATGCAGGGTACACGACTTTGATCACCACACATTAGATCCTGCAGATGATCTGAGTACCAAAAACGCCGGGGGATCGCGATCTCCCCCGGACCCCTTAAAACGTTTTTTTGATCTCTGCGGATACTGCCTATTGCCAGTCTTTCATGATCGCCAGGATCTCCTCTTCGTAGCCCTCGGCAAACTCCTCCTGCCGTCCCCCGTCTTTTACATTGCTCTCGGCACCCTCACCATCCGGAAATTCCCACACATGGTAGTTGATCCCTCTATATTCAAAATCGACGCTCCCGCATCCATCCTCCTCCGTATACTGGTATTTCCATCCCTTTGAACGGAGGTATCCCTGTAGCTTTTCTAATCTCATCACTCATAAACTCCTGTCATCACCAATATTCCCGCCAAGGCTCCCGCCTGCAGCACAAAGAGCAGCGGCACGCCCCAGGCAAAGAGCCTGTGCCGGGTCTTGTGCCTGAATCCGTACATCCCCGCCAGGGCGCCCAGGCTCCCTCCGGCCAGCGCCGCCATAAAAAGCCGCCTCTCCGGGATGCGCCAGCGGTGTCGCCTCGCCCGCCGCTTATCGATCCCGAACAGGACGAAAGCCGTCAGATTCACAACGCACAGATAAGATAATAAGATCTCCGACAGCATCACCCTTTAACTCCTCTTGATAAAATCCATCCCGCATTTGGGGCAGTGGACCTCCACTTTTCCTTTTCCCCGGGGGATGCGCACCTTCTGGCCGCATCCGGGACATTTATAGATATGGTACGTCTTCCTCTGTTCCAGCAGGTTCTTCTCCCGGCGCAGCTTCTTTAAGACATTTTCCCGGATACTTAAGTATTTCTGGTTCTCCACCGCGCGGCTGTATACTTTTTTTGAAAACATGCGGTAATACCCCCAGGCCAGCAGGGCGACGGCGACCAGATACAACTGAGGCTTCCAGAAGATCGACAGGATCATCACGGCCAGAGATAGGATCATCAGAAAATGATTGAACTGGTCGTTCCCATACCTTCCCTGCATAAAACGGTAAAATCTCTCCCTCAATACATCCATCCCTCCCTGTCACGTGCCAAAACGCAGCGCCATCAGCTCCCGCAGGCTCCCCACGCCTATGAGGCGGATCCCTTTTATCTTATCCACGGCCTTTAACGATACCCGAGGCAGGATCACCGTCTCAAAGCCCAGCTTCTTTGCCTCCAGCACCCGCTGTTCTGCCATGCTCACCGCCCGGATCTCGCCGCTCAAGCCCACCTCGCCGAAGGCCATCACATGATCCGGGATGGGCGCATCCTGGCGGCTGGAGATCACCGCCAGCACGACTCCTAAGTCGATGGCCGGCTCGTTCATCTTGATCCCGCCGGCGATGTTCACATAGGCGTCGCAGTTGCCCAGATCCATCCCCAGGCGTTTTTCCAATACGGCCATCAGCAGATTGACCCGGTTGGGGTCTGTCCCCGCCGCTGTCCGCCGGGGGATCCCGAAGTTCGTCCTGCACACCAGGGCCTGGATCTCGATGAGGATGGGCCGGGTCCCCTCCATCGAACAGGCGACCACGGAACCCGGAGCGTTCTCAGGCCGGCCCTCCAGCAAAAATTTTGACGGATCCTTCACCTCTTCAAGCCCCGTGTCCCGCATCTCGAACACTCCGATCTCGTTGGTCGAACCGAAACGGTTCTTCACACCCCGCAGGATCCTATAGGACGCATGTCTGTCCCCTTCGAAATAGAGCACCGTGTCCACCATATGCTCCAGCACCCTGGGACCGGCCACATTCCCTTCCTTGGTCACATGTCCCACGATGAAGATGGTCACACCCTTGCCTTTGGCGATCTGAAGGAGCACGCTCGTGGACTCCCGCACCTGGGAGACGCTGCCCGGGGCCGAAGCGATCTCTTCGTTGTGCATGGTCTGGATGGAATCGATGATCACCACCTGGGGGCTCTGCCTCTCCACCACCTGTTTGATGACGGCCAGATCCGTCTCGCACAGGAGCAGCAGCCCATCGGAAAAACGCCCGATGCGCTCCGCCCGGAGTCTGATCTGTCTCAGCGACTCCTCGCCGGAGATATACAGGACTTTCACCTTTTTTTCCGACAGGTGCCTGCACATCTGCAGGAGCAGCGTGGATTTTCCGATCCCCGGATCGCCGCCCACCAGGACCAGGGAACCCTGCACGATTCCCCCGCCCAGGACCCGGTCCAGCTCGCCGATACCGCTGCCCTGCCGGATGTCCTCCCGGATGTCGATCTGCCCCAGGGTCACGGGCTCGCTCGCCGGCCTGCCGCCTGCAGCCCTGCCGGGGGCTTTCGGCGCGGGCAGTTCCTCCACAAATGTATTCCATTCCCTGCAGCCGGGACACTGCCCCATCCATTTGGGCGACTCATAGCCGCAGCTCTGACAAAAAAACGCCGTCTTCTTCCCTTTCGCCATCCGCCTCATCCTCTGCTAAAATGACCGGGACGCCACAGCCCCGATAGATCTGTCGCGCCCCTCTCTTCATCTTGTTATGACTTTACGATCCTCACCCCAGTGGATATCCCTTCTGACAATTCCGTGCTAAAAGAAAGTTTTCCGCCCAGATTTGTCCGCATCCTGCCCGTGCTCTCCTGGTTGATGAAGATCTCGTATTCCATATTTTCTTCCAGTCCCACCGTGATCTGGGCATCTCCCTGCCCTTCCACGCTAAAGCTCATGCTGCCGTCTGTCTGTTCCAGATCAAATACAGCCGTCCCCGGAACAGATTCATAGACAAAGACACCATTTCTCTCTAATTTTGTGATCTCCCTGAAAGTCTTTACTTTATACATATCTCCCTGGTGATCAAAATCTGACAACTTGGATTTCGTATCCAGTCCATAATCTCCAAAACTGATCGTCCCATTCTCCTCTGTACGTATTAATTCTCTCACTACTGCCATCTCGCATCCTCCCACGGCTATATCTGTTGTATGATCTGTAAATCTGGTGAGCCTCTCGAAGGCTTATACATATTATATAATACTTCCCCCCAATATGCCAGTCTGAAAAAAAATTTAATATCTTTTTTATACTCTGGGATGTCTCTGCACGACAAAAGCCCGGAAGAGTCATGCTCCTTCCGGGTCTTTCTTTTATGTTCAGTCAGGGAAAGGTATAGAACGCGTGATCCCCATGTACGAACAGCTGCTTAAGATCTGATTCAAACCACGCCACATTGCTCTCTAATGCCTGGTCCTTCGCCACAAAAAATAATGCACCTTTCGACTGGTCCGCCATGCCGTCTAAAACCTGTCTGACTGCTTCTTTCGTCATATCCGAGATCTCTACGGTATTGATCCTGCCGTCCTCTGTGGGTGAGAACTGTGCAGCTCCATTGTTCTGTTCCCATACGACTTCTGAAACAGTATCCGGAAAACGGTCATCGTTCACACGGTTCATGATCACTTCCGCTACCAAGATCCGCGATCTCATATCCTCTCCGCCCGCCTCAGCTTCCACGATGCTCAGCAGCGTCTCGTAATCCACGTCGGACATGACTGTCGACGACGACGCCTGGCTCTGTGAAAAATAACTCAGGTTCGCCACGGACGCCTGCATACTGTCCCCCGCGGACATCGTACCGATGCCCATCGCCTCAGAGGATCTCTGCCCCACGATCACCGCCTCGTAGCTGGTCCCGATCTTGCGGATCGGATGATCGGGCATCTCTGTCCCGTATATCCCGTTTACCACTCCTGAGATCCCAGTCGTTATGATCCCCCCTTCGCTGGTAAGGGTCTCGCTCGCCATGACTTCTCTTTCCGCGGATGCGACAACCTCCTGTTGTACATCCCGTTCATCCTTTGAAGCATCAGCTGGGGTCTTCTCATTTACGTTGACGATGACACGGACGATACCCACGACCGCGAATACCAGCACTGCCAGTGCCATGCACAGCATGCGCCGCAGACGCTTAACGGCCCTGATCCGTCTCCTGTCCCGTCTTCTTCTGCTCTCTCTTCTCTTCATGATCCTTCACACAATCCCTCTGGTAGATCTCCTTACAATATCATTGTAATGCTTTCCCCTTATCGTCCCCTCGGTTTTGTGCATATACGGCCTGTCCGGCCGCATTGGATGTATGGTGATGCCCTTCCACCACCATGACAGAGATTATTATAACAGATTTCCCCAGCGAATGCAAGAAAAAACGTTCTCATATCTCGAGCTTTGTCAGCAGGAACTCTTCCTCTTCCTCATCCAGGAGGTCGCCCTGGATCATCTTTACAGCGATCTGCTTTGCTTTATCACATTTTAAAGTGACCAGTATGGGATAAAAGCTCTCCAGGCCCGCAAGCGCGTCCAATGCATCCGCGATGATCCCGGCCTGCACGTCTTCCTCCTGTGCGGACCCGTTCCTCCGGTCGCAGATCCATCCCAGCGCCAGGATGCAGCAGCCCAGCTCCTCTTTTGTCAGATTGCCGCTGCGGATGACCCGGCAGAGCTTCCCGGCCACCTCTTCCCTGATCTTTGGATCTTCCCCCTGTCCGTCTGCCCTGCGCAGCGCGGCTCCGATCGCGTGGGCACTGAACTGGAGGTTATTCCCGTAATGCTTCATGGCCCGCCCCCAGTCCTGTTCAAATTCCTCCAAGAGCCAGGGGATGGCCGTCTGGGTCTTTCCGTGGGCATACAGGCAAGCCTGCAGATATTTGGATGAGCCGTGCAGCGCCCCCAGCTCCCCCAGCTGCTGAGCGTCTGCGCAGACACTCATCGTGTAGATCGCCTGTATGTTCGTGGAGACTTTCGGCCCGCCGATGAACGATCCTTCCAGATCCGCCTTGAGCTGGCTCATGCACGCTCTCGCCAGACGCTTTTTCTCCGCCTCGTCCCAGGCATGCGCGATCTTCCGCGCGATGATGAACAGCCTCTGCTTGGATGCCTCGCTGGCCGTGCTGTCCAGCACTTCCAGGATGATCCCGGCGAAATCTTTTTTGTTGCTGGCGCTGCAGATGCTGTTCACGCACACATTGAGCCTTTTGGCCAGCGTGCTCTTCTCCTGTTTGTTCCGGCTCTTTTCGTAATTGTGACAGAGCTGGAGGATGTTGTTCACTTCCGCCTTGGGCTGCAGGACGCTCCCGCTGGGGGCCATGAATTTGGCCTTGATCTTAGACCGCTCATTGTTGTCGATGGCGATCTGGGCATACCCCTCCTCGATCCGCTCTGTGCCTTCCTGATCCTGGCTGGTCCAGGCTTTCATCGTGAGGACCCTGTTGATCCCCAGGCAGATCTCGAAGGTCACGTACGCCCCGTTGGCGTAATGCTCCCGAAATGAGATGTTGCCATTGGCGATGATCCGGTAGGAGCCGTCCAGGTTCCGGCTCTTGATCGGGATCGCGATCTTATTCTGCCCCGGCTCGATCTTAAAGCCTGTCATCTTGTCTGATGTATAGGGGATCTCCGCCCCGGTGGGGATGATCTTGTGTACCGCGCCATTCTTAACGCCCAGGTACAGGCTGTCGTTTAAGATGTTCTTCCCCCACTCGATCACATGGTGGGGTGCGGGACGTGCCTGCTCTCCTTTCTCCATCTCCCCCAATATGCGCATGTCGTCCTGCATCTCGTCATATTTATGCAGGTAATAATGGTAAACGGCCGCTCCCCTGGCCACTGACAGATCCGGGTCCAGGGCCACGATCGGCTCGAAGCCGAAAAATCCCTTCAATCTGTCCGTGATCATATAAAATTTTGACATGCCGCCGTTTACGATGACGGCGTCCACCCTCACCTCGGCCGTCCCCAGTTTTTCAGCGGCCTTGCTCAGCACGTCCAGGATCGGGTAGATGATGTTGCGGGTATCTTTGATCTGATCGATCCTCTTGTAGTCGTCGAATGACAGATCCGGCGCCATGAACACGGAGAGGATCTTCTCCACCTGCTCCTTTGTAAATGTATCGTCATAGGCGAATCCCACCCCGCCCATGCTCCCGCCTACCGGCAGGGAGATCTCCTCGTCGTCATCGTCCCAACCGGAGCTGTAATCTTCGCCGCACCGCTCATTTAAGTCCAGCTTGAGGTGCTCCGCGTAGACCCGCAGCTGGGGCATGACCACGTCTTCTTTTTTCTTGACGTCGCGGGCGATCTCCGGGCGGTTCGCAAACTGCCCCAGATAGCGCTCATACATTGCTCTCGCGATCTCTTCGTCAAAATCGTCGCCGCCCAGCAATGTATATCTGTTCGTCGCGATCTCGTCGACTTTTAAGACGTCCTCTAACTCCTCTCTCCGTTTGATCTCATGCATGGTGATATCCAGGGTCCCTCCCCCGAAATCAAAGACGAGCACCGTCTTTTTCTGGCTCAAGTCCAAGATCCGACTTGAGATCTCTCCATTTCGTATCTGATTGATCAGATCGTAGATGACCGCGTTTGGTTCTGATAAGAGGACCGGCCGTTCGCTCCCATCTTTATTTTTTACCTGGATCCCCGCCAGCTCTGCCGCGTCCCTCGTGGCCGCGCACATGGCTGAATCAAAATTCGCGGGGACCGTGATCACTGCGTCTGTGATCTTGCATCGATAGACTTTTGACGCCTCTTCCAGCATGTGCCGCAAGATCCTGGAAGAGATCTGGGCCGGGGTCTGATCCGGGATGTCGCAGGACAGCCCTTCGGCCAGGGGCCTGCCCATCTGGCTCTTGATGGACCTGGCCACCAGATGGGGCCGCAGGGGGTACTGGATCTTTGCAAAGTCCCCTACCAGCGGCTCATAGTCCTTCTCCTGCCTGTAATAGATGCAGGATGGCAATGTGGGCCTCTTCATCGTGGTGAGCTTCGCCTCCCCGGACATGGCGCTGTACATGTCGACGGCACGGGGGATCTCGACGACTTTGCTCACCACGTCCCCGTTTAATTTCTCATTGATCGTGGCCAGCACCGAGTTGGTCGTGCCAAGATCGATGCCTACGCACAGGTCGTTATGTTCTGTATCTGTCCTTTTCATCCTCATGCCTCCTCTTTCACTTTCGGCCTTGATATCTGCAGTTCCTTATCTTTATAGACCCAGCCCGGCGAGATGACCCGGACCTTTTTCTTTTCACCCGGTGAGGCGAACGCCGTGCCCTCGTAATTACAGAATCCCACGTCCGCGGCCGTGACTTCCCGGACGGACTGGATCTTCATGACCGGCTCGATGTGACTGTCCCGCACGAACTGGATCAGCTTCTTCACCATGATGAGGAGCCCGTTGATCTCCATGGGCAGCTCGTAATCACTCTTTCTCAAGCGGTCTACGCCTCTGCGCACGATCAGGAGCTCATCCAGGATACACCCGTATTTTTCTGAATTCAGTTTTACGAAAAAATCTGCCAGTTCCTTGGCTTTGCTGGCCTCCAGCTGCTCCTCGAACTCGTCCTGGAGATCCTGGAGCATGATATTTGCCCTATCCAGCGCGTTTTCCAGCTGTTCCACCCGCCTGAGCGCCTGCTCATAAGACATCTGCTCTTTCTCTGCATCTTTGCGCTCTTTTTTCTTTTCCGCGTGGAACTGGGGAAATCCGTACACATAGGCCAGCGTGTCGGCCATATCATAGAAGAAATACCGGGCCAGTGTATTTCCCAGCAGGCACAGGCTCTCAAAGTCGTCATACAGGTCGATCTCCGGGTGCGCCTCGAAGATCATGATCGCCGCGATGCGCTCCTGGGAATCGTGCCGTTTGCCGTTCTTTAAGGCCGGACTCTTGCGCTGCTCCTCGAACTTGTCAAAACCGTCCCGGTCCCCCACGATCGCTTCGGAAAAATATCCCGCCAGTTCCTGGGCCCACAAAAGCAGTTCCCTGCGCTCGTGGGGATTGGCCATCCGGCGGCTCCGAAAGACCTGCACGATCTCGTCCCCGGTCAGATGCGCCCCGTATCTCTCCTCCATGGCCCTGGCGCAGCCTATAGGACCCATCTCCGGATCGTGACAGATGATCGAAAATATGCGGTTTTCCATGACGATGTCCTCTTTGACCTTGCTCCCCCGCTTTTTCTTCCGGAGCATGGCCTCATGGATCCCTTCCAACACTTCTCTGACTTTCCCGTCATCTATATTTATCATGATCTACCTCCTGATCATCTATAATCGATATATTTCTTTTTCTTCCGCAAAGATAAATTGTGTCCGGCACTCCCCGTCGCGCATCATGACCTGTTCGATCGTCGGATCTTCCGGGGAATACGCCTGCGCGCAATGCACCAGCAGCGCCTGTCTCGGATCCGTCTTCCTGATGAACCGCTCCATATCCGAAAAATCTTCATGGAGCGAGAAATCCACGCGCACGTCCCGATAAATGTCCGATGACCCGCTCTCCCCGTCCGCGGTCACATAGATATGGGGCATCAGCGGGCGCACTTCCCCCATGACCCTGTCGTTGGCGTCCAGGATGGGGACCGAGAGCTGCTCCATCTTCTCCACCACCCGCATCACCGACTTGTCGATGTAGACGGGGATGTTTTCCGTATTGTATCTGTTCAGTATCCGGATAAATTCGATGCCCTTGCTCAGCTGCGAGATGCGGCACCGGACAGGCCGTCTCTCCCTCCCGGCCAGCCGCAGCGCATACTGCACAGTCTTAAACAATCTGTCCGACTTCTTCCTGTACCCGGGATGCTTGGCATGCAGTCCGCACATGATCATGGTATCGATCTTGATCCCTTCCGGCAGGATGCAGCCGTCCGTCATCGGCGTGCTCTCCATGGAATGATCCCCGGTGTACAGGATCTTCCGCCTGCCGTATTCGAATAGGATCATCATCGCCCCCGGGATATGGCCCGCCGGGAAAAAGGTCGCCTTATATCTCCCGTGATCGATGGTCTGCATGTAATCGACCGTGGTGATCTTATCGAACATATGCCGGGCGGCCAGCCGCTTCTCCTCTTCCCCGTCACCCTCCAGAAAAGCCCGGTCGTAGAGCTGGTACTCTGTGAGCAGCTCCGTGATCTTCGTCATATAGACACCCGCCCGGTCCGCCTCCCGCATGAGCTTCAGCAGATACCCCACATGATCCGCGTGAGCATGGGAGATATAGATCTGATCGATCTGGCCCGCGCTCTGTATGAACGGCAGGGTGAGGAGCGGGTACAGATCCGGTTCGGACACCAAGCCCTGCTCTGTGCCGATGCCCGCGTCCAGGATCAGGTTCGCCTCCCCCAGCCGCAGGTAATAGCAGCTCGCCCCCACTCTCTGGCCTCCGCCCAGCGGCATAAAATAGATCTCCTGTTCCATCCAGTCACCTCCTGTCCTCCCCTTTTAAGCTCCTCTCGGCGATATAAAAAGCGACAGCAACTTTTGTATTTAAAAGTGACCGTAAACGATCAGATGTGATCAAAGCTGCTGTCTCTATGGTATTTTTCGCCTATCTTATGATCATGCTCAGTCCGATCCTCTTTTTCTCAAGATCCAGGCTGATGACCTGTACATCCACCACGTCGCCCACACTGACTACGTCCAGCGGATGTCTGACAAATCTCTTGTCTGTCAGCTGAGAGATGTGGACCAGGCCGTCCTGGTGGACCCCGATGTCCACGAAGGCCCCGAAATCGATCACATTGCGCACTGTGCCTTTGAGGATCATGCCCTCTTTTAAGTCTTTCATCTCCAGCACGTCGCTGCGGAGGATGGGCGCGGGCATCTCTTCTCTTGGATCCCTGGCAGGCTTCTCCAGTTCCTTTGCGATGTCCCAGAGTGTGATCTCCCCGATGCCCAGCTCGTCTGCCAGAGCCGCGCCGTCTCGGATCTCTCTTGATATCTCAGAGAGTCTCTGTCCCCGGATGTCTTCCGGCACATGCCCCAGTTTCTCCAGGAGCCGGGCCGCCGCCGGATAGCTCTCCGGATGGACGCTGGTGGCATCCAGGGGGTTCTTCCCGTTCATGATCCGCGCAAATCCCGCGCATTGCTCGTATGCCTTCGGGCCTAATTTCGGCACCTTCAAAAGCTGTTTCCTGTCTGTGAAACTGCCGTTTGCTTCCCTGTAGGCCACGATATTCTTCGCCGTGGTCTTCGTGATCCCGGAGATGTACTCCAGCAGGGACGCGGACGCTGTATTTAAGTCCACGCCCACTTTATTTACGCAGTCTTCCACCACGGCGGAGAGGGCCGCGCCCAATTTCTTCTGGTCCACATCGTGCTGGTACTGGCCCACGCCGATGGACTGGGGATCGATCTTCACCAGCTCCGCCAGCGGATCCTGGATCCTCCTGGCGATGGAAGCCGCGCTCCTCTGTCCCACATCGAACTCGGGAAATTCCTCCGTGGCCAGTTTGCTGGCCGAATAGACGGAGGCCCCCGCCTCGTTGGTGATCAGGTACTGGACGTTTTCCGGTATCTCTTTTAACAGCTCCACGATGATCAGCTCGGACTCCCGGGAAGCCGTGCCGTTTCCCAGAGAGATCACTGTGACATCATACTCTCGGATCATCTCCTTGACCTTCTCTTTGGCCGCTCTGATCTTCGCCTCCGTGGTGGGGGCCGTGGGGTATACTACCGCTGTGTCCAGCACTTTTCCTGTGGCGTCCACCACCGCCAGTTTGCACCCGGTGCGGAACGCCGGGTCCCAGCCCAGCACCACCTGCCCGGCGATGGGCGGTTGCATGAGGAGCTGGGTCAGGTTCTTGCCGAAGACCTGGATGGCTCCAGCCTCGGCTTTTTCCGTCAATGCGTTGCGGATCTCCCGCTCGACGGCGGGCGCGATCAGGCGTTTATAGCTGTCGGCCACTACGTTTTTCAGGACGGGCGTAGTGTGGGGGTTCTTCCTGGTGATCACTTTTTTCTCAAGGTAGCGGATCAGATCCTCCTCCGGCGCGGCCAGCTTTATGCTGAGGATCTTTTCCTTTTCCCCGCGGTTCAGCGCCATGACCCGGTGGCCGGCTAGCTTGGGGATGGGTTCCTCGAAAGCGTAATACATCTCATAGACGCTCTTTGTGTCTTTATCTTTTGCCGTTGACTGCAGGACGCCCTTTTTCTGGGTGGCGTCGCGGATATACATCCGGTAGGATGCCTCCTCGGAGATCCGCTCTGCCAGGATGTCACTGGCACCCGCCACCGCCTCCTCCACCGTGCGGACTTCCTTTTCCTCAGATAAAAAGGCTTTCGCCTCTTCCTCCACCGGGCACGTGAGGGTCTGCTGCCAGATCAGCATGGCTAAAGGCTCCAAGCCTTTTTCCTTGGCGATGGTGGCCCGTGTCCGCCGCTTTGGCCGATAGGGACGGTAGAGGTCTTCCACCACCACCTGGGTCTGGGCGGCCAGGATCTGCGCTTTCAGCTCGGGGGTCAGTTTTCCCTGCTCCTCGATGCTGCCCAGCAC
The DNA here is from genome assembly GCA_910584115.1 of uncultured Lachnospiraceae bacterium. Taxonomy (GTDB): domain Bacteria; phylum Bacillota; class Clostridia; order Lachnospirales; family Lachnospiraceae; genus MGBC164599. Next base: position 12,589 of record CAJTYN010000051.1, read on the forward strand.
CTGCGCTTTCTTCTCTTCCAGATTCCGCAGATAGACCAGACGCTCGTAAAGCTGTCGGAGCTGTTCGTCGTTGAGCGCGCCTGTGGCCTCTTTGCGGTATCTGGATATGAAGGGGATCGTGTTCCCCTCGTCGATCAGTCTGACTGCGGCTTCTACCTGCTGGCTCTTTACCTGCAGCTCGCCGGCGATCGTCTGTATCACATCCATAGATCTTTTTTCCTCATCTCTACATGCCGCCATGGTCAAAATAATGGCTGTAGTCTTCATGCGTCCCGTATCCGTTCCGATACATTTCCGACCGGAACTCGTCGCTCCCCACCATCGCAAATGCCATGATCAGGACGACGATCCCCAGTACGATCCCGCCGATGGACAGGCCGAGACCGATCTTGGCGGTGTTCTCCATGGGTTCCCGGCCCCGGGAGAGGATCGCCAGCACGACGCCCACCGCGCCTAGGATGACGCCAAAGCCTCCACAGCAGCACAGAAGGATCGACAGGATGCCGACGATCAGCGAGGCCAGCGCCATGTTGTTCTTCGGCGGTACACGCCGGGGACCATAGCCTTGAGGACC
>CAJTYN010000051.1:13262-17686 GCA_910584115.1 uncultured Lachnospiraceae bacterium
GGCGGTGTCCCTGGTCCTTCTCCGTAACTATAGGCTGACGGCGCCTCTTCCGGCTGCCCTTCATCCTCAGGATCTGGCAGATGTATCTCCGGTATGCCGTCTTTTTCCCCATTTTCCTGGTCTGCGGGGACTAAAGATGCATCTTCCGCCGTCTCCTGGGGCTGGCCGTCTGTCTCATTTATCCCATTTATCTCATCTGTTTTATCCATTTCATCTGCTTTATCTATTCCGTCTATTCCATCCATCCTGTCTTTCTCATCCATTTTTTGATCCCCCTTTCACGCTTCCGCGTTGTAATCATCCGCCCGGATGGGCAGTCTGTCCTTGGCGTTTTCTGCCGCTGCTTCCGTCTGTACCGCGTTCTCAGTTTCCCCGTTCAGCTCCAGATAGAGCTGTACCATGGTCGCCTGCATATACGCGCCCACCCACAGAGCGGCCACGAACCCGGACAATACGACCAGCACACCCATCCCGAAAAAACTGAGGTAGAGCCTGCATAGGCGCATCTTGTTCCCTTTCAGCATCGTGACGCTGCCCCGCAGGGCCGCCCCGGCGCCCATCTCCGGGTCATCCACCAGCAGCATATAGGAAAATACAAAGGGCATCGTGACGAACAGGGCCAGGACAGAGCTTAAGCATGTGGCCCCGAGTATGACCGGGAACACCTTGAGCAGCTTCTCCGGCGTGTCCGCCTGGACGAGCAGCCCCTGCACCATATACACCGGGATGGCACAGAGCATATCGAGCAGCGTGAGCACGAAGCACACCACGATGACCCTGTCCGGATCCTGGTGGAACATACGGAAGAGGTCGTTCATGCCGTACGGCTTCTTCCTCCCGATATTTAAATACATACAGCAGATCCCCGCTGTAAATACCGACGCGATCAGGGAGACGATCAGGCTGGCAAGCTGGCTTAAGACCAGAGAGAGCGTCGTATCTCCCCCAAAGAGCAGCGCGACGATGAACATAAATGAAGAAGTGAGCAGCGCGATGCTCACGGTCGCCAGGATCGGGATCAGGTAATTGCCCTTCATGGCTTCCCTGGCCCGGCATTTTAACTCTTTTCTCGTGTATCTCATTAAATCCCTCCTTATATCTGGATCAGGTCGTCTCCCGGCGGATCAGGATGGGCGTGACGATCTTGTGGATCGGCTTTTCCAACGGGACCGGCCGCCTTTTCTTCCGCTCATCCATCTGGACCGACAGAAGGCCCATCGCCTCCCTGGCGATCACCGGGATCTGCTGGCCGATGGTGCTGATCGGGATGACAGCCTCGCTGGATACGGGCGAATCATCAAATCCGACGATCCTGTATGTATCAGGGAGCTTTCCATATCTCCTGACCAGCACATTCAGGAACACATTCGCATGCGTATCATTGGATAAAAAGATCCCTTTCTTCCGTTCAGGATACCTGCCCTCTAAGACCTCCACGATCTTCTGCATCTTCTCATGGTTCTCCTCATAAGAATTACCGAGATCGTCCAGGAACAGTTCGCAGGGCAGCCCATGTTCTTCACAGGTCTCCCGAAACCCTTTGATCCGGCCGTACGCCGGGACGTTCTCGGGCAGTTGTGCATTGATATGGACGAAGAGATCGCAGCCGCACCGCTCCAACAGGCCCGTGGCCTGGACGCCGCCCATATAGTTGTCTGTATTCACACTGCATATGCAGCGGTCCTCGCGCTCGATGCCCACCACGGGGATGTCATAAGCCGCCAGTTCTTCCGACGGTATGGTCGGACTCAGTATGATCATCCCCTCGATGTTATAGGCCAGGAGCTCTTCGATGTAGCGCCGTTCGATATCCTTTTTCTCATCCCCCGCGAAGACCAGGAATTTGTATCCGTACGTCTCGTAGGTAGCGAGGATCTGATCGAGCATCTCCGCATAATAATGCATGTACAGATTCGGTATGATGATCCCCACGAATTCCGTCTTTCCGCTGGCGAGGATCCGGGCGACTTTATTTTCCTTATAATCAAGGGCGACCAGGGCGTCCGCGATCTTCTGCTGGTTCTCCAGCGTGAGGGAGTCCGGATCGTTGAAATAGCGTGAGATCGTCGTCTTAGAAAAATTCGTATAGGCCGCGATATCCGCAAATGTGACTTTTTTTGTTTTCATACTGTGAGTATAGCATAAAGGCTGAAAAAAAATCAACCATATATGATCCAGTCAGGGACTTTCCGCCCACGGACCGCCGCTTTTTTTGTGAAATATACATAAAATATACGACCCAAAATAGGATATATGCCGAAATCAAAACTCATTATTGACAAGATATACGATATATATTATCATCATATCGTAAGTAACCGGTAACTTTACCGATACCGTTACCGATTTTATATCAAAAGGAGGAGAGGGAATGAGAAAACGGTTGCTATGCCTGGCGGGCGTCCTTTTTGCTCTGGGATCCCTGACCGGATGCCAGAAAAAAGATGTGCGGCCAGGCGACATAGCAGGCTACGACGAGGGTGAGACGTATCTGTCCATGTGGGTGCATTCCATCGAGGAGACAGAAGAAGGGCAGGCGTACAAGGCGTCTGTGGACAGCTTTAACGAGGAGTATGACGGGACATATTTCGCGGACATCGAATTCGTTCCGCGAAACGACAGCGGCGGCGGATATTCCGACAAAGTCAACGCCTCGGTCATGTCCGGCGGCCTTCCGGACGTCCTGACCGTGGACGGCCCCAATATAGCAGCTTACGCGGCCAACGGGATCATCCAACCCCTGGCGGAGATCCCCCAGGAGGAAAAAGACATCTATCTGCCGTCCATCATCGAGCAGGGGACCTACGACGACCATCTGTATGCTCTGGGCGTGATGGAGTCCAGCGTGGGGCTTTACTACAACAAAGCGATCCTGAAAGAAGCCGGGATCGACGTGCCGGACGCGGAGCATCCCTGGACCTGGACGGAATTTACGGAAGTCCTGGAGAGATTAAAACCGCTGATGGATGAGAAAAAAGGCTACCCCCTGGACATGACCTTCCCGGTGGGCGAGGCCAGCATCTACTACTACGCCCCCTTTGCCTGGTCAAACGGCGGCAAACTGGTCAGCGACGACGGCCTGGCCGTGGACGGCTATTTTAACTCCAAGGAAAACGTGGAGACGATGGACTACTTCCGCCAGATCGTGGAAAACGGCTACATGTCCGAGGCGAAGATCGAGAACCTCTTCGAGAGCGGACGGGCCGCGTTCAAATTCGACGGCGCGTGGGAAGTCAACACCGTTTACGGAAACTACCCGGACATCGACTTAGGCGTGGCGCCCTATGTGGTGGCCGACGGCTGGGACGGCGGAAAGTACACCCCCACCGGCTCCTGGGCCTTCGCCGCCTCCTCCGAGACGGAGAACATCGAGGGCGCCACCAAGCTGGTGCAGTGGATGAGCGGTGTGGAGAGCGGCATCCGCATCTGGGAGATGTCGAAGACCTTCCCGTCCACCTACGAAGCCTTCGAGAACATCGACGTCTTCCAGACGGACGACAACTATAAAGCGCTCTATGACCAGTTGAGCAACTACGGCCATCCGCGGCCGAAGACGCCTGTCTATCCGCAGGTGAGCACGTATTTCCAGGAGACGCTGGAGAGCGTGGCGCTGGGAGGCAAAGACGCCCAGACGGAAATGGATAAATCAGTGGAAAGGATGAACGCAAAACTGGAGCGTTACACAAGAGAATAATGAGGAAAAAGAATTCGATCTTAGGAATGGCATTTTTTGCCCCGGCGCTGATACTCCTCACATTGTTTCTGTTCCTGCCAATGCTTTTGACTTTTGGATTTAGCTTCACCGACTACTTCGCATTGAGCCCGGAACTGACGCATTTCGTGGGATTAAAAAATTATCTGGATTGTTTTAAAGATGAGCTTTTTGTAAAATCTTTCCTGAACACGGTAAAATTCGTGCTCATCATCGTACCCTGCCAGTGCGGCGGCGCCATGCTGATGGCCATCGCCATCAACCACGCGGCCCACTGCAAAAAATATTTCAAGGTAGCCTTCTTTGTGCCGGTGGTCATGTCCCTGGCCGTAGTCTCCACCTTGTGGCTGCAGATCTACAGCCCGGAGGGCATCTTAAACACCTTGCTGGCAAACTTCGGCATCGACGCGCAGCCTTTCATACATAGCGCGAAACAGGCATTGCCCTCCGTGGCCATCATGAGCGTATGGCAGGGCATGGGCTACCAGATGCTGATCCTCTTAGGCGGCCTGCAGAACATCAACCCGGCCCTTTACGAAGCGGCGGAGATGGATCACGCCACAAGCTGGCAGAAGTTCAAGGACATCACCCTGCCGGAGATGAAGCCCTTATGCGTGCTGATCTTCATCACCGTCACCATCGGCGCCTTTCGGATGCTGGTACAGCCCATGGTCATGACCGGCGGCGGTCCGGATCATTCCACCTACACCAT
>CAJTYN010000052.1:0-11718 GCA_910584115.1 uncultured Lachnospiraceae bacterium
CTTTCAGGGTCTTGATCTTTGTGCCTGTTACAGCGTTGTAGCAGGGAAGACCATAAGCTGTATCCGGGAAACCTACGGCTTTGTCTTCGCCGTGCTGTGCGATCGCATCATTAACGGCTTTTTCTGTAAGCCCATAAACTGCATCATTTCCATTAAAAACGGTATCAAATAATAGCACTTTTTCTTTACCTCCTAATTATGATCATTGATGATCGATTTTTTCTTTGATTGCCTGGATCTCTTTCACCACATCTTGACTGAAGTCAAACGGGGACTTGCCCTGGCGGTCCGCATCCATCACATCTGTGTTGTAATGGATCATGCCCAACAGGTCTTCCGGAGGGATCTTCTCCTGGATAAAAGCTTCGTCTTCCGGTCCCCGCACTTTATTGGCGACCACACGCACCTGCTTTACACCAAGATCCTCAGCCAGACGCTTCACATTCTTATAAGTCTGCACACTCCTGGCTCCAGGCTCGATGACTACGATGAACTGTTCCATGCTCTCTGTGGTCCCCCTGCCCAGATGCTCCAGGCCGGCTTCCATATCCAGGATCACAACGTCATCCCGGTGCAGCACCATATTATTGATGATACGCTTGAGCATCACATGTTCCGGACAGACACAGCCGCCGCCCCCGGTCTCTACCGTACCCAATACCAGCAGCTTCACTCCATTGCACACTTTTCCGTAAGTGTCCGGGATATCATCCACTTTTGGGTTTACACGGTAAAATTGATTGTCCGGGCCAGCTCCCGTGCGCTCCTCTACCAGTTTACGCATCCTGGAAATGGGCACGATCGAATCTAATGTCTCTTCATCAAATCCCAATGCCAATCCGAGATTCGCATCCGGATCCACATCCGCGGCCAGCACCTTCCTGCCGTCCTCTGCATAGAGTCTGGCTAAAGTAGCCGCAAAAGTCGTCTTTCCCACTCCGCCCTTACCGGTGATCGCGATCTTCATATCATCCCTCCATTTATACGCACCTGATCTACTGCCGGAGATCTTAGATGCCTATAGCTGTCCTCTTCTCTTCAATCTTCTCAATCATCAAGTCACCTAATTTATCAATGTCTGTTTCAACTGTATAGCAAGCCTCTACCCAGTCTTTAACGCCACCTGTGAGCAGACCCGTGATCTCTGATGAGCCAGAAGCGTACGGTTCTACACCAAGGTATGTATCGAGACCAGAAGCAACTACATAGTTACCGATGGATACAGCTTTTTCAGACATCCACTCAGGCGCACATCCTACTACTGGAAGCTGGGAGATGTTCAATCCAGAATCCTTGGAAAGCTCAGCAGCCAGGATCAGCATACGGCTGATATCTACGCAGGAACCCATGTGGAGTACAGGCGGGATATCTGCTAATTCACAGACCCTCTTCAGACCAGCGCCGCAGAGGTCTTTCGCACGTTTGTCCATAAGACCAGCTTTTGCTGCTGCCTGAGCTGAACATCCGGATACGATGAGAACGATGTCGTTTGCGATCAGCTTCTTCATCAGGCTGATATGAGCGGCATCCGGGCGTACTTTCGGGTTGTTACATCCTACCATAGCGACTGCACCACGGAGAACACCAGATACGATACACTCGATGAGCGGTTTCGTTGTTCCCAGTTCGTCTACCTGAGAGTTTGTAACGCCGTCAAGTTTCTTAACGATCTGCTCTACGGAATAGCCGACTGTAGCTTTCTGTTTCATATCCGGGATATGTACCAGTTCTTTCTTCCTGTTCTTGAAGTTCTCGATCGCGGCTTTTACGATCGCTTTCGCGTTCTCGCCTGCTGTATGAGAGTTGAACCTGATGAATTCAGACTCTGGCATCTGAGCGATCGGTGATGTCGTGATGAATTTTGTATGGAAGCATTTGCTCAACGGGCCAAGTGCTGGGAAGATACACTGTACGTCTACGACGATCGCTTCACAAGCGCCTGTCAGTACAACGTTTTCCTGCTGCAGGAAGTTACCAGCCATCGGGATACCACGACGCATCGCTACTTCATTTGAAGTACAGCATACACCAGATACTGTGATGCCCTGTGCGCCTTGTTCTTTAGCGTAAGCGATCATCTCAGGATCGTCTGCGTATTCACAGATCATCTCAGAAAGTGACGGATCATGGCCATGTACAACGATGTTTACATTCTCTTCTACCATAACACCTAAGTTGGCTTCTGTATCCATTTCCATAGGTGTACCGAACAGTACGTCAGAGAATTCTGTACCCATCATGGAACCGCCCCATCCATCGCAGAGACCTGCGCGCAGAGCCTGACGGATCAGAGCTTCCGGTTTAGAAGAACATCCCATATGTGTCATATGCAGAGAGGATGCGACTTCCCTGTCGATCGCGCGCGGTGCGATCTCTTCTCTTTCCCAGATCTCCTGTGTATGCTGCGGAGCTCTCTTTAAGAATCTCTGGAATCCGAATGGTTTACCATATTCCATCAGACCTGTCTCGGCTACTTCATGAGCCAGATCGTAGATGTCTTTGCCTTCTGTCTCGATATCCCATTCTTTTGCGATACGGATCAGTTTCTCAGGATCTTTTACTTTGTAGTTTCCGTCTGCTGCTGATTCATACAGTGTGTGGCAGATCTCGCGTCCATGATCGGAATGGGTCGCAGCGCCGCCTGCTGTGAATTTCAGGTAGTTCCTACCAACGATACCATGGATATCACATCCGCAGATACCTCTCGGTGCTTTTGCCGTGATACGGCAAGGTCCCATAGAACAGATCCTACAGCATGCACCTGATTCACCGAATTTACAGTGGGGTGTCTGATTTTTAACGCGCATCTGCCATGAATCAGCACCAACCTTTGCACCAGTCTCCAGCAACCGCTCGGTAGCCGCTTCAAATTCCTCCACTGTGGTTAACTTGAACTCACTCATTAATAAACCTCCTTAAAAAAATTGTGGCATCCTCATATAATTATTAATCCTTCCAGAGTGCTATACCCCCTGGACCCTCTCCTTAATTAAAATTTAGAGGGTGAAGTGCCTCTCGCTTTACAAATGCAGTTTCTGTACGATCTCCCGGACTGCCTGTTTCACTGGCGAATCTTCCGGAAGCTGTACGGTGGGCTTTCCGTCGCAGTCATATTCATAGACCGCCTCGTCCTGGGGAACGACCCCCAAGAGTTCCAACCCCTGCTTCTCGATCTCTTCCCGGGTCCCATCGTTCAATTCCCCTCCGGGCGCCCGGTTGATGATCAGGCCGACGATCTTCGGCTTCATGCCGCAGTCCTTGATGAGCTGGGCAATGCGCCCAACGGCCTGTACACCCCTTCTGGAACAATCACTGACCAGGATCGCCGTCTCCATGCTGGGCAGGATCCCGCGGCTGATATGTTCCATCCCCGCCTCATTGTCTACGATGATGACAGGATAATTATTCTGGCATCTGGCGAGCTGCGACTGCAGCAGACCGTTCACGAAGCAGTAACAGCCTTTTCCCTGTGTACGCCCCATCACCAACATATCAAAATCATCATCCTCGATCACGGCATTGCGGAACTGGATCTCCGCGTAATCCGCTTTGGACATACTCGCCGGGATAGGGCTGTCTTTCGCCATCTCTGCCTGCGCGATCTCTTCCCTGATATCCCCCAGGGTCTTCTCTACTTCCACACCCAAGACTTCATTCAGGTTGGAATTAGCATCCGCATCCACTGCCAGGATCGGACCTTTTCCAAGCTCGCCGAGGTATTGGATGATCAGCCCGCAGAGAGTCGTCTTCCCTACCCCGCCCTTTCCAGCAACTGCGATCACATGTGCCATCAGGTTACCTCCAAAATCTATTTGTTCTGTAAAACTGTCAACTATCCGATCTGACTTCCTTCATAGTCACAAACGATGCATGCACCGCCTGCGGCCATCCGGATCCATCCTATCTCGATCCTCATTCCACTTCCACGATACTATTTGCAAGATCGACCATCCGGATCTTCCCCTCTACCTTCTTCTCATCCCCCATGATATCACGGATGATCAGAGTGTCGGCATCCACGTCGATCCGGCTGACATTCTTATAGATCGTGCTTCCATCCTGTTTTCTGATGACTGTAGCCAAACACATGCCCTTAAGCCTCCTTTGTCTGCTCTTTCACCAGTGTCAGCGCCAGACTGAAGCGCATATTCGCTTTCTGGAAATCCGCCACCCCGTCCCGGATGGTCTTCGCCGCGTCGAGCATATCGAGTTTTTCCAGATTGTCTGCCATCTGATCCAGTTCCGCTGCATGATGTTCATTATGCTGTACCATATAAGCAAGCAGGGCTACTGTCTCCTGTTTGCAATCCCCGCCCTGGCATCCGCCTTCACCGTGATGGTGTCCGCAGTGTTCATGATCAGGGTCATGGCTGTGAGGGCATCCTTCATGCTCTCCGTGGCCATGGGAAACCACATTTCCATTCTCATCTTTGATCAAATGCATGATCCCGCTCCTTTCTACCAAGCGTTCTGGTCTCCACAGAAACCGCATGGGAGCGACCATGTCCAGCATGGGCTCACCAAGTAATTGTAATTATACAACCATATCAGAGATTTTTCAAGGAAATTTTATTGAATTTTTTATAAAAATCACAAGCCCGCACTGGTAATTTCAGGACAATTTTGTGCAATTCAGCCGAAGAATGCACAAGATTCCCAATTCACCGCCGCTCTCCGCCCTATAGATATGCCCGGGATCATGATTTATTATTTTTGTAATACTTTCCTTGCATTAACTTCACATTTATATGCTATACTCCACTGATCTGAGAAGGTATACAGTTACCGCCGGGATCTTTTTCCGGGGTACTTTTTATATTCAGGAGATCTTAGATGAAGGATTATGGAGGTTTACATGATGACAACAGTCAGGACGACAGATACGATCACATTAAATTCAGGACGGCAGATGCCCCGCCTGGGCCTCGGCGTGTATAAAGCGACCGGGGAACGGGAAGTGGAGCGGGCGATCGGCTGGGCCGTGGACGCGGGCTACCGGCTCATCGACACCGCTTCCGCCTATAAGAACGAAGACGGCGTCGGCCGCGGCATCCAGGCATGCGGCGTTCCGCGGGAAGACCTGTTCATCACCACCAAGATCTGGAACAATGCCCAGAGGCTCGGTGATGTGCAGGGGTCCTTCGCCCGGAGCCTGGAGCGGCTGATGACCGACTATGTGGATCTCTACCTGATCCACTGGCCCGTTCCCGGCTGTTACCTGAGCACCTGGAAAGAGCTGGAAGAACTTTACAGGCAGGGAAAGGCCCGTTCCATCGGCGTCAGCAACTTCGAGATCCGCCACCTGGAGGAGCTGGCCAGCGTATCGGACATCACGCCGGCTGTCAACCAGATCGAGTTCCATCCCTATCGGTATCAAAAGAAACTGGTGGATCACTGCCAGGCAAGAGGGATCGCGGTCCAGGCGTATGCGCCCCTCGCCCGCGGCGCGTACTTAGACGACGATGTGATCTGCATCCTGGCCACGAAGTATGGGAAGACCCCGGCCCAGATCGGACTGCGCTGGATCTTGCAGAAAGGCGTGGCCGTCATCCCCAAATCCACTCAGGAAGAACGGATCATGAGCAACGGCGAGATCTTCGACTTCGTATTAGAAGAGGAGGATATGGACGCCATCGACCATCTGGACCGGAACCTGCGCAGCGCCTCCATCCCCGACGACCTGCGCGATGTGGCTTTTTGATCATTTTTTATGACTTTTTAGGTCTTGATCCCTGCGCCTGTCATTCCCATGGCAGGGCAGGAGATTCCACTTTCTTATCACGCAGCATCAGGTCGTTGACCGCGTCCGCTGCCGGTTTTCCTTCAAACAATACTCTGCAGACTTCCGTGACGATCGGCATCTCGATCTGGTATTTCTCCGCCAGACCTTTGGCGGCTTTCGCCGAATACACGCCCTCCACGACCATCTTTACCTCTTCCATGGCCTCTTCCATGGTCCTTCCCTGACCGATCAGGAAACCGGCCCTCCTGTTCCGGCTGTGCCCACTGGCGCAGGTGACGATCAAATCCCCCATACCGGACAGGCCGTAAAATGTCTCCATCTTTGCCCCCATGCACACGCCCAGCCGGCAGATCTCTGCCACGCCGCGGGTGATCAGAGCCGCTTTCGTATTGTCTCCATAGCCCAATCCGTCCGCCGTACCGGCCGCCAGGGCGATCACGTTCTTGAGCGCCGCGCCCAGCTCCACGCCCAGCATATCCGGCGTGGTGTAGACCCTGAACACCGGGCTCATGAAGACCGACTGGAGATACTCCGCTGTTTCCCGGGTCCCGGCGCTGACCACACAGGTGGTCGGGATCCGCCGTCCCACTTCCTCCGCATGGCTGGGCCCGGACAGCACCGCCACGTCCGCCTGGGGGATCTCCTCCTCGATGATCTCGCTCAGGGTCATCAGCGTCCCCTCTTCCACGCCCTTGGCCACATTCACGATCTTCTGGCCCTCGCCCACGAGAGCTTTGATCTTATGCGCCGTATCCCGGGTAAAAGGTGAAGGGACCGCCAGGACGATCACGTCCTTATCCCGCACAGCGCCTTCCAGGTCCCCCGTAAATACGATCGACTCCGCGATCTTCACCCCGGGCAGCTTCGACGCATGCTCATGGGTCTGACTGAGCATCTGTATCTCGTCTTCCAGCGCGGACCAGACCTGCACCTGGTGTCCGTTGTCGTTCAAAAGGATCGCCAGCGCCGTCCCCCAGCTCCCCGCGCCCAATACACTGATCTTTGCCATATCAGCCCTCCTTTGTCTTTGAAAATGTGATCTTGTTTTCAGTACCTTTCAGCAATCTCCTGATGTTCTCCCTGTGCCGGTAGAACGCCAGCAAGAGCAGACAGCCCATCACCCCATACAGTTCCAGCCGTCCGTTCAGATCCAGGCCGTAGCGGCCCATCCGCCCGGAGATGACCATACCCGCGAACACCACCAGATAGCTGGTCAGTGAGCAGACGGACACATAATGGCACAAGAAAAAAAGTCCGAAGAACACCACCGCAGCGATCAAAAAGAGCCTCCAGTCGAACGCCAGGATCATCCCAACCGACGCGGCGATCCCTTTTCCCCCTTTAAATCCCATGGTCACCGGGTAATTATGCCCCAGGATGCAGCCCGCCGCGCCATAGAGCACCAGCAGGGACATGATCTCCCCATGGCTCTCCCTGAAAAGGAGACGGATCAGCCCCACGGCCAGCACACATTTCAGGCAGTCGCAGAGCAGCGTGATGGCCGCCGCCTTTTTTCCCATGGTGCGCAGGGCGTTGGTGGTCCCGGCGTTGCCGCTGCCGTACTCCCGGATGTCCATATGATGGGCCTTTCCCAGGAAATACGAGGTCTGAAACAATCCAAAAACATATCCGATCAGCAAACAGACTAAGCGGATCATCCTCTCATCTCCTTACGTTCCCGGATGATGAACCGCAGCGGCGTCCCCTCGAACCCGAAGGCGTCCCGGATGCGGTTTTCCAGGTATCTGGTATATGAAAAATGCATCAGTTTCTTGCTGTTTACAAAAAATACGAACGTAGGCGGCTTCACCGACACCTGAGTCATATAGTAGATCTTCAGCCGTTTTCCTTTATCCGAAGGGGGCTGATGGAGGGCTGTCGCCTCCGTGAGGATCTCGTTGAGCACCCCTGTCTGCACCCGCAGGGCATGGTTCTGGATCACCGCGTCGATCGTCTCGAACATGCGGGGGATCCGCTGCCCCGTCTTGGCTGATATGAAGAGGAGCTTTGCGTAGGGCATGAAAGAGAGGACCTCCCGGATCTCATCCGTGTATTTATAGATGGTCTTGTCCGTCTTCTCGACCAGATCCCATTTATTGACCAGCACGATCACGCCCTTGCCCTTCTCGTGGGCGATCCCCGCGATCTTCGCGTCCTGGACGGTCACGCCCTCTGCGGCGTCGATCACCACCAGGACCACATCGGCCCGCTCCACCGCGGCCACCGCACGGATCACGCTGTACCGCTCCAGATCCTCCTTGACCTTGCTCTTCCTGCGCAGGCCCGCCGTGTCGATGAACACATACTCCTGCCCGTCCCAGCTCACGGCCGTGTCCACGGCGTCCCGGGTGGTCCCGGCGATATCGGATACGATGACCCGGTCCTGGCCCAGGATCTTGTTTATGATAGAAGATTTCCCCACATTCGGCTTTCCTATGATCGCGATATGCGGGATCTCATCCTCTTCCTCCTCCCCGGCGCCTTCCGGGAAGCTCTCCACGATCCGATCCAGCAGGTCCCCCAGCCCCAGTTTCCCGGAGGCCGAGATCGGCAGCGGATCGCCCATGCCCAGATTGTAAAATTCGTAGACGTCCATGTTGAACTTCTGGTCGTCCACTTTGTTGACCACCATGATCACCGGTTTCTTGCTCCTGCGCAGCATATCGGCCACTTTAGAATCCGCGTCCACCAGCCCCTGGCGCACATCCGTCATAAAGACGATCACATCGGCCGTGTCGATGGCGATCTGCGCCTGCTCCCGCATCTGGGAGAGGATCACGTCGGCGCTCTCCGGCTCGATCCCTCCTGTGTCGATCATCGTGAAACGCTTGTCCAGCCATTCCACATCCGCATAGATACGGTCCCGGGTCACACCGGGCGTTTCCTGTACGATTGATATCCTTCTGCCGGCCAGCGCGTTAAACAGTGTGGATTTCCCCACATTCGGCCTGCCCACGATAGCCACGATCGGTCTGCTCATATATCTGTCTCCTTTTATGTTTTGCCTCCCCTGCAAGCACATCTTCCAGTACCGCGCGCAGCAGATCTTCCCCGGACGAGTCCACTGCCGTCACCGGAACGCCCAGGCGCCGTTCCAGCTCCTGTACGGTCCAGTCATCCAGGAATACTTCCTCTCCGCTCTTCAGCATATTACAGGGGATCAGTAACTTTTCACCCAACGGCCGCCCTCTTAACTGCTCCCAGAGATCCCGGCCAGTCAGGAGTCCGGATACCGTGATGTTTTTTCCAAAGAAACGGTTTTCCACGGGCCAGACCCGGATCTGGACACCTGAGAACTTTTCCCGCAGCGTCTCCATATATCTCTCCAGAAAAGGCGCGGCCAGAAGGCCTGTGGCGATGCTGCCAGAGATCTTTCGTCCGTCGCCCTGCTTCCGCCCCAAGGCTTCTGTGAACTCTTCCTCCAGGAGCCGCAGCATCCCCACGCCGTTTTCCAGCTGGGGATAGCCGTCGTAGGCTTCCTGGCCCGGAAGGGGGCGCCCCGCCAGGAGATACCACTCGTCGCTGGCATACACGAATCCCACGCCCGTCCTTTCGCGCAGGCGCGCCTGCCACCCTTTCAGCATCTCCAGCACGCCCGCCGCCTCTTCCCGCCCAAAAGGCTCCAAAGGCTCCAGGCCGTCCCGATAGCGCGTCAGTCCCACCGGCACCACCGAGAGACTCCTCATATGCGGCCACAGCCCGGACAGGACCCGGATCGTCTCCTCCAGCACCGGGCCGTCGTTCATACCCCGGCAGAGGACGACCTGTCCATTCATCTCTATGCCCGCCTCCGCCAAAAAATGCAGCTTTTCCATGATATCCCCGGCAAAACGGTTGTGCAGCATCCGGCAGCGCAGCGCGGGATCGACGGTATGGACCGAGACATTGATCGGGGAGAAATGGTAACGGGCCACCCTCTCCATCTCATGTCTGTCCATGTTCGTCAGCGTGACATAATTTCCCTGCAAAAAAGAAAGGCGGGAGTCGTCATCTTTAAAATACAGCGTCTCCCGCATCCCCGGCGGCATCTGGTCGATGAAGCAGAAACAGCACCGGTTGCTGCAGGAATGATACGCGTCCATCAATCCGCCGCCGAACCCGGCTCCCAGCTCTTCCTCCTGATCTTTCTCGATCTCATAGAGCCATTCTTCCCCGTCCGTTTTCTCGACGAGCAGCTCCACGTACTCCTCCTGCATCTCGTACTGATAATCGAAGATGTCCGCGATCTTGCGCCCATTGATCTCGAGCACCCGGTCCCCAGGGCACAGCCCCAGTTCCTGAGCGATGCTGCCGTCTTCTATTGTCCTGATTATGTGCCCTCTATAGGCTCTGTCTTTTTCCATTTTATTATCATACCAACTTACCGCCGAAAAAGCAATACGATTCAGGACAAGATCTTCAGAGCGAACTGTTCCGGCACCGTCTCCAGCGCTTTCCGTTCAATGCGCGCGAACAGGAACCATCCCGCCATGTCGTTGGTCCCCATCTCAGCCTTCTCCTTGGAGACTTCAATCTCTATCTCCCCGTTCTCAGTGGTCCCCACATGGGTGATCGAAAACCGATCCGATCCGGAACCGGTGGTGACCAGCGCGCACAGGAGGATATACTCGCCAAAAAAATCCTCATCCGTCTCTCCGATCTTCTGTCCAAAGTCTCCCATCTGCGAAATATAGAAATGCTCTTCGTCGAACCGGGCAAACTCTTCTTCCGAGTCCAGCACATACTGCTTGGGGCATCCTTCCTCCCAGTTCCCTGTCTGGATGTTGCACGTCACGGCCCGCAGTCCTCCCGATGTGTCTTCTTTCGTCTCCTCTTGGACGTCCGCCGCCTGCCCCCTGGCGCATCCCGCCAGGACCAGGACCGCGAGAAGACAAGTTGATACTGTATAAAATAAGATCCGTCTGCTTTTTTTCATCCATCCTCCTTAGAGTGTGTTTGAACCCCCCGGACCCCTTGAAACGCTTTCTGAACGGCGGGGTATCCTATTATCTGTAATTTGTGGTGGTCATGAGGTATTAAAGGAGCGGCGCTCCGGACTTTGAACCAGGACGCCGCTTTCTTTTTGTTGTGTCTGTTTTACTCGCCTTTTTCGTATGGTTTTAATTGATCGGCCGCCTGGCCGTCTTCCTCTGCGGAGGATGCCCGCGCTCCGGAGCTCAGTACGCCTCCCGGTGAACTGCAGTAGCTCATGGTATTGATCGGGATGATATCTCCCCGAGCATCCAACGCGAACACATCCCACTCTGTACCGCCTATATTGCGCGGCACATCGAATCTGCGGTATTCATTGGTCCCGTCGGCACGCCCCCTCGTAATCTCCACGTAGGCCCCCGACGCAGACATCTCTTTCGAGTCGTCCGCGTTCCGGTTGGTGTAGTCATGTATCGCGTACCGGATATTGCGCAGGCTCCTGAAATCTGTGATCGTCACCGTCTCCGGCCCCCAGGATGTCGTATCGTCCACATCCAGGTTGGCGTAGTGCGGCGAAGGGTTCTTACTGCTGTAGAATACATGGTAGTCGCTCCCATCTTCCAGCGTGGCCCTCAGGTGTGAATCCAGGTCCCTGGGCGTCTCGCCCCAATGCAGTTTGATCTGGTAAGTATCCGACGCCAGGATCTCTGTCAGGGAATATGTCCCTATATTCTTCCTCTCGTCCCTGCTCTCCGATATATAAATGCTCGTGGACAGAGAAGAGTATCCTTCCGCGGAGATCTTCAGCTTGTAAGAGCCTGCGGGGAGTTTCTTCGGAAATTCAAATTTTCCTCCGTCCGCCTCGCTGCTGGCGATCTCCCACCCGATCGGTGTGCCGTCCGCCTTGCTGAGCTCGATCTTGGCATCGATCCCCTGTCCGGTCGGAGCGTCTTTTGCGTAGCCGTAATAGTCGGTGCGCGTATCATATGCTTCCCCGGCGGTCGAGAAGGCCGTGACGATGGCCATGCCCCCGGTCGTATGAGAGCCGCTGTTCGTACGCGCGT
>CAJTYN010000052.1:11818-16274 GCA_910584115.1 uncultured Lachnospiraceae bacterium
CTGCTGCTGGAATAACAGTTGCCCGCGTCGATGCTGCAGAACGTCCCGTTATTCTGGAAATCGATGCCGATCCCCTGGTCGTTCCCATTTCCCGCCGCCTGCACCACGATGAAGTCAAAGCCTTTTTCCAGCAGCTTGCCCATCGCTCTGGACGCCTGCTTTCCTTCGCTCTTTATGATCCACTCGCCCAGGGACGTCCCTGACACACAGGAACTCATCCCCAGAGAGAAGTTCACCACTTTTGCCCCGGCTTCCACTGTCTCCGCAAGGCCCTGCATGATCTGAGAGTCGGACATGGTATTGCTGTTGCTCTTCTGCGCATCGTATACGCGCAGGGAGACATTGTTGTACATGATGCCGGCGATCCCCCTTCTATTGTTGGCTGTCGCCGCCATGATGCCCGCCACATGGGTCCCGTGGTCGTGGGCTGAATCCTCCCGGCTCAGCACAGCGATCCTCTGCAGGTCTTCATGCCTTTTATCAAATCCCGCATCCACGATCCCCAGTGTGATATCCGTCAGGAAATCCAATCCGTCGTATTGGCTGTACTGCCATGCCTCGCCCGCGCCGACACGCTCATGCCACCAGCGGTTTGCCATATTGCCGCCCCAGCCGTCGTCTGTCTCCAGACGCTCGGCGGACAGCATCCCTTCGCCCGGATCGTCATACATCATTTCCAGTTCCACGCTCTCGAGGACATCTGCGTACTGCTCCTGAAGCGCCCGCGCGTATGCCTCCAGCTCTTCTCCGCTGATCGCATATACATCTGTCGTACCGGAATATCCGTTCAGGGACGGCAGTGTCCCGCCCGTGAATTTCACCTGCACCATATCCAGGGCGCTCAGGTAGCCCGCCACTTCGCCATGCAGATCGTTCTGTACGAACTCCTCGCGGCTGGCAAAGGAGGTCCCCGGCCTGAAATACAGGTTGAACAGGTTCGTTACCTGATAGATATCGCCGCTCTGGTCATCCTCAGCGAGTTCCACGGGCTGTGTCTCTCCTCCCAGTTCCTCGTTGACCGCTCCTTCCGGCTGGATATCCCCGATCTCTTCGTTGACCGCAGCTTCCGGCTGGACGCTGTACGCGTTTTCTGATGGAGTCTCCGGTGCTTCCGGATCTTCCGGTGTCTCCGGTGTCTCGGGAGCCTGTTTCAGACCCTTCCTGATGACGGTCGGATCTTTTACATCATATACCTGGCCGCTGTCATAGACCATCTCCAGTGACGCACTCTTGTTCGTGCCGTCGATCGTCTCTACCGTGACCATGAATACATTGCTCCCATTTTCCAGGAGCACGTCTTTTTCGAAATCACCCGCGCTGCCCAGTACGATCTGCTCTGTCTTCTCGCCGCTCCTCCCCTTTAGTGTATAGGAGACGCCGCTGATCGTGCCATCCGGGCCGTTGCAGGTCACTTTTCCTCTGACCGTACGTCCGATCGCCTGCGCTTCATACGCCATCGGCTCGAACTGGACCGACACTTCCAGCGGGATCCACTGTGCGTACAGCGTTATGTCCTCTGTGAGGATCGTCTCGAAATCATAGGCGTCCGTGCATCCGCTGTCCGTATACCATCCCTCGAATATATATCCCTCTTTCGTGGGATCCTGCGGCTTGATGGCTGCGCTCCCGTTGTTGACACCCTGCGCTGCGACCTCGCTGCCGCCGGTGCTGTCGAAGGTGACCGTAAATGCCGCCGGTATCCATTTTGCATACAGCGTCACGTCGCTCACGACGGGTTCTCCGAAATCATACGCCTGGGTATACTCCGCGTCCGTAAACCAGCCGTTGAAGAGATACTCCGCTTTTGTGGGATCCTGCGGCTTCTGGGCGCACTCGTCCTCTATCACTGTCTGCGCGGGCACCTCGCTCCCCTCAACGCTGTTAAAGGACACGGTATATGTAGGCTTCTCCACGATGACCCTGCATCCGATGGCGATATGTCCGATCTTCGCGCTGACGATGGTCGTGCCGCTGATCTTTCCCGTCACTTTTCCTGTCTGGTCCACAGATGCGATGTCGGGATCCAAGGAACTCCAGACAGCCTTCTGGGAATTTCCGTCCAGCACGAGCTTTTCTGTCTCCCGGACTTTTATGATCAGCTCTTCTCCCTGTCTGATGGACGGCTCTTCGACTTTTACCGTACAGACGTAGGTCTTGTCGTATCGATCTGTGGCCGTGACCTTTACGGTCCCTTTTTTCACACCTGTGATCCGGATCTTCCCATTGACCTTGGAGGCCCGGGCGATCTTGTCATTGCCGCTCTTGACCGTCTTCAGGGCCGCGCGGCTGATGGATATGTCCGTATAGTCGCCTTTTGCCACCACCGGGCTGGTATTGCTCAGCTTGGTCTGGACGACCTTTACTTTGCATCTGTAGGACTTTTTCGTGCTGCTCTTGATCGTGAGCGTTGTACTGCCCGCTTTTTTTGCCTTGATCCTGCCGTTTTTGGCGATCGTGGCCACGGACGGCACGGAACTCTTTACAGACTTGATCGTGCCCCCTCTCAATCGCAGGACCGCCGTCCCGCCGTCGCTCAGCGTGAGCGCCGTCTGATCCAGGCATTCTTTCCTGACTGTCAGCCTGCAGGACAGGGTCTTCCCTCCTACCTTTGCCTTGATCGTCGCCTTGCCTGCTTTTTTTGCCGTCACCTTTCCCGTAGCGGACTGGACGGTGGCCACTTTCTTGTTGGTGGTGGACCACTGTGCTTTCTTTTTTGTCCCTTTTACCTTCAATGTGATGCTCTGACCCGCATATAGGGTCGCGGACTTTTTATCCAGGCGCATGCCGCCCGCCGCAAAGACCGGTACTGTCATCACTGATATCAGGACAAAGATAAAGAACAGCCCACTCAGATGTTTCCATCGTTTCATATAGACTCTCTGCTCCTCCCTTAAAACTGTGCATACTATAGTTATGCTACAGCCTTTATTTTAATACTATTTCCAAAATCTGTCAATGATACGCTTTTCAAAAATATGTTTTTTCTGACTTTTATCCCGCGCAAAAAAAGATCTTCTTGACGGCCTTCCTGCCAGATGATATAACTGAATCAACGAAAGACTACCAATGATATATCATGGAGGTTTATATGTCCAACACAGAATTATCAGAAAAACCCATGACCGTGGCTCCGATCAAGATCGCTGCCCTGGCCGGGTGCCGGACGCTGGCGAAGGAAGTCGACTCCAAATTAGTCCGGATGCGCAAGGAGATGACCGACCACGACAGATCCGGGATCCGCCTCCCCGGCTACAGCGCGGACACATTCCTGATCGACTGTGAATGCCCCCGCTTCGGCACCGGGGAAGGCAAGGCTTACATCAAAGAGTCCGTCCGGGGCGTGGACCTGTTCATCATGGCCGACGTCACCAACTACAGCCTCACATTCAGCGTCTGCGGCCACGAATGCCACATGTCCCCCGACGACCACTACCAGGATCTGAAGAGGCTCATCTCCGCCGCCAACGGCAAGGCCCATCGGATCAACGTGGTCATGCCCTTCCTGTATGAAGGCAGGCAGCATAAGCGCTCTGACCGGGAATCCCTCGACTGCGCGCTGGCGCTGCAGGAGCTCTCCGATATGGGCGTTTCCAACATCCTCACCTTTGACGCCCACGACCCCAGGGTGCAGAACTCCATCCCGTTAAAAGGATTTGACAGTTTCTTCCCCACCTACCAGTTCCTAAAAGCGCTGATCAAGAACGTCCCCGATTTCCGCACGGACAACGACCACCTGATGATCATCAGCCCCGACGAGGGCGCCATGTCCAGGGCTGTGTATTTCTCCAATATCCTGGGCGTGGATATGGGCATGTTCTACAAACGGCGGGATTACTCCACGATCGTAAACGGCAAAAACCCCATCGTGGCCCACGAATTCCTGGGCGATTCTGTGGAGGGCAAGGATGTGGTCATCATTGATGATATGATCTCTTCCGGCGGGAGCATGCTGGACGTGGCGATCCAGCTGAAGGAGCGGAAGGCCGACCGCGTCTTCGTGTGCACCACTTTCGGCCTGTTCACCGACGGCCTGGATAAATTCGATGAGTATTATGAAAAAGGCTACCTCTACCGGCTGATCACCACCAACTTGAATTACCGCATCCCGGAACTGCTGGACCGCCCCTACTATATCGAGGCAAATATGAGCAAATATCTGGCCAGCATCATGAATAACATCAACCATGATATCTCGGTAGAGAGGGTGCGCTCCCATAACGATAAGATCATCAGACTGCTCGAGAAGACGAAACACCGTTGAATAAACAGGGAGCCAGAGACTCATACGCGTCACTGGCTCCCCCGCACTTTCGTTTTGTCCGATCAGATCTGATCGGCCTTTTCTTTTTTGTCTGTCCCTTTCAGGATGGTCAGGCTATCTATCTTTTTTAATGCGTCTTCCTTGTCTTTGCTCCCATCTACGATCATCCGTACCATTTCCATTATCGTCCTGAAT
>CAJTYN010000052.1:16374-17651 GCA_910584115.1 uncultured Lachnospiraceae bacterium
AATGATCCGATCAGTAATGTCTTCCATATCTTTTTCATCAATGCTGCCTGCTCCTTTCCCTCCCGCATCGTTTTTTGGCCACAAAAAACAGACGTCCTATGTCTATGGAATACATGCCTTGCTGTTCCACACACATATAAACGTCTGTCTCAACCTAAAAATATCTGCCTGATATCTCCAGGATCTATGATCAGATACCGTTTGCCTAGGGATGTGCATTTTCTCTCAAATAGGAATGCTCCTGACCAAACCGGATACAGGTCTACTGACTAAAAGTTCAAACCTACTCACTGCCCTTCCCAGATCGTACCGATCCAGTGGTCTATGCAGCTTTCGTCCTCATTACAGTGGGGATGCTTTCCGATGCGGGATCTCACCGCAATGTCAAAAAAGCCCCCAGGTTCCCCCTCTTCCCTTTGGAAGCCCGATGGGAGAACAAAAACTGGGGATTGCAGCATGTACAGATCCCCGGCAGGATGATCCTCTCCGCCTCCACGCCCGCCTCCAGGAAGATCTGCCTGTTGGCCTCCCAGAGGTCCAGCTGGTATTTCCCATTCGGTTTCTGATAGAACAGGCGGTCCCACTGCTCTTTCGGGAATGCCTTCTCAAATTCTCCGATCACGTCCCCGCCCACCTCATAACATTCCTGGCAGATCGAAGGCCCGACGGCGGCCACCAGGTCTTTCGGATCCGTCCCGTATTCTCTCTGCATGGCCTGCACGGTGGCCAGTCCGATCTTGCCCGCGGTGCCTTTCCATCCGGAGTGGGACAGCCCGATGGCTTTCTTGACAGGATCCACCAGATAGAGGGGCACGCAGTCCGCGTAAAATGTGGCCAGCACCAGTCCCGGCACATCGGTGATCATGCCGTCCACATCCCGGTACGGGCGGGGCTTTGTCAGGCCGCAGCCTCTGTCGCTCTCTGTGACCACCCGCACATTCGTCGTGTGGGTCTGGTCGGATGTGACGATGTTCTCCCAGTCAAAGCCGATCGCCCCCGCGATCCTCCGGTAATTTTCCAGGACCGCCTCCCTCTCGTCCCCCCTGGAAAAGCTCAGGTTCATGGACGCATAGATCCCCTGGCTCACGCCGCCTAAGCGGGTGCTGAACCCGTGGCGCACCAGGCCCGTGTCCTCCAGGGCCGGGTAGGTCAGATAGACCACCTCGCCTTTTTGGCGTATTTCCATCTGCCGCCCGCTCGTATCTTTCCATCTGATATCCATGTGTCTTCCTCCTCGTCGCATGAGCATGTTTGAAAATTTCCTAAATTCTGTGAAT
>CAJTYN010000053.1:0-5454 GCA_910584115.1 uncultured Lachnospiraceae bacterium
TTACGGAGTCTCTGGCGTAAAAAACGCTATTGATAGACAGAATTTACAGTGCGTTCAGGTGATGCGTTGCGCGGAGACAGAAAACGGGGCGACAAACAGCTCCGTTTGTCAGAAGACCAGATGGAAAGGGGCGGATATCTGTCACCAGACAGGCTTTGAGAGGGCGGTCTTAGCGCCGACGAGATCCACTGTCTACGGCGACCCAGCGCGAAGGCTTTCCTGAGCGGTGCTGGTCAGAGTTGACAGTTAGCTCGATCGGCGCGTTGCCCGGGCCTGACTGGAGACAGATATCCGCCCCTTTTCATCGTCCCCTCTGAAAGATCTTTCACGTACCAAAAACAGGCACCGGGATTTCCGGCACCTGTTTTTTTTGGATAGATCGGTCTTAATGTCTTGGTTTCTCCGTGACCAGTTTGACTGCTTCCGCGATCAGGAGGACCATGTCATTTTCCATATGCGTATCGAGCTGTACGGACTTGGAATACAGTTCCCCGCTCACGGTCGACACGTATTTCGGTGTCAGCTTGCTCAGCACGTAAGCGGCCACATCAGACTGGCACTGGTCGCACATGCAGCATCCCGCCTTTTCCATGATGCTCCCCATACGCCCGATCACGATATCTTCCATCACGTTTTTTATCTTTACGGCCATTTATGATCACCC
Source organism: uncultured Lachnospiraceae bacterium (assembly GCA_910584115.1). GTDB lineage: Bacteria > Bacillota > Clostridia > Lachnospirales > Lachnospiraceae > MGBC164599. The sequence continues at coordinate 665 of CAJTYN010000053.1, forward strand.
CAAACGTTCGAAATCTTCGACACCATGTTTGCACAATGGGCAGATAAAATCTTCCGGCAGCTCGTCGCCTTCGTAGATATATCCGCATACTTTACAGATGAAACCTTTCTTGTCTTCGTCTGGTTTCGGTTTTACATTGTTCTGGTAGTACGTATAGGACATCGTTTCGATCTTGGAGAGTACGGCGCTCTCTGTCACGTCACAGATGAACATCTTATGTGTGCCCAGGTCGATCTCGCTGCACACTTTGGCGGAGATGTAGCTGTTGGCATATTTATCCAGGAACAGCAGGCCGTTGGTGGCGCGATGTACATGGTCAAAAGTGGCGAATTTGTCCACATCTTTGCCGGAATGGAACCCGAAGTTCTCGAATACACAGAACGGCGCGTCCTGGGAGAGCGTGGCCACGTTCAGAAGGCCCGTCTTGGAGATCGTCTCGCAGGAATAGTTCTGTTTGTTGACCGTTACGGCGATGCGGTTCGGTGTGTTGGTCACCTGTGTCACTGTGTTGCAGATGAAGCCGTTGTCCCTGTCGCCGTCTTTTGTGGTCACCACATAGAGGCCGTAGCCGATGTTGAAGAATGCGGTCGGGTCGATGTTGTCGGCTTCCACGTTATCGGCTGCGCAGTAGGATTCTGTCAGCTCTTTTGCGAGTTCCGCGATCTGCGCTCTGGTGTCCGTATTTAATGCAGACATGATCGTCACATTATTTTTTGCAAAAGTGATGTTCTTCGAATCCTTGAACGCATCCTTCATGATCTTGTTCGCCCGCGGCGCCCAGGAACCGTTCTCGATCAGGGCGATGGTGCGGTTCTGGAAATCCCTCTCTACCAGATGGTCGATGTATGTCCGCATGAACGGGAAGATCTCCGCGTTGTATGTGGTCGTCGCCAGCACCAGCTTGTCATAGCGGAAGGCGTCTTCCACTGCCTCTGCCATATCGTCCCTGGCCAGGTCGAAGCAGGTGACCTTCGGCGCGCCGCCTTCTTCCAGCTTCTTGCACAGCAGTTCCACGGCGTCTTTCGTATGGCCATAAACAGATGTATAGCATACGCACACGCCCTCATCTTCCGGCCTGTAGCTGGACCAGATGTCATACAGGTTGATGTAATAGCCTAAGTTCTCTGTCAGGACCGGTCCGTGCAGCGGGCAGATGATCGCGATGTCCAGTCCGGCGGCTTTCTTCAGTACGTTCTGTACCTGTTTGCCGTATTTGCCCACGATGCCGATGTAGTATCTCCTGGCCTCGCATGCCCAGTCTTCGTCCGCGTCCAGGGCGCCGAATTTTCCGAAGCCGTCCGCTGAAAAGAGGATCTTTTCGCTGGATTCATACGTCATCATGACTTCCGGCCAGTGGACCATCGGAGCGAAAACGAATGTCAGTGTGTGGCTGCCCAGGGAAAGAGTGCCGCCGTTGTCCACTTCCAGGGTGTGCTGCATCTTCATCCCCGGGAAGAACTGGCCCATCATCACGAAAGTCTTCTTATTGCCTACGACAGTCGCGGAAGGATACTTGTTCACGAACGCCTCGATGGATGCGGCGTGGTCTGGCTCCATATGCTGGACCACCAGGTAATCCGGCTGCGCGCCGTTCAATGCTTCTTCGATATTTGCCAGCCATTCTTTTGTCTTCTTCTTGTCGATCGTATCCATGACCGCGATGGACTCATCCTTGATCACATAGGAATTGTACGCCATCCCGTTGGGTACGACATACTGTCCTTCGAACAGGTCCACGTCATGATCGTTTGCACCTACATAATAGATTGAATCAGTTACATGATTCACCATGAGAATCTGCCTCCTTTATCTATCTTGACCCATTTAACTTGTACTGCCTTTATTATAGCCCGTTCTCCTTTTCCAGGCAACAGATTTTTTCCAGATCATGCTCATGTATCTAAATCCATACAATTTTCATCCAAGATCCGGCGGATACTCTCAAGGAACCGGTCGGCGTATCTGTCCAGCTTGAAGCTCCCCACGCCGGATACGCCCAGCATCTGTTCCCTGTCCCTGGGCTTCTTCACGCACATATCCACCAGCGTCTTATCCGAAAAGACCAGATACGGCGGTATGTTCTCCTCCTGCGCCACCGTCCTGCGCAGCGCCCGCAGGCTCTCGAAGAGACGGTCGTCCGCCTCGGAGAGCACAGCGGCGGCGGATCCCTTTCTCCTCTTCTTCCTGGAGGACTCTTCCCTGCTGGCCTCCTGTTCCTGCTCTTTTGCCAGCTTCATGATCAGCGGCCCGGCCGTCTCAAGCTCCCCGGCCCGGGGCCCTGGGGCCAGCACCGGATACTCCCCGTCGCTGGTGACTAAGAGTTCCCGCATCTCCATCTCCCGGATGATCTGCCGCAGCCTGGTCACGGAGAGATGAGCGAGCCGCCCGTACTGGGGATTTTCATCCAGATGCCTGCCCAGGATCCGCTGGCCCTTGCTGCCCCGCAGGATATCCACGATCATGGTGATGCCGTATGCCACCCGGTTGGCGCCTATGCAGCCGAGGATGCAGGCGGCTTCCCGGCTGATATCCACGTCCTCGTACTGGGTCAGGCAATTTGCACAGTTCCCGCAGTATGCTGCGCTCTTTTCCCCAAAATAGTTCAGGATATATTCCCGCAGGCAGGTGCTGGTGAAGCAGTAGAAAGACATCTGCCGCAGCCGCTCCCTGTCCCGCTCCTGTACGATCTTCCGGGTCGTCTCATCCAGTTCCTGGTCAGCCTCGTTATTGTCGATGAAAAAACGGCCCGTCCGCACATCCATGGGCTCGTAATACAGGATGCATTCCGCCGGCTCCCCGTCCCGCCCCGCGCGTCCGGCCTCCTGGTAATAGCTCTCCATATTCTTTGGCATATTGTAATGGATCACAAAGCGCACATCCGACTTGTCGATCCCCATGCCAAACGCGTTGGTCGCCACCATCACCTGCTTCCGGTCGTAGATGAAATCCTCCTGGTTCTGCCTGCGCTCCTCGTCCGAGAGTCCGGCGTGGTAGCGGGTGACGGAAAACCCTTCTTCCCGGAGCTGATAGCAGATCTCCTCCACCTTCTTGCGCGTCAGGCAGTAGACGATCCCGCCGGCCCCGGGCATCTGCTCTTCCTTTCCGCGCAGGTAGGCGAGCAGCGCCTGGTATTTATCCGCCGGCTTCTCCACGGAGAAGAAGAGGTTTTTCCTGTCAAACCCCGTGGTCACCACTTTCGGATCTTTCAGCTGCAGGATATCCAGGATATCGTCCCGCACATCCGGCGTGGCCGTGGCCGTGTAGGCGCCGATCACCGGACGCTCGGGCAGCCTGCTCAGAAAGCCTAAGATCTTCAGGTAGCTGGGCCGGAAATCCTGCCCCCACTGGGAGACACAGTGGGCCTCGTCCACCGCCAGAAATGAGATGTCCACCTCCGGCGAGAGGGCAAATTCCAGGAAACCTTGGGTCTCCAGCCGCTCCGGCGCCACATAGATGATCTTATACTGCCCCTGCCGCGCCAGGCCCAGCGCTCTGTGATACTGGCCCGGGGTCAGTGAACTGTTGAGGAAAGCCGCATGGATCCCCACCTGGTTCAGAGCCCGCACCTGGTCCTTCATAAGAGAGATCAGCGGGGAGATCACCAGCGTGATCCCGTCCAGGACGAGCGCGGGGATCTGGAAGCACATGGATTTCCCCGCGCCCGTAGGCATGATGCCCAGCACATCCCGCCCCCGGACCACCGCCTGGATCAGCTCCTCTTGGCCCTCTCTGAACGCATCATATCCAAAATACTGTTTCAATACTTCATGTTCTCTGTCCATCGCCTCTCCTCTCTTTATGATATCCGCACTGCCAAAAAGGACGCGGCTGTTGACACTGGATGGGATTTCAACTATACTGTTTCCATAATATCCAGGAGGTCTACGACAATGCAAGATATGATGTGGGACGATTCATTTAACCTTGGTGTTGATGTCATTGATAGAGCACATCAGCGGCTCATGTCCATCATCCATAAGATGATCGGCATGGTCCGCGACAAAGATCAGGAAAAGAAGAGATGGGCATGCGAGGAGGGGATCAAATATTTCAAAAGCTATACCATCAAACATTTCGCGGAAGAAGAAGCCTATATGCGCTCCATCGATCACGCAGAGTATGAGGAACATAAGCTCCTGCACGACACACTGCGCGATGATACGCTCCCAAAACTGGAAGAAAAACTGGTAGCCAGCGATCACTCCGATCAGGCTGTGGAAGATTTTCTGGGCGTGTGCATGGGCTGGCTGACGGGACATATCATGATCGAAGACCGCAAGATCGTCCGCAGGGACACGGCCGCAACAGAACAAAAGCCGGACCAGGAAGAACTCCAGCGCCTGATCTACGCGGTCTCTCAGACGATCGGGCAGCTTTTCAGGCTGGAGATAAAGGTGGAGGATGACCATTATAACGGAGAAGACTTTGGCCGTGCTCTCCACTATAAGCTGACCTATCAGGATATCCTGGGCGAGGAGCTCCATGTCATCTTTGCCGTGGACAGGCCGCTCGTCTCGGACACGGTGGGAAAGATGCTGTTCATCCGTTTCCACAAGGTCAACAAGACCGTGATCTCCGCCATGCAGCAGCTCTCCCAGCAGATCACCCACAACCTGCATACATATTTTTCAGAGACGGACCGCTCTTTTTCGCTGGTCGGGGATGAGATGCTGAATCCACGACGGTTCCGTCAGGAATTTGAGACTGGCTCTTCCCTGTACAGCCTGCTGTTCGAGACGGAGCTGGGCTATTTCGCACTCAGTATCCGAAAGCCGTGATCTTTTTTGAAA
>CAJTYN010000053.1:5554-6640 GCA_910584115.1 uncultured Lachnospiraceae bacterium
CCTAACACACCGGGGGCTTACGAGGCGCCCGCCCTCGTCTCCCCGGCCGTGCCGAACAGTCCCAACGCGCCGAACCAGGCCAATACGCCAAATACGCCGAACGACAGTCTATCCCAGGGAAATGTTCCCAACAGCGCCAACCAGCCCATGACGCCTGTAACTCCCGTCCAGCCAAATGCACCCGATACGCCCGCCCTCTCCCAGGACAGCGCGGGCGGGGACGCCTCAGAGCTGACCACGCCGGACCATGTGACCGGATCCGGGACGGACACGAGATCCAAGGCCGGGGCCGAGAGCGGCACGCTCCAGCCGCCCCCCTCCGGCCCGCCGCAGGGAGGATCGTCTTCCGAGACTTCCGGGACGCTGGAGGTCATCTTTTTGGCCGTCCTGCTCCTCACCCTGTCCGGGTTCTTTCTCTGGAAACACATACAGAAGCGCAAAAAAGCCAGGGAGGATCTCTCTACCGCAGACCCAGACGGCCCCGAAACGCCTCCCACAGGACCGTGAGGAAATATTCATACGCCCGGTCATAGATCAAAAATACGATCTGTCCCGCCGCGGCCGCGCCCCACAGCCATACCCCTCTGAGCCCTCCCGCGAAGAGCAGGCGGGGAAAGAAGAGGAGGGCCGGCAGATAGAGCAGGTTGAAGAGCAAGATCTTACCCGCCCATAAAAAGACCTGGCGCCGGCGCCCCCGCATCCGCCTCCCGATCTGCCGGAAGATCCATTCCGCACAGAGGATATAGGCGCCCATGGCCGCAAACGTCACACAGTACAGTTTCTGCGGGGCCAGCAGAAGACCCAGCAGCACCGTCCCCGCATAGAAAGCCGCCCCGGCCGCGAGCCCGCTCTCCCGGATCACCACTCCCACGAAAAAAGAAGCCGCCGCCAGCAAGAACAGGGTGTTGAATTCCAAGATCCCGCTGAGGACGATACACAAAACAGCCAAGGCCATCAATATCCCGCCTGTGGCTGTCTTTTTGCTCTTACTGTCTTTATCATCTACATGCATGAACAAAGATCCCCTCCCATGCATTCACAACAAGAATCCGCGATCCAGAGGTCGCAGCAGCAGTTCCCGGTGGT
>CAJTYN010000053.1:6740-17053 GCA_910584115.1 uncultured Lachnospiraceae bacterium
CCTGCCGTCTGACGGCCATAGCTGTATCCCGCGCCGCCCCGGCCGCCCTCCCGCTCCTGCATGATCTGGTCGTAGGCTTCCTGCACTTCCTTGAACTTCTCTTCCGCGAGCCCGGCCAGGGGATTGTCTGCGTAGGAATCCGGATGGTACTTCCTGCTCATATCCCGGTATGCCCTCTTTATCTCATCGTTGGATGCTTTGGGCGAAACGCCCAGCACCCCATATGGATCCACGATCATCTGGAACCTCCTTTTGTATCCTGATCTTTATCCTTCATCATCCTGCGGTACTTGACCCAGACCCCCGAATACAGGATGTTGCGCAGTATATCCGCTTCCATGAGGCAGGGGAGCTGCTCGAAGGCGCCGCTGCATTCGGAGATCATCATCTCCAGCATCTGCCCGCAGTCCCGCGAAAATCGCTCCTGATCCCCCGCGTAACGGTCCCACATATCCTTCAGCGGATTGTACAGGCCCTTCTCCCGGTCTTTCGGCAGATCCTCGAAGGCGTCCATCAGATAGATGAATTTCCCCAGGTAAAATCCCATCCGCCGCAGTTTCTCTTCCCACTCATCCTGCCTGAGGACGAGCAGTTCCTCCATCAGCCGCCCAAAACATCCGGCGGCGGCATCCAGGTCCTGGCAGTCCTCTTTTTCCAGCGTCCGCAGCGCTTTTAGCTGGCGCCGGAAGACAGATGCCTGGCGCGGGTATCCTCTTTCCACTTTCTGCGCCTTCTTATGGAGCATGTGGATGCCTGTCAGCCCCGGCAGGCTCTTCTCATCCTGCCAGTCGTCCACAAAATGATAATATGTGAGCAGGATGTTCATATCTGCCCCGTACCTGGTCAGAGCGTTTTTCAGGATCGGGATCTTTTTCACCGGATGCACCGCACAGCGGCGGGTGGTCATCGTCGTCTTCTCTTCATACAATGAACTGAGCAGGATGACCACGAAGGTCATGTCGTAGGTGAGGGTCATCTGCCCCCGGACCCCATACACATCCCGCAGTTCATGACAAAGCCCGCAGTAATAGCCTTTATACTGATAATATTCCCGGATCTTCATCTCCGGTCTGTCGATCGTCACATATCCGAACAATCTGTGTGCTCCTTCCTTTGGACTCTCTGTCTTATCTTACTATAGCCGGGTGCTTTTTGCAATGATTTTTGTTTTCAAACATACGCGGGAGATGGTATAATAAGACCGCTGTACAAGTTTATGACTGAAAGGAAAAGATCGATATGACCAGAGAAGGATTTCTAAGATCATGTACAAGGACCGTCCTGCTGGACGGCGCCACCGGTTCTAATCTCATGGCGGCCGGGATGCCCCGGGGGGTCTGCCCGGAGGCGTGGATACTGGAACACCCGGATGTGATCCACCAACTGCAGACCGCTTACGTAAAGGCCGGCAGCGAGATCATCTACGCGCCCACCTTCGGCGGAAACCGGATCAACCTGAAACGGCACGGCCTGGAGGGGAGGATCCGGGAACTGAATCTGACCCTGATGGACTTCGCAAAAAAAGCCGCCCGCGGACAAGCCCTGGTCGCCGGGGATGTGACCACCACGGGACAGTTCATGGAGCCGCTGGGCGACCTGACTTATGAAGAAGTCTTCGATACTTATAAGGAACAGATCGCGCTGCTGGCCGAGGGGGGCGCGGACCTGATCGTGGTGGAGACGATGATCCACATCGGAGAGACCTGCGCCGCCCTGGACGCGGCCCATGCCGTCTGTGACCTGCCCGTCATGTGCTCCATGACTGTGGAAGCGGACGGAAAGATCTTCACCGGGGGCAACATCATAGACGCCTCCTCCCAATTAGAAGCGGCAGGCGCAGATGCCGTCGGGATCAACTGTTCCTGCGGCCCGGAACAGTTGGAAGCCCTCATCCAGAACATCCGCCAGACCGTCTCTATCCCCGTCCTGGCAAAACCAAACGCCGGGATGCCCGTCATCGACGCGGACGGACAGGCAGTCTACAAAATGGAACCTGAGGTCTTCGCTGCGCACATGAAAGTCCTGGCCGACCGGGGCGCTACCTTACTCGGCGGCTGCTGCGGCACGACGCCCGCCTTTATCACGGCCCTGGCACGAGTCCTTCGCCAATGACCGTCTCCCGGATCTCTTTTCTCACCGGGAGGATGCAGGATGGGACCACGGAGAGCATATCCACGCCCATGCGCAGGAATTCCCCCGTCAGCACCGTGTCGGCCGCCAATTCTCCGCAGATCCCCGCCCAGCAGCCTTCCCGGTGGCTCTCCCGGATCACGATATCGACCATCTTCAGGATAGCCGGATGGTGCTCCCTGTACCGATCCTTTAGGTGGGGGTTCTGTCTGTCCATGGCCAGCGTATACTGGGTCAGGTCGTTGGTTCCCATACTGAGGAAATCCACCTCCCGCGCCAGTTCCCCGGCCATCATCACCGCCGCCGGTGTCTCCACCACGATCCCCTGCTGGATATCCTGGTAGGGGATCTTCTGGGCGCGCAGCTCTTCTTTGACCTCCCGCACCAGCTCCTGGATCTCCCGGATCTCTTCCACCGATGTGATCATCGGGTACATGACCGCCAGATTCCCGTAGGCGCTGGCATGGTAGATGGCGCGGAGCTGTTCCTTGAACATCTCTTTTCGCTCCAGACAGAACCGGATGCCCCGGTTGCCCATGGCCGGATTGCTCTCCACGGAAAGACCCATGTAATCCTCCCGTTTCTCGGACCCGATATCCAACGTACGGATGACCACCAGTTTATCTCCCATCTTCTGGGTCACTTTCTTATAAGTCTGGAACAGTTCTTTCTCACCGGGATAATTTTCCCGCCCCAGATACTGGAATTCGCTGCGCAGCAGCCCGATCCCCCCTGCGCCGTTCTCCAGCGCGCTGTCTAGATCTTCCAGATCGCCGATGTTGGCATAGAGCCGGACCCGGTGTCCGTCTGCGGTGATGTCCTCTTCGTCTTTCAGGGACCGGAGGTATGCCTGCTCTTTTTGTTCCTCCCGCTGCCGTTTCTGGTATTCCACCAGCAGCGCGGCGTCCGGATCCAGGTAGATCTTCCCGGCATAGCCGTCCACGATGCACAGCCTGCCCTCCCACTGCTGCTGGACAGACACGCAGATCAATGAGGGAACATTGATGGCTTTTACCAGGATCGATGTGTGGGACAGGGAGGACCCGCCCTGGGTGAGGAAGCCCAGGACCTTGCTCTTGTCCAGCTCTATGACGTCGCTGGGGGACATGTTCTCTGCCGCTATGATGACCGGCTCTTTCAGCCTGTATCTCTCCCGGGAGAGTCCGTCCAGGATATAGGTGAGGCGCTCTGTGACCGCGCGGACATCCCGGATCCGAGCTGTCACCACCTCGTCTTCCAGACTGGAAAATGTAGCGGCCAGTTCGTCCCTGGTGGTGACCAGGGCGTAAGAGACATTCACTTTCTCTGTGCCGACCAGACTCTCGATCGCTCTGGAAAAACCGGCGCCCTCCAGCAGTGCGGTCTGCCTTTTGCACAGGGCTGCCTCCTGCATGTCCCCTTTTGCCGCAGCCTCCTCAGCGAGAGCGGTCAGCTCCGCGACCGCCTGTTTTTTTGCGTTCTGATATCTGGCTAACTCCTGTCTCACGTCGGATATGGCATGGGGATAGCCGAGCCGCTCCGGCATCTGGTGATACCGGATCTTGCCGACCGCGATCCCCTGGGCGATAGCCAGGCCCTCGTAAACTTCCATCTTTTCCCTCTCTTTTTCGTATATCTAGTATATCTTAATCACAGGCGGCTTTGAACTCTGTCCAGTTCTTATTGTAGGCCGCGTTCGCTTCCTCGCTCACATTCTGTACGATCTCACCTTCTGTCACCGAGTCGGGAACGGCCAGATCCTGGTTTTCCAGGAGCGCGTCCGCCTCCTTGTTCGTAGAGTAATACCCCATGAAATCAAAACATTTCGCCCCCACTTCGGGCTGGAGGATATAGTCCAGGAACTGATGGGCCGCCTCGCTGTTGGGCGCTTTGGATGGGATGAATCCGGCCATGATGCCGAAGCCCAGGCCCTCTTCAGGATAGACCACCTTCAGATCTGGGTTTTCCGCCAGTGCCGTGTTCACCTGGGACGTATACAGAAATGCCACGCTGGCCTCCCCGTTGAGCAGGGCGTTCTGAGTGTTGTCGTCCTGGATCATGCGCACATTGGGCGCGAGGGCTTTTAACTTTTCCCCGGCCTCCTCGATGACGGAGACATCCTCCTCGTTCATGGACTTGCCCATGGAGAGGAGCGTGATCCCGTTGATCACACGGTAGTTGGCCGTCAGGGCGATGCTGTCTTTTAGCGCTTCATTCCAGAGGTCCTCGTACCCTTTGATCTCGAAGTCCACGGCCTCCGGGTCATACACGATCAGCGGGATCCCCGCCCCATAAGGCACCGTGTATTCGTCGTTCTCATCGTAAAACTGGCCCTGGTACAGGGGATTGATGTTCTTGAAGTTCTCGATCTTGGACTGATCCAGCTTCTGGGCCAGGCCCTCGCCCACCGCCGACTCGATGATGTAGTCGTCCGCGATGACAAGATCGTAATCGCCGCCCTTTGCCTGGGCCAGTTTTTCGAGCATCGTCTCGTCCGTGTCGAAATTAGAGTAGACGAGCTCGATCCCCGTCTCCTCCTCAAAAGAATCCAGGACTTCCTGGGGGAACATCCCTTCCCAGGTAAACAGCACCATCTCCTTGGCGCCTCCGCTCTCACCCGCATCACTGCTGCCCGCATCCTTGTTCCCGCCGCATCCCGTCAGGCAGAAGACCGAGATGAGCGCCGCCGCCAGTGTGACGGACAGCCCTTTTTTCATTTTCAATTTCATCATTTTACATTTCCTCCTTTTTCTATAGCTCTTTTGATCGCCAGCAAGAGCACTGTGACCGCCAGCATCACTGTACACAGCGCGTTGATCTCGGGCGTCACCCCAAATTTGATCTGGGTATACACTTTGACCGGAAGGGTATTCAGCCTGGGTCCATTGACAAAGATACTGATCACCACGTCGTCCAGGGACATGGCAAAAGCCAGCATGGCCCCCGACAGCACCGCGGGCATCACCAGCGGCAGCGTCACGTCAAAAAAAGTGCGCGCCGGCGTGGCCCCCAGATCCATGGCGGCCTCCTCCAGAGCCGGATCCATGCCCGCCATCCTGGCCTTGACCATCATCAGGATGTAGGGGATGCAGAAAGCCGTATGGGCGATGACCAGCGTCACCATGCCGAAAGGCAGGCTCAGCACGGCAAAAAACGCCATGAACACCATACCTAAGATGATCTCCGGGATCATGATCGGCAGAGTGGCGATGTACTCCATGACCCCCTTCGAGCGGAACTTCACTTTCATCAGTCCCACCGCCCCCACCGTCCCGATCACCGCCGCCGCCAGACAGCTCAAGCCTCCTAAGACCAGGCTGTTCTTTAATGCCTCCCAGATGTCCGGATCCTGAAAGAGGGCCTGATACCACTGCAGGGAAAATCCCCTCCACAGGGCCGTTGACTTGGCCTCGTTAAAGGAATAGACCACCACGCAGACGATGGGCAGATAGATGAATGCCAGCACCAGCCCCAGGTAGATCCCCGCAAGCTTCGACTTATTCCTACTCAATACAGTCCCTCCAATTCACTCGTGTGGGTGATCCGCCGGTACAGGTAGATGATCAGGGTCGTCAACACAGTCAGCGACACCGCCAGCGCCGCCGCAAAGGGCCAGTTGCTCCCCCGGGTCATCTGATCCTGGATCAGGCTCCCCACCAGCACGATCTTATTTCCCCCAAGGATATCCGCGATGAAGAACAGCCCCATGGACGGGATGAAGGTGAGGATCATCCCCGACAAGAGTCCCGGCAGGGTCATCTTCAAGGTCACGGTAAAAAAAGCCTGCACCGCGCCCGCGCCTAAGTCCCTGGCCGCCTCCACCAGCGACCAGTCCAGCTTCTCCGCGCTGGAATATACAGACAGGATCATAAAAGGCAGCAGCGTGTAGATCATGCCCAGCAGCACCGACGGATAGCTGTACAGCATCTTCAGAGGATCTTCGATGATCCCCAAACGGAGCAGGATGTCGTTTAAGACGCCTTTCGTCTGCAGGATGACGATCCACCCGTACAGACGGATCAGGCTGTTGATCCAAAAAGGCAGCATCAAGAACATCATGACCCGGCTCTTCCATTTACTGCTCAGTTTCGCCATAAAATAGCCGAAGGGATAGCCGATCAGCATGATGGAGAGTGTGCTGGTAAAAGCCAGTCTCAGGGACTGGGAGAAGGTATCCAGATACACCGGATCCGCGATCCTCCTGTAATTTTCCAGTGTGAGATGCCAATCCACCCCATAGCCTTCCCTGTTGGTGGCAAAGCTCAGCGCCACCATGTAGATCAAAGGCCCGACCACGAAGACCAGGGTGAAGAGATAGAGGGGCAGGACGGTGAATGACCACAGATCTTTCTTCTTTTTCATCCTCTTCCCTCCAGATCTACCAGCACGCCCCTGTCGCTGTTCCAGCGAAAACAGACCTCCTGCCCCACATCCACGGGCGCGTCCATGCCGTACTTGCTGGAGATGAGCCGTCTCCCATCCGGCAGCGCGATCACCATCCGGAGCATGCCCGCAGCAAAAGTCTTCTCCGCGATCGTGCCCGTGAGCCCGCATCCGCAGTCCGGATCCAGCTCGATGTCCTCACTGCGCACGGCCAGCGTGATCGGATCGCCCGCCTTTAAGTCTGCGCCGTCCAGATCCACCAACGCCTTGCCGCCGCACACACTGAGCAGGGCCTGCTCCCCGGCCAGCCGGTCCACATGCCCGGTGATGACATTCGCATTGCCCACAAAAGTGGCCACATAGCTGGTCTTTGGCCGGTAATAGATCTCATCCGGCGTACCGATCTGCTCACAGACGCCCCGGTTCATCACCACGATCCTATCCGACATATTGATGGCCTCCTCCTGATCGTGGGTGATGTAGATGAACGTGATGCCCAGTTTCTTCTGCAGGCGTTTCAGCTCCATCTGCATGGTCCGCCGCAGCTGCAGGTCCAGCGCTCCCAGAGGCTCGTCCAGGAGCAGCACCTGCGGATTGTTGATGAGCGCCCTGGCTATGGCCACCCGCTGACGCTGACCGCCGCTCAGCTGGGAGGGCTTCCTCTTCTCAAAGCCCGCAAGCTGCACCAGGGAGAGCATCTCCCTGACCCGTTCCCGGATCTCCTGCTTGGGCATCTTCCTGAGCTTCGGCCCGTATCCGATGTTATCCGCTACGTTCATATGAGGAAAGAGCGCATAGTTCTGGAACACCGTGTTCACGTCCCGCCGGTCAGGCGCCAGATCCGTCACGTCCATCCCGTCCAGCATCACCCGCCCCTCGTCCGGGGTCTCCAACCCGGCGATGATCCGCAGCGTCGTCGTCTTCCCGCACCCGGAAGCCCCTAACAGGGTGATAAATTCTCCGCGCTCCACCTGCAGATCGATGCCTTCGAGCACTTCCACATCTTTAAAATGCTTTTTTACCCCGATCAGCTCTAATATGATCTCTGCCATCTATCTCCCCCATTCCCTAATGATCTTACCCGTACGGGTATCCTGATACCGCCCTTGTTCCACCACGCATGTGCCGTCCACGATCACATAAGGGATGCCCAGCGGCCGCGCATCCGGCATGCCCAGATGGGGATAATCCGACTGATCGCGGACCTCCTCCGTGGAAAAGATCACCACATCCGCGTCCATCCCGGGCGCGAGGCAGCCTTTTTTCTCAAGTCCGAAGAGCCTGGCCGGCAGCAATGTGGCCTTATACACGGCCTCCTCCAAGGACAAGAGCCTCTCCTCTCTCACCATCTTCCGCAGATACCTGGGAAATGTGCCGGCGATCTGGGGATGCCCTTCCCCCCGCGCATAGCTGCCCGTATCACTGGACGGCACCGCATAGTCTTTGACAAGACACTGATACACTTCCTCCTCGTGCCCCTCGAAGAAAATCAGGGCTTCGCCGGGGCAATGCTCTTTCATATGGAAGAAGAGTTCTTCGTCCATCACCCGCCCTTTATATCTCCCCGTGGCCACCACCATCTGGTCCCACCGCCAGTTGTTCCGGCAGATGTTCTCAAGATCAAAGGTGGCCGTGTCAAAATACGTGGACCAGTTGGTATACATGCCGCTGTCGATATGGATATCGAGTCCCCGCTCCCGGGCGCGGTCCACCATATCCAGCGCCTCTCCCACCAGCCCTTCACAATATTGATACACGAAATGAGAGATCAGCATGTGCGCCCCGGTCTGTTCCGCGACTTTGATGATCTCGAACAGGGAGTAGAGATCCCCCTCTGTCAGGAGCCGCGTATGGACTGGGCAGATCCGGCCGTACCGCGCCGCGAGAGCCGCCAGCGCCTCCACTTCTTCTATGGCGCATCCAGGCACATAGTCGAGCCCAAAGGAGATCCCACAGGCCCCTTCTCTGAGCGCCTTTTCCGCCAGCGACACCATCTTTTCGATCTGCCGCTGGTCTGCCGGGCCATAGCGGTCCGTGATGCCCGCCGCTTCCCGCAGGGGCTGTCCATGCCCGACCAGCATGGCCTGATGGATGGGAAATCCCTGTTCCTCATGCTCTCTGAAAAATCCCTCCAGATCCGCGGGACTGTACCCGCAGTTGCCGCCCACCGTCGTGGTCACCCCCTGGCAGGCGGACAGCTCCGCCGGATAGAGCGCCCCGTCGATATGCCCGTGCACATCGATAAAGCCGGGAGCCACATGATACCCTGCGGCATCGATGACCTTTTCCCCTTCTAAAGGCGTCTCGGACAGTACGGCAACCTTGGAGCCTTCCAGCCCCACATGCAGTTTCCTGCATTTCTTCTCACGCGTGTCCACCACGGTCCCGTGATTGATCGCAATGGTAACCATAGGCACACTGCCTCTCTTTCTATCTCTCTATTGTCTTTCGGACATACTCCACGTATCCTTCCTTTGTAAAGACCGGCTGGAAGTCCTCCATCACCTGACGGGCCTGCGCGGCCCCATCCTTTAACAGCTCATAGACCGTCAGCGCCATCAGTTTCGCCGGCGCGATCAGCGCTCTGTCCAGATCCGTGACCCGGAAATCTTCCCCGTGCAGACCACCCTCAAAACCCGCATATGTAAAATTCACCACAGGCATCAGATGGGTCAGGTCCCCCACGTCCGTGCAGGCATTGTTGAAATCATCTTCCGCCACTTCCCGGTATGTGTAGCCGGGCAGGCACCGGGCGGCGTTTATGAGTGCCTGGTCCGCCGGACGGAAACGGACAGGGAGATATCCCTGCAGTCTTTCCCGATGGATCTTCCCGCCGAAGGCATAGGCCGCTCCCTCAAACGCCCGGGTCACTTTTTCCCGGGTCTGCTGGATGGCCTTAAGGCTGGCCGCACGGACCTTGCTCTCCACCACCACACGATCCGGCACGCAGTTTAGGGCTTCCCCGCCCTCCCGGATCAATGTGTGCAGCCGTATATGGTCCTCTTCCTTAAATGTCTCCCGCATCAGCCCCATCATCTGGTAAGCGCTGCCTGCGATGCTCAGGGCATTGACCCCTTCCCAGGGCGCCACCGCGGCGTGGGCCGCGCGGCCCTCCACCGTGACCAGCTCCGAGGAAAAACCGTTGCAGGCCGGGTTCCCCAGATAGAAGTCCTCCTTTACAGGGACCATGTGTACATGGGTGGTCAGGGCGATGTCCGTACGGTCAAAGACCCCCAGCCGGATCAGCTCGCCTTTCCCTGTTCCCGCAAAACCGACGCCCTCACGCTCCAGCTGCCTGCGCTTCTTCGCGTCCACATATTCCTCCGCGGGCACCGCCAGAAAAGAGACGTTCCCGCACAGACGCTCCCGCACAGACGGATCCGTGAGCGCCAGCGCCGCCCCCAGCATCACCCCGAGCTGGAGATGATGGCCGCAGGCATGTGCAATCCCTGTCTCCCGGTCCGCCATGGGATGACGCGGACATAAGATCCCGTCCAGTTCCCCGATGACGGTCACATGAGGCCCGACCTTATCAGAGCGGCCCCCGGTGCACAGGCCGCGCACCCCGGTACGTCCCAGGCCGGACTCCACCGAGAGGCCCAGTTCTTCCAGGAACCCTTTGACCTTCGCGGCCGTGCGCGTTTCGTTAAAACCCGCTTCCGGGTGGCGGAAGATGTCCTCCGCCAGATCTATGATCTCTTTTTGATGCTCATCAATGCATCCGATGATCCTCTCTTGCATTTATCATCCACCTATTATAAGCTAAATCTAGCCATGATACTCTATCATACCATAAAATCCTCATTTGGCAAACAGATTTC
>CAJTYN010000054.1 GCA_910584115.1 uncultured Lachnospiraceae bacterium
CAGACTGCCCGGCCCAGGACGATGCCGAACAGCATCAGCAGGCCCAGGACATAAAACGGGAAATGGCGCTCCATGCCGCCCACCGCCGCCTGGAGGGAGCCGATGGGACAGGCCCCCAGCGCCCCGGGGCAGGAATAACAGTTGAGGACCGGAACGCAGACGGCTTTCGTCCCGCCGGTGAAGATCCTCCCTTTTTGAAAACCGATCAGATATCCGTTCACCAGGACGGCAGAGATGATCTGCACGATCCTCCGGAAGGATCCTATCCGATCCCGATGCATTCCAGACATATCTTCACCGCCTTCTGCATGACCTCAAGATGCTCTTGTTCCAAAATGCCGATGACGATCAGGGCCACCGCCAGACCCAGCAGGCCGTACCGGACGGCCAGGACGTTCCTATCTCTCAAGGCTGATCTCCTCCTTTCCTCCGGCTTCCAGGGCAGCATTCACCGCTGCCAGGAACGTGCCGGACAGATCCTCCTGCCCGCCGATGATCGCGTCGCCCGCCAGATTTCCCGCGGCGTCCACGAGGACCGTGGTGGGCGTGTACTGGATGTTCTCACAGATATCCTCGATGCCCCCATCACCGGAGATCAGCGTCTCCCCCTCATAGCCCGCCTCGTCTAAAATGGTCTCGGCGATCTTCTCATTTCCCGCCCCGTCCAGACAGACCGTCACCAGCCCCACATTGTCCGGCAGGGCTTTCTCAAGGGCAGCGAGAGCGGGCATTTCGTCGATGCAGGGACCGCACATCAAGGACCAGAAGTTGATGATGGTCATATCCTTTGCGGCGATGTCCTCCTGGGTAAAGCTGCCTCCGCCCAACGTCTTAGCCGTAAATGTCTCCATACTGCCCAGCTCGGCGGCCGTGCCTTTGAGGGCGCCGCTATCCTCACTCTGGACAGGTCTGTCGGCAGATCCTTGGGCATCTTTCTCTTTGGAACAGCCGGTAGCCAGCAGACTGGCTGTGAGCGCGGCGCAGAGCAGCTTTGTGACGATCTTTTTATCTTTCATGATGATACCTCTCTTTTTTTGATCTTTCTCGAAGCTATATATCGGGATCGTTTACCACAGATCCACCCGGTCTTCGGGCTTGATGTACATGGCATCCCCTTTTCTGACGTCGTAGGTCTGATAGAACAACTTACAGGAACTGAGCACTGCATTGACGCGGACTTTATCGGCGGCGTGTTCGTCCATGCCGGATATGATCGCGTCGGACAGGGCGTCGGAGGTGCTGGCCCAGGCGTTGGCGTAGCTCTCAAAGAATCTTTTTGCCGAAAGCCCTTTCTTCTCCACGATCCGGGTCAGGCAGCGCATGGAGCCCAGGTCAGCGATATTTTCCCCGAGGGTCTGCCTGCCGTCCTGACGCATGATGCCGGGTGTCTCATAGTCATCGTAATAGGCGACGATTTTCTCCGCCCGTTCCTCAAAAGCCTTACGGTCAGCTTCTGTCCACCAGTTGACGAGATCGCCGTTTTCATCGTACCGGCTGCCCAGGTCGTCAAAAGCGTGGGTGATCTCATGGCCGATGATCGTCCCCAGCGCCCCCAGGTTCCGGGCCTCATCCGCGGCAGGGTCGAAATAAGGGGCTTCCAGAACGGACACGGGGATATTGATCGAGTTGTCCGTGGGGTAATAGCAGGGGGTCAGCTCTTGAGGGAGGATCTGCCAGACCGTCCGGTCCACTGGCTGTCCGTAGCCGTCGTACAGTTTCTCTGATGCCTCCCGGCGCAGGGCCATGACGTTTTCCAGATAGCTTTTATCCGGATCCGGTACATAGTCGGAGAGATAGCGGTCGATGTCATCCGGCGCGCCGATCCGCAGCCGGATGGCCTTTAATTTGCTGACCGCTCTGTCCCGTGTCTCCTTGGACAGCCAGTCTTCCTCCTGAAGCATGGCCTCATACTCCTCGACCATCTCTTCCACCATCCTGCTGACCGCGTTTTTCTTTTCTGTGGTGTAGTCCTTGTCCGCATAGAGTTTTCCCACATCCCAGCTGAGCAGGGTGGCCACCTGGGTGACGGCTGTTTTTTCCGGATCGAGGGGGTCTGCGTCCCCGATATAGGTCTCCTCCATCTCGATCCTTGCTTTTTCCATATCAAGGATCATGTAAGGCGCAAACTTCTGGAGGTTGACCGAATAAATGTAATCTTTCAGGAGGGGCAGCTCCTCGGCGGTCAGATAGCTGTTCAGCGTGGCCAGGGACGCGGTCTCTTTTATGTTCAGCTCCGCGGGCATGGTACGGAAGATCTTCCCCAGGTATGCCCGCAGATCGATGTTCGGCAGCTGTTTCTGCAGCTCATCCACAGAGATCTTTTTGTATCCGCCTTCATCGCGGCTCTTGGCGACTGCCTCCACAAATGTGTAAACCTTCTCCGCAGTCTCTTTCCCGTCCTCACGGCCTGCCAGCGTCAGCAGACGAGACAGGTGATCGGTAAGATATGCCTTGTTCTCGGCTTCATAGCCTTCTTCCTCAAAGTCCCTCACATCGAGAAAAAAGTTCATGTCTCTGATCCTTGCAACATACGCGCCGGGGTTGTCGTCCGGCGCCCGCACTCCAATATCCAGCAGTGTATCAAAGCCATAGTGATACTGCAGGAGCGCCAGCGCGTCCATCAGCTCCCCGACCGTGCCGGCCTCCATGACGGGCTTCATCAGCTCATCAAGATAGGCGACGCCCTCGAGATCCCGCCTGGCCTGGTCCATCGCCAGGGTGTAGAGCGTTCCCAGCTTGTACCCGGACGGACCAGCCCTTCCGGTGGCGGCTGCAGCGGCTGCAGTCTGGATGATGGCCTTTTGTTTCTGATAGGATCTGTCCTCCAGGTCGAAGAACCAGTTCCAGCTCCCGCCCGTCTTTTCTGCATCATGCTCTTTCAGCACTTTTTCGTTGACGGCGGCATAGAGATCGTCCGCATGTCGGTAGCTTGGCTGTTTGGGCGCGGAATAGACTGTCTGCACAGAAAGCAGCAGGGCCAGCCCAAGGATGATGGGGCTTTTGATCTTCATGATGTCACACCTCTTTCATATTTTTTTGGAGTTTTCTCATCTCCTGGTGTCATCCATCATAACAGATAAAAGAAAGGACTTCCTACATGAAAACGCCACAAGATCGCCACAGATCTGCCACGATCCTCAGATCTTGCCAAAAAAACACCGCTTTCCTGATATTTATGCCATATCAGAAAAGCGGCCATACGTACAGGCGACCCGATACTTCTGTCCGCAGTCCGGACCTTCTCAGTCATCCTTCTCTTTTCCTTCCAGTCTCTGGAAGATGATATGATAACCGTCATTCCCGTAATTCAGGGAGCGGTTCACCCGGCTGATCGTGGCAGTCGACGCCCCGGTACACTCCGTGATCTCCTGATACGTCCGCTTGTCCTTAAGCATCTTCGCCACCTCGAACCGCTGGGACATGGACAGCAGTTCGTTGACGGTACACACGTCATTGAAAAAAGCGCGGCATTCCCCTATATCCTGCAGGGCCAGTATCGCCTCATAAAATGACTCTTCTGCCTCTGCGCTGAGTTTTTTACCCATGACTTTTCTCCTTTACCCCACCTTGCGATATCTTCTATCTATACTTATATTTATTGACATATGGCCGGATCGCGTCCCTGCTCCGGTTTAAGATCAGCTCCTCTGGAAAAGCCATCTCCTTTAGCAGTTCCTGGGCATGATCGGATCTGCCCACATACGTATCCGCATGGGCATCGCTGTCCACGATGATGGGCTGTTCGTATCTTATGCACCACTTGAGCATCTCCCTGTCATTTTCCCAAGCGTTGGCCCGCATGCAGATCGGATCTAAGGAATGGTTGTTGAGTTCCAGCACCACGCCGTGTTCCTTCGCTCCCTGCACCAGGGCCAGGTAGTCCACCGGATACCGTCCGTCGTCCGGATGGCCGATGATATTGATATACGGTTCTTCCATGGCTCTCAGATAAGCCTGGGTGTTCTCCTGTACGCTCCCCGCCTGGATACAGGGCCTGTGCAGGCTGGCGATCACAACGTCCAGGTTTGCCATCTCCCTGCTCTTTAAGTCCACATGCCCTTCATAGTCCAGGATGTTCACCTCCGCCCCCAGGAGCAGCTCCACACCGTACATGGACCGTTCCACGATCTTCAGGTTATGAAAATAGAAATGCTGGCAGGTCCCCGGCATGCCCGGCGCATGTTCTGTGATGCCTAAGATCTCAAGCCCCCGATCCGCCGCTGCCTGTGCCATTTCCCGCATCGTATTATATGCATGACCGCTCACCAATGTATGCGTATGCAGATCCATTATAAATCCCATGTTCCCCTCCATAATGACCGTTTCCTATACTCTAACATCAATCAGCATTTATGTCAAACGGCAACCGGAAAAGTGATAAAGATCAAAAAAATGATATTTTCCTCTTGCATTTTCATGAGAAATCATATAGAATAAGAGATGGATTTACGGGGGCGTAGCTCAGTTGGGAGAGCGTCTGACTGGCAGTCAGAAGGTCATGGGTTCAAGTCCCACCGTCTCCATTTGTAAGAAGCCTGGAAACCCGGGCTTCTTTATTTTTATGACAGACCTCATGACAGATCCGAGAAATAGGGCGCGGGACTTGCTGCCGCACCCCATTTCTCCGCACTCCATCTAAGCGGTCATATCCAGATGAGCGCCTTTTTGCTCCTGCTCCCCGATGCCATAGAGATCCTTGAGGTCCTTGGACTCTCCGAACACCGTCCGGGTCGTTCCGCCAGAGAGATAGACCCGCCCGCATTCCGGACACACATCCGTGTGGTATGTGACAGACTGGGACAAGATCTTCTGATCCTCCCGCAGGGCCTTTGCCCGGGCATGGGATACATGTTCGTTTTCATGGAAACGGATCGCGCTGGCCGCATTTTCCGGACTGATATGGGTCGGCGTCTTAAAAGAGACCCCAGGGTCGTCCGAACCGTCCTTGTATTTCCGGTTCCTGCAAGTCTGGCACTCATATGTGTCAAAATTGCGCCGCCCAGAGATTTTCCCGCCGTTCTTCCCGCCTTTGACATCCTCTCCCTCCGTCGGCTCCTGCCGCGTCATAGACGGCGCTGCCGTCTCCTCTGGCGTCCGCGCTGCCGGGATCTGAACGGAGCGGTAGAATACCTGCTGACCAAATGATATCAACGGACCGATGATGATCACCTCCTTATATCTATGTATCGGACAGAACACATCCATACATAACCATCTATAAAGAACAAGGAGACTTACGATGAGATACGACAACATCATACAGGGCACATTCCTGGACCGGCCGAACCGTTTTGTCGCTGATGTGGACATCGACGGCCAAGTCTGGCCCTGCCATGTAAAAAATACAGGAAGGTGCCGGGAACTCTTAAGGCCCGGCGTCCCCGTCTACCTACGGGAAAGCCCAGACCCGGCCCGCAAGACCCGCTACGATCTGATCTGCGTGGAAAAGAACGGACAGCTGGTCAACATCGATTCCCAGATCCCAAACCACGCAGTAGCCGAGTGGCTGAAAAAAGGCATGCTCTTTCCCAGGGATGCCCGGATCTGGATGGAAAAACGCTACGGAAATTCCCGCTTTGACATCTATGTGGAGGCCGGGGACCGGCGGGCTTATCTGGAAGTCAAGGGCGTGACCCTGGAGATCGGCGGCCAGGCCCGCTTCCCGGACGCTCCGACCGAAAGAGGCGTCAAACATGTACGGGAACTCATACAATGCCTCCGGGACGGATACGAAGCCTACCTGATCTTCGTCATCCAGATGGCCGGCATACAGGGATTTGCGCCCAACTGGGCCACACACCCGGAATTTGGCCAGGCCCTGCAGGATGCCCGGCAAGCGGGCGTTAAGATCCTGGCCTACAGCTGCCAGGTGCAGCCGGATGAGATCGTCCTGGACGCCCCCGTACCCATAGATCTGAGAAGGAGGTAGAGATGGATCTGTTTGAATACGCAAAACAAAAGACACTGGAGAAGGAAGCGCCCCTGGCCTCCCGTCTGCGTCCCACATCCTTAGAAGAGGTGGTCGGCCAGGAGCATATCATCGGAAAGGACAAGCTGCTCTACCGCGCGATCCGGGCGGACAAACTGAGCTCCGTGATCTTCTACGGCCCTCCCGGCACGGGAAAGACCACGCTGGCAAAAGTCATCGCCAACACCACCAGCGCCGGATTTACCCAGATCAACGCCACCGCGGCGGGAAAAAAAGATATGGAGCAGGTCATCCAGCAGGCACAGCAGGATCTGGGCGCATACGGCCGAAAGACCATCCTGTTCATCGACGAGATCCACCGCTTCAATAAAGGCCAGCAGGATTATCTCCTGCCCTTCGTGGAGGACGGCACCGTCATCCTGATCGGAGCGACCACGGAAAATCCCTATTTCGAGGTCAACGGCGCCCTCCTCTCCCGCTCCATCATCTTCGAACTGAAAGCCCTGGATAAAAAAGCCGTCCGGACCCTCTTAGACCGCGCCGTCACCGACTGTGAAAAAGGGATGGGCGGCTACCAGGCAGTCTTAGACGATGATGCGGCAGATTTCCTGGCGGACATGGCCGGAGGGGATGCCCGGGCCGCCCTCAACGCCATAGAGCTGGGCATACTGACCACCCAGCGGGGCGCGGACGGCAAGATCCGCATCGACCTGGAGACGGCCTCCCAGTGCATCCAGAAGAGAGTGATCCGTTACGACAAAGGGGGCGACAACCACTACGACATCATCTCCGCCTTCATCAAGAGCATGCGCGGCTCCGACCCGGACGCCGCCGTCTATTATCTGGCAAAGATGCTGCACGCCGGAGAAGACGTGAAATTCATCGCACGCCGGATCATGATCTGCGCTTCCGAGGATGTGGGCAACGCCGACCCCATGGCCCTGACCGTGGCCGTCTCGGCCGCCCAGGCTGTGGAACGGGTCGGGATGCCCGAATCCCAGATCATCTTATCCCAGGCCGCCTCCTACGTGGCCTGCGCTCCGAAGAGCAACGCGGCGGTCAACGCCATCTCCCTGGCCATGGAGAGCGTCCGCTCCGTCCGCACCACGGTCCCCGCCCATCTGCAGGACTCCCATTACCGGGGCGCCTCGAAATTAGGCCGGGGCCTGGGCTACCGCTACGCCCACGACTACCCCGGCCATTACGTGGACCAGCAATACCTGCCTGACGAGATCAAAGACGCCCGTTTCTACGAGCCGGGCGACCTGGGCTATGAAAAACAGATCAGAGCATATCTGGCAGGATTGAAGTCAGTCAGATCAGAGTAATTCCTTCATCAGATACGCATAGACCTCCTGGCATTTCCCTTCCCAATGCTGACAGATCGACCGGGCCGCTTCTTCCGTGGGGACCGACAATGTCAAGTCGATGAGACGGGCATTGCGCTCCTTCACCTGGCACCGGACGGAATATTCCTGGGCCGTGTTCTTATAATAATCTGCCAGCACAGCCGTCCGGTTCTGCATCTCCACGCCATGTTCTTCCAGATACGCTCCGATCTCTTCCTTGATGACGCCGGAGATCTCATTTGTAAAATAAGATAAAGTCGTCGCCCCCTCTTCCGTGATCTTATAATAAGAAGTATCCCGCACCATGTCCACCGAGACCAGCCCGGTCTCCGCCATATCGTTGATCGTCTCCTGGAGATGGAAATAGCTGGTGTAATCATGGTCCAATATGAAATTCGAGATCTGCGAGTTGGTCAGCGGATGCTTGACCTTATCCAGCATATATAAGATGATCAGTTTATATAAAGTCTGTGGTTTCGGCATGTCACTCTCCTTTTTGTGCAAAACATCGGCCCTGCCAGGTGTCCTGGATCTTCATCTCATGATGGAGGGCATTGAGGACCTCCCTCTTCCTGCTGCTCCACTGAGGCGCGATCAGCAGATCCTTCGGTCCGTCCCCGGTCATGCGGTGGACGACGATCTCAGGGGAAAGATGTTCCAGGCAGGCAATCACCAGCTCCAGATACCTTTCCTGGGAGAGCGCCTCGAACTTCCCGGCCCGATAGTCTGCCGCCAGATCCGTCCCCTCCAGGATGTGGAGGAGCTGTAATTTGATCCCCTGGATCGGCTGGCCGTTCAGATACTCGATCGTCTCCAGGATCTGCTCCTTCGACTCCCCCGGCAGCCCTAAGATCGTGTGGACGACGATCTCAAGCCCCCGGCTGTGAAGCTCCGATACCGCCCGCTCAAAACAGCCCAGATCATAGCCCCTGCGGATATACCGGGCCGTCTCCTCATGGATCGTCTGCAGGCCCAGCTCCACCCAGACCGGTTTCTCCCTGCCCAGCTCCCCCAAAAGCTCCAGCGTCTCCTCCGGCAGGCAGTCCGGGCGCGTACCGATAGAGAGGCCGGCGACGTCCGGATGCTGCAGCGCCTCCCGGAAGATCCGCTCCAGATACTCCACCGGCGCGTACGTATTGGTATACGCCTGGAAATAAGCGATGAACCGGCGGACGGGCCTCTTTTCCCGGATCGACCGGATCTGCTGCCGGACCTGCTCTGGGATAGGCAGGGACGCGCTCCCCGCGAAATCCCCGGAGCCGCCCGCGCTGCAGAAGATACAGCCGCCGCTCCCCACCTTCCCGTCCCGGTTGGGGCAGGTCATCCCGCCGTTTAATGTGATCTTATAGACTTTCTCCCCAAACCGCTGCCGGTACATCGCGTCCAGGGAATAGTAGGGTCTGCCCCTCCAGGATGGATCCACTGACCTCGCCTCCTTTTCGTCTAGTTATCATATCATCTGCGCCGCCCACATGCAAGGCAAAAAGCATTTGCTTTTGCCCCCGAAAACGTATATAATGGAGAAGATCATCTTTTGGGGAGAGAGACAAAATGGAAAACGCGATCCAAGACTTCATCGATCATTTACATAAAGATAAACAGACTTCACAAAATACAGAGATCTCTTACAAAAGAGATCTTAAAAAGCTGGCCTCCTTTTTGCTGGAGAACGGCATCGGCGCATTTACGGACGCAACCCGCACCAACCTGGACGCGTTCGTATCATATATGGAGAAAAAGGATTTTGCCGCCTCGACCATATCCCGGAACGTGGCTTCTGTGCGCGCTCTGTACCAGTACCTGTTCCGTGAGCGCCTCATCGAGGACAACCCGGCCGAGGGCCTCAAACCCCCGCGGGTGGAGAAGAAGATCCCGGAGATCCTATCCGTCAGAGAAGTGGACAAGCTGCTGTGCCAGCCCGACACCAAAACGCCAAAGGGCCTGCGGGACAAAGCGATGCTGGAGCTCCTGTACGCCACGGGGATGCGGGTCAGCGAACTGATCCATCTCGAACTCGACAGCGTGAACCTCTCCCTGGGCTACATCACCTGCCAGGAAAATGGGAGAGAACGGGTCATCCCCATCAACCATGCGTCCAGACAGGCACTGGAGAGATATCTGGAAAATGCCCGGGACACCCTCCTCAAAGGCACCCAGACGACGAGCCTGTTCACCAACTGTTCCGGACACGCCATGAGCCGCCAGGGGTTCTGGAAAATGCTAAAAGGCTACGCAAAGACGGCCGGGATCAAGGGAGATATCACACCCCACACCCTGCGTCATTCCTTCGCCGCCCACCTGCTCCAGAACGGTGCCGATATCAAAAGCGTACAGGAAATGCTCGGCCATTCCGATATCTCGACCACGCAAGTCTACCTGCAGTTCAATACCCGAAAGATCAGGGATGTCTACATAAACAGCCATCCACGCAACAAGTCTGACTAAAATATGTTTGGAAGATCCATGCACGCCATCCGCACGCCCCACTCTGCGTGATATCTTAAAAATGGATCCGGAAGCTGGAAACGATCAAGACGATGATCTGATGATGAGATGGTCCGATAGCCACCATGCCGGAAACTCGCACTGAACCCCCGGCATGTGCGGATGCTGTACGATATCGTACGATACGATATTTCTGCACAGATACATCCCTTGTGACTATGAAGGACGAAATCTTGGATAGTTATCTGTATTATACAGGGATCTTCTCCTGATCGCAAGTCAATTTTCAAAAAAATTTCAAGTTTGAATATCTTTATCCGCGCAGGCATATAATAGGAGCAACATCGATCGTATGGAGTGTTGGCATTTGGCTAAGAAACTCGGTTATCTGCTCTATGCCTGTACAGGCATCTTCCTCCTTCTCCTGGGCCTCTCTTTAAGCGGCCGGGTCCATCCCATCGATCCTGCATCCTCCGGCGATGCCCGGTCCGGAAGAGGCGGCGAACACCCCGTCCTCGCCCTCACCTTCGATGACGGCCCGCACCCTGTCTACACGCCGCAGCTCTTGGACGGCCTGAAAAAACGGAATGTCAAGGCCAGTTTTTTTCTCATGGGAAAAAACATCGCGGGCAACGAATCCATCGTCCGGCGTATGTACGAAGACGGACATCTGATCGGCAACCACACATTCGACCACGTACAATTAAACAAACTGTCAGAATCTGAGGCATGCAGCCAGATCACCAAAACGTCCAACGCCATTTACGAGATCACCGGCCAGTACCCCACCTACGTCCGCCCGCCCTTCGGCGAGTGGCGGGAAGGGCTGGACTGCACGGTCACCATGCTCCCTGTTTTCTGGGACGTGGATCCGCTGGACTGGAACACCAGCAGCGCGGACCAGGTCGTACAGAAGGTGATCGGCTCTACGGCGGACGGTGACATCATACTCATGCACGACTCTTATGCCAGCTCCGTGCAGGCGGCGCTCCGGATCGTAGATATCCTGAACGAAAAGGGCTATGATCTGGTCACGGTGGACCGGCTCCTCCTGGATTGAGACATCAAAAAAACCCCGGGCAGTCCCACGGGGTTTTCTATGTCTTCTATAAGGAATATCTTCTTATGTGCTCTTATGCGATCTTACTCTTTGCGACCTCGGCCAGAGCAGTGAAGCCTGCGGCGTCATTGACAGCCATCTCTGCCAGCATCTTCCTATTGATGTTGATATCCGCCAATTTGAGTCCATGCATGAATCTGCTGTAAGAAAGTCCGTTCATCCTAGCCGCCGCGTTGATACGAGCGATCCACAACTGCCTGAACTGGCGTTTCCTCTGTTTCCTGCCCGCATAGGATGTGGCCAGCGCCCGCATCACGGACTGTTTCGCGATCCTGTATTGTTTGGAACGCGCGCCCCTGTAGCCTTTTGCCAGTTTCAATACTCTCTTATGTCTTTTCTTTGCGTTTAATCCACCTTTGATCCTTGCCATTTCCTGATCCCTCCTATTCTATAAATACGGCAGCGCTCTCTTCATCACTTTTGCGTTCGTGGCATCCGTAACGATCGATTTCCGCAGATTCCTCTTTCTCTTCGGAGATTTCTTGGTCAAGATATGGCTCTTATAAGCTTTATGTCTCACTAATTTCCCTGTCCCTGTCTTCTTGAACCGCTTTGCGGCGGATCTACACGTCTTCATTTTTGGCATTTTTAAAATTCCTCCTTGCTCATACCGAAATTTATCTTTTTAACGTTTTTCAGCTAAAAACATGGTCATACTCCTGCCTTCCACTTTCATGCCCCTTTCCACGACGGCCACATCTGACAGGAGTTCTGCAAAATCTTCCAGAACATGTTTGCTGGCATGCATATGCGCGATCTCCCGGCCCCTGAACCGCAGGGTCACCTTGACTTTATCACCCTTCGTGATGAATTTCCTGGCCGCAGTCGCCTTGGTCTTGATGTCATTCGCTTCAATATTCGGTGAAAGACGCACTTCTTTGATGTCAATGGTCTTCTGCTTCTTCTTGGCTTCTTTCTCTTTCCTCGCCATCTCATACTTATACTTCCCGTAGTCGATGATCTTACATACGGGCGGTTTTGCCATCGGAGCGACCTTTACCAGATCCAGCCCTGCATCCTGCGCCTTGAACATCGCCTCCTTTGCGGACATGATCCCCAGCTGCTCCCCTTTTGGACCGATCAGACGTACCTCTTTGTCTCTGATCTGTTCATTGATCATTAAATTACTGATTGTCGTGCACCTCCATACCTAGATTAAAACAAAAAAGTGTAGACAGCATCACTATCCACACTTCAATCCATCACCTGACTGCCCAAGACCTGACTCCTGTATCCGGGCATAAAGCCATCTTACAGGACCGCGAAGATCCCGGCCGATAAATATAGACCATTAGTCGCCTCTGCGCTAAGGTGAGAGTGGATGCTCTGCTTTGTTTTCGTATTTTTCGTACTGTGATACTTTATCACATATCTCTGGCCGCGTCAAGGGATTTTTTTTGCAAGATCCCTGTCCATGTGTTAAAATAATGAACAGCCCGGCCGGCAGACCCGAGCGGACATTTCTGTAAAGGAGAGATAAAGACGATATGAAAGAGACCATAGAGTATAGACCATTGACCCCGCGATATGATGCCCCATTGGCAGAGCTGATCCGGACCGCCCTTGAGACCCATCACCTCGATATCCCGGGCACAGTATATTTCGATGAAGGACTGGATCACCTGAGTCAGTATTATTCTTCCGACGGCCGCTCTTACTATGTACTCCTGAAAAACGGTACATTTATCGGCGGCATCGGTCTCGCTGCATTTGACGGCGACTGCTGCGAACTGCAGAAGCTCTACCTTACGGACGCCGCCAAAGGGCAGGGACTCGGCCTCCAGATGATCGCGTACATCGAAGACCGCGCCAGGGAGATGGGCTATGGGCGTATGTATCTGGAGACCCACAGCAACCTGCAGGCAGCGATCCATATCTATGAGAAAGCGGGCTATACGAAGATCGCGCGGCCCGAGAGCGTCGTCCACAGCACGATGGACAGGTTTTACATAAAGGATCTATGAGGATCCATCGCCGTCATCACACGCTCGCGGGCATCGTCTCCCGGGCCAGTTCCTCCACCAGCGACTTCATGATCTGGCCGTCCACCTGCTCATCCGCGATCAGGCGATAGGATGTCCCACCCCATCTCCACGCGGCCGAGAACCTGCCGCCGGATCCTTCTATGGGGATCGCCGAGCTGCCCACCATAGCCTCAAGACCTTCTGCCTCCTGCGTTCCCTGCGAAAGGCCGGCCAGATCCTCCTTCTGGGACGCTTGGTATCTGTACGGCACGTCGTTCCTGGTGAACTGTATCTCCGCGATCCGGTCCGAGACGATGAAATATCTCGCATTCTCCGCCCCCACCGGCGCCTCGATATCCGCGCCCATCTCCGCGAACGCCCACGTCCCTTCCACCTCGACCGTGGGGTCCGGCACCTCTTCTCGTTCTTCTTTTTGTACCTCTGGCCGGGTCTCCGGCTCGGCAGGATCATCGGGCGTGCAGCCGCTCAATAAGACGACGGCCAGTAATGATAACAGATATCTCTTCAATCCTATACCCCCTGCTGTATCCTTCTCTCTACAGTATAGCACAGGCCCGGCCGGATGCCAATTTCCTTTTTTAGCGAAAAAAGACATAAAAAAACGCCCTGCAAAAAGACAGGACGCTCATATTCTATCATAGTCTCGTAATCTCCTGGATCTCTTTAAATCTCTCCATGATGTATCCGTAATTCTCCCGCTTGTGGGGCAGTCCGCACTGGCTGCAGTCTTTGATCCCCGACTCGGTATAACGGAAATTGCCGCCGCACCTGTCTTTCAGCGCATACAGCGGACAGTAACAGAACAGACAGTTGAAATCTTCCGGATGTTCTGTCTCATGACATGGGAAACACTCGCATTTTGTATGGGAAAAGAAAGAATATTCTTTATCTTTCCAGGAATCTTTTTCAAACATATCCAGCTCCTCTTTTGGTGATAGTCCACCCCGGCATAGGAGGTTTCATTGATCCGTAAAGTGAGCGGAGAGGATCAAGATTTTTACCGGGGTACGCTATCGCCTGCCGTTTAATCGTGCATAAATCCATACGTACAGGTTCATTCCATTAAAAAATGTCCGTAAACTCCCTGTTCTTTCGGGGAAGCCCGGACGATCATCACACTTTTACTAAAATGTACAGATGTCTACTTTACACGGAAGCTTCACCTTTACACACAGAGCAGGTTTCCTGGCTCATGGATCCTCACTCCGTTTTCCCTTCTCATATGCCTGGCATACAATGGTATCAAAAACGTCGCTCCCCAAATACAGTGACCGGATCGCTCGGGATTTCCACCCGATTCCCTCTCCATCTGCTGTCGCATACAACAGATGCACTCTATGTCATTCTCTGGAATTATACAAACAGATTGTAGCATGTTCTCCGCCTTCTGTCAAGCCTTATATTTATGATCTTGTAAAAGAGGGCACCTTCGGCGGCGCCCTCTTTACATCCTGGCCTTATGCTACGACTTCTGTGTCAAATCCCAGGTCATCCATGATCTCCCGCGCTTTTGCCACGCAGTTCTCGCATCCGTCGATGGTCACTGTCTTGTCTTCCAGGGAGACGGTATACTTCAGTTCGGCTTTGTCCATCGCTTTGGAGATCCTCTCCACGCATTTCTCACAGTGCATATCTTCTGCTCTTAATACTGTCATCTTTTTTCCTCCTAGATCTTGTTTCTTACAGTTTCAATGTTTTCAGCCGCAGAGCGTTGCTGACCACGAATACTGAACTGAACGACATGGCCAGTCCGGCAAAGATCGGGTTTAACAGGGGACCTCCGAAAGCATGGAGCACGCCGGCTGCTATCGGGATGCCCAGGCTGTTAAAGATGAACGCCCAGAAAAGGTTCTGCTTGATGTTGCGGATCGTCCCTTTGCTCAGCCGGATGGCCCGGTATACATCCATCAGGTCTGAGCGCATCAGCACGATATCCCCGGACTCGATGGCGATGTCGCTGCCGCTGCCTATGGCGACGCCCACATCCGCCTGTGCCAGGGCCGGTGCGTCGTTGATCCCGTCCCCGACCATCATGACCCGTCTGCCTTCTCCCTGCAGTTTCTGTACCACTGCCGCCTTATCCCCCGGCATGACCTGGGCGACTACATGGTCCACATGGACCAGGGAGCCGATGTGGTCGGCGGTCTTCTGGTGGTCTCCGGTCAGCATATATACTTGGATCCCCAGCCGTTTGATCTGGCTGATGGCCTCTGCGCTGTTTTCTTTTACCGTGTCCGCGACACTGATAAATCCTTCGATCTTCTGGCCGATCACCACATACATGGGGGTCTGGCCTTTTGACGCGGCGCTCTCTGACTCCGCCTCCAGGACGGAGATGTCCACGCCCGCGGCCTCCATCATCCGTGCATTTCCCACCAGGACTTCCTGGTCCTGATAGCTGGCCCGGATGCCCTGGCCGGTCACGCTCTGGAAATCCTCCGCTTTTTCCATCTGCAGTTCCTGTTCGGCCGCCTCCCGGACGATCGCCTGGCCCAGCGGGTGCTCGGAGGGCACTTCACAGGCCGCCGCGATCTCAAGGAGTTTTTCCTTGGGCAGGTTCCTGCTCACGATCTGGACCACCCGGGGCTGCCCTAATGTGACGGTCCCTGTCTTATCTAAGACCACCGTATCCACTTTGTGGGCGATCTCCAGGGCCTCCCCGCTCTTGATCAGGATGCCGTGGGTCGCGCCCAATCCTGTCCCCACCATGATCGCGGTGGGCGTGGCCAGACCCAGAGCGCAGGGGCAGGCGATCACCAGCACCGACACGAACACGGTCAATACAAAAGCCAGCTCCTGGCCGGTCAAGGCCCAGATGACGGCGGCCAGCACCGCGATCACCAGCACGGTGGGCACGAAATAGCCCGCCACACGGTCCGCCAGTTTTGATATGGGGGCCTTGCGCCCCTGGGCGTCTTCCATCAGTTTGATGATCTTCGAAAGGGTGGTGTCGCTGCCTGTGTGGGTGACCTCCACCTGCAGGGAACCGTTGTAGTTGAGGCTCCCCCCGATCACCAGGTCGTCCAGGTCTTTTTCCACAGGGATGCTCTCCCCTGTGAGCATGGATTCGTCCACGCTGCTGTTGCCGCCCACTACTTTTCCGTCAAGGGGCACCCGGCTCCCGGGACGGATCAGCAGGATATCGCCCACCGCGATCTGATCGATCTGTACCGTCTCTTCTTTTCCGTCCACCAGGCGCACGGCCGTATCCGGGGCCAGCTCCATCATCTTCTTGATCGCCTCGGAGGTCTTGCCCTTGCTCTTGCTCTCCATGTATTTTCCCAGCATCACCAGGGTCACCACCACGGCGGAGGACTCGTAATACAGGTTGTGGACAGCCGACGGGTCGGAGGGGATCAGGACCGTCATCACCAGACTGTAGATGAACGCGCTCCCCGTACCGATCGCCACCAGGGAATCCATATTGGGATGGCCCCGGAATAAGGTCTTGAACCCAACGATGTAAAATTTACGCCCGCAGATGAGGATACACACCGTCAGGATGAGCTGCACCAGCGCAAAATTCAGCGGGTTGTGGTGCATGTCTATGACAGACGGCAGAGGCATGGGGATCGGGACCATGTGGCCCATGGATACATACAGGAGCGGGATCGCCAGACAGATCGCGCCGATCAGCCTGCGTTTCGTCTTCATATGCCCTTCCAGGACCTCCTGTTCTTCTTCCCGGGCCTGGTCTTTGCCCTTATCCTCTTCCGGACTCGCCTCAAATCCGGCCCGCTCCACCCGGTCCATGATATCCTGGGGCGTCACGGTCTTCTCTTCATAGGTGATCGTCATCCGGTTGGTCGCCAGATTCACATTGCTCTCCGATACACCTTCCATCTTCCTGGTCACCCGCTCTACCGCACTGCTGCAGGAAGCGCAGGTCATACCTTTGATCACATACGTCTCAGTTACCATTATCTCGTCATCCTTTCGATCACTTGTATCAGTTCGTCGATCTTTTCCTGTTTCGCTTTTTCACTGCCCTCTTCAAAAGCCTGGGACACACACCCGGCCATATGGGCGCGCAGGACTTCCTTGAGCGCTTTCTTGATCACTGCGCTGCTGGCCATCAGCTGGTTGGCGATGTCCATGCAATACTGGTCTTCCTCCACCATCTTGAGGACGCCGTCCAGCTGCCCTCTGGCCGTCTTGATCAGGCGGGTCACCTGCTCTCTGTCTGCCTGCATGCATTCCCCTCCTTTC
>CAJTYN010000055.1:0-8343 GCA_910584115.1 uncultured Lachnospiraceae bacterium
CGTATCCCAATATACCCTCTTACTCGATCGACTGAAAATTTCGTGTGTACACCTCTTGATGTTGCGATCAGATCTCCTCGTCCTACTCCGGCATATATCCTTTCTTCTTCCTTATCAACGCCACCCCGATCCCCATCACAACGAATATGATGGGCGTACAGATGATCTGCTGATAGCAGAAGAAATTATGCAGAAAATACGAAACGATCGCCACAGCACCGCCTACAACAAACGGATGCTCTTTCCGATCTTTCATGAACACGAGGAACGCCGTCACAAAACTGCCCAGATATGTGACCAGACCAAAGATCCCCATATCCACCAGACAATTCATCCACTCATTATGAGCACAAGCCAATATCGAATTTCCCCAGAACCCCTGCAGACTCTCCGGGTCAAAAGCATACGCCGCGCTGGCATACGCATCCGGGCCGCAGCCAAAGAATTTCTCCCTGATCCCATAATCTCCAAACATGCGCATCGTGAACTTCCATGTAAATCCACGGTTATTTCCCCAATGCTCATCAAAGTTCAGATAACCGATGTTATTTAAAAACGTACCAGACATCCTGCCCGTCGTGATCAGATAGATGCAGATCACCAACGCCACGATAAAGACTGGTATCAGAGCATACAGGACATTTCGAGCCATACGGAACTTCTCTATATGAAGCTTTCCTTTCATATTGATAGAATACAGCCCCGCATATATGACCACAGCCACAGCCAGCAATATCCACGTCGCCGTACTCTGCGAACAGAACGTCGACAGTCCTTCCAACTGGATCGCGCGGTCCGCAAATATCTTCTGCAAGACCCCGATCACCTTAAAAGATGCCAGACACAGGATTGCCAGTTCCCAGAACCTCACGAAATACTCATCCGACTCAAAAGACAGCCAGAAGAGTACCAGGAAGCTCCCTCCCAATGCCATAAAAGCACTATCGCTGTTCTGCGTTACAACGGACGCAAACGCGATACACAGGAACACACCCCACAGCGCTGACCATTTCAGTTCTCTTTTATACCAATAGCAGGCCATACCGATCGGCAGCGCGATACACAGATAACTGGAGTACCAGGTCGCCTGTCCCAATGTGGATAGGAACAATATCTTCACGCTCTCGTCCACGCCTTCGTACATCCCCAGCGGATCCACATTGAAACGATGCAGGATCCCCAGCAAAAATACGATCGCCGAGGGAAGAGCGATGAACCACCAGTAACTCCCATGCCACAAGAACCACCGCGACACGAAGAAATACAGCAGTACGAATATGGTCTGTGTCATAACGCCCATGAACCAGCCGTCATATCCCCAGAATGCGGCCTCCCTGTAGTCGGATAGCCCATATGAGATCCAACAGACAATAATATACGCTAAGACAAACCAATCTGTCAATAGCATTTCCTGGCAGATTTTTTTTATGGACAGCTCCTTCCACTTTAGGAACAAGTTGGACACACAGGCCAGCAGCATGACCGGGATGAAGACCGTATACGCCGTTTTGAAGAAATCATACTTCGCGCTGCCCATGTTCGCATATTTATCCTGAAAATATAATGGATAGAGTGCAAAGAGGGCAAAGACGAAGACCGCCACCCCACCGATCATGACTGTCTCCGGCAGCGTCTCCTGCCGGAGATCTTTCTTTGGTTCCTTTATCTTATTTGTCTGCGCCATTTTATAGTCTCCTTATTATGTACGAAACGGAGCGTGCAGACCACAGAAAACAGATCCTCCATACACACCCTCCCCTCGTAAAAATTAAAGTGTTTTTATTATACAATACTTTTATCTACATTTCCATACTTATTTTTCAAAAAAATCCGCTACAGTCACCTCTGCGTCTGTACACAGTGTCCATATTGCAATTATTAATTTTTTATAAAAAATATGATATTTTGCATTTTTAGCATATTTCGTTGGTAGATCTTCCATTATATGATAAAATCTCATTGTTGTCGCACCTGATCTGGCAACAGAAAGGGGGGATATGCCATGTTGACCACCTTTATCCTTTCCGTATTGGCAAGTATAGTGGCTTACTATATCTGAAGATGGTCAGACGGCAAAGATGACGACAACGACTGACCTCGGCCGCTTCCGCCGCAATGGAAGAAGGAACCCCAGAGAGCAGCATCTCTCTGGGGTTCCGTTTTTGGTATACACCATGTTTCATTGACCACTTTCAATTAGTGACATTATAGCATATGCCGCTCCTCTTTGCAATATCCTTCCGGATCTTTTTTGATATTTTTAGCAACTGACGACCAGCATCTGCGCGCTCCCATGGAGTTTCATGTGTACGGACATGGCCGGTACGAATATGCAGTCGCCTTTAAAAAAGTTGATGTGCTCTGCCTCCCCAATGAACAGGCTCCCACAGCCTCTTAAGCACAAAAGGACCTGAAAGGAATTTTCCCCGGTCTGGAAGCCCACCATCTCCCGGCAGTGTTCTGTATTGAGCAGCATGCGTTCCACCTGGAAATAGCGGCATCTGCACAGCAGTTCTCTTGCGCTGCCCGGGCTGTATCTGAGGACCCGCATGGGCTGTCTGGGCTTGTCGCGGGCGGAGAGATCCGCCACATCCAGCGCTTTTTCTATATGGAGTTCCCGCGGCCTCCCGTTTTTGTCTGTCCGCCCGTGGTCGTACATCCGGTAGGTGATGTTGGAGCATTCCTGGATCTCCGCCACCAATATGCCGGTCCCCAGCCCGTGGACAGTGCCCGCCTGGATGAAATATACGTCGTCTTTTTGAACTTTCACCTTCTGGAGATATCTCTCTATGCTGCCGTCTTGGAGACTTTCTCTTAAGGCTTCCCGGGTCATGTCCCGGCTGAACCCATAGGCGATCTGCGCACCCTCTTCCGCGTCCACCACGTACCACATCTCTGTCTTGCCCAGGGATCCGTTTTCATTTTCTGCGGCATAGTCGTCATCCGGGTGGACCTGTACGGAGAGGTCTTCTTTTGCATCGATGAACTTGATCAGGACGGGAAGGCCCTCCCGGTAGACCGGATGGGTGCCCAAGTACTCCGGATGCTCGTCTAAGACTTCTCTGAGCGTCCTGCCCGCGTGGATGCCTGAGGCCACCTGGCTTAAGCCGTCCGGGTGGGTGGAGCACTCCCAGGTCTCCGCCAGGGGCTGCATGGGGATGTTTTTTCGAAGATCGTCGTTTAGGCGGGTGCCGCCCCATAGGTAGTCTTTTCCCGCCGGCCTGAGCAGGAACGGCCTAGCTGTCCAGTCTGTATTTTTTCTTATCATGTACGCTGATCTCCTGCCCTAACTGCACTTCCACCACTCTCAGTTCTGTCTCGGCGATGATCGTATGCCTGCATCCGGCTTCTATGGTGATCACGTCCCCTGGCTGGACGGGCTGTTCCATGCCGTCCACGATCGTCTTTCCGCGGCCGGCGATGACCGTCCACACTTCGTCCCGATGCTCATGGCTGTGGTAGTTCATCCCATGGCCCGGATTTAAAGTGATCTTGATGGTCATGCTGCCCTCCTCCACGTCGATGACCCGAAAGCTCCCCCAGGATTTCTCGGCAAACATGATCTGCTGATCGATCTGGTCCACGTAGGGCTTGATGTAGCTGGACTGTTCTTTGTCCGACACTAGGATGCCTTCCGCGCTGGCGGCCACCACGGCATTTTTTAATCCCATGCATACGATCGGCACGTTCAGCTCGTTGATCACATGGAGGTTTTCACAGGTCTGATCATAGAGGGCCTGGCCCACCACCTGGTCGTCCATGGCCTCGGTCAGCGTGTTCCAGGTACCCAGGTCTTTCCATTTTCCTTTAAAGCGCATCACCTGGATGTGCTCTTCTTTCTCCGTCACGGCGTAGTCGAAGCTGATCTTCGTCAGGGCGCTGTACCCGCTGAGCAGATCCCCGTAGCTTTTATAGCCTGTCTGCTCTTGGGTCTTGGCGCGCAGGTAGCCCAGTTTGAAGGCGAAGACGCCCCCGTTCCACAGTGCGCCTTTTTCTATATAGGATCTGGCCAGGTCCTGATCCGGTTTTTCTTTAAACGCCTGCACAGCGCTGATCTTCTCCTGGGTCTCGGGGATGATGTAGCCGTATTTTTCGCTGGGGTAGGTGGGCTCGATGCCGATCAGCGCCAGGTTCACGTCATCAGCAAGGAGCGCGCCCAGCCGGGCGATCTCCGAAAAATACGTCTCGTCCACGTAGGGATCCACCGGGCAGACCACCGCCGGTTCTTCTTCGGATACGCCTTTGACATCGCACAGGTAGGCCCCGGCCAGGGCGATGGCTGGAAATGTGTCCCGCCTGCACGGTTCCACGCAGATGTTCACGTCCTCCCCCAGCTGGTTGCGGATGGCGGAGACCTGCGTCTTGGATGTGGCGATGGTGACCGTGGCCTCGGGGACGGCTCTGCGGATCTGGTCGTACACCCGCTGCACCATGGATCCGTATGTGCCGTCCTCTTTTCGGAAGATCTTGATGAATTGTTTGGAACGGATGTCGTTGGACAGCGGCCACAGGCGTTTTCCCGAGCCGCCGGATAGTAAGATGATGTTCATCGCTGCGCCCTCACTGGATTGTGCAGGAAATCCTCGTAGGCCAGACGGATCCCGTCTTCCAGTTCCGTCTTATACCGCCAGCCGAGTTTTTCCAATTTTGACACGTCTAAGAGTTTCCTGGGGGTGCCGTCGGGTTTTGAGGCATCCCATAAGATCTCGCCCTCGTAGCCGATGACTTTCGCCACCAGACCGGTCAGCTCCCGGATCGTCAGTTCTTTGCCCGTCCCCACGTTCACCGTCTCATCGCCGGAATAGTTCTCCATCAGGAACACGCAGGCGTCCGCCAGATCGTCCACGTAGAGGAATTCCCGCAGGGGCGCTCCCGTCCCCCAGCAGGTCACCTGGGCGTCCCCGTTCTCTTTTGCCTCGTGGAAGCGGCGGATCAGGGCGGGCAGCACATGGCTGTGGGTGGGATGGTAGTTGTCGTTGGGGCCGTAGAGATTGGTGGGCATGGCCGATATATAGTCCGTTTTGTACTGCCGGTTGAGATATTCGCAGTATTTTAAGCCCGCGATCTTTGCCAGCGCGTAGGCTTCGTTGGTCTTCTCCAGCTCTGATGTGAGCAGGCAGGATTCTTTCATGGGCTGGGGCGCCATCCTGGGATAGATGCAGGACGACCCCAGGAACAGGAGCTTTTTGCAGCCGTTTTTCCAGGCGGCGTGGATCACGTTCATCTCCAGGATGGCGTTCTCATACATGAAATCCGCCAGCGCCTCCTGATTGGCTACGATCCCGCCCACTTTCGCCGCTGCCAGGAAAACATACTCCGGGCGTTCTTTTGCAAAAAAATCTTCCACTTCCTGCTGCCTGCACAGATCCAGTTCCTGATGGGTCCTGGTGATGATGTTCGTATAGCCTTTCTTTTCCAGCATGCGCGCGATGGCCGAACCCACCATCCCTCTGTGGCCTGCCACGTAGATCTTCGCGTTTTTTTCCATTCTTACCTCCCTGTCTGAGCTGCGCTTTCCATCGCCGCTTCTCTCTGCGCCTGCTTCAGGTCATGCTCCGCCATGATCCGGACCAGTTCTTCGTAGCTGGTCTTCTGCGGATCCCATCCCAGGACGGTCCTGGCCTTTGTCGGGTCGCCCAGCAGGTTGTCCACATCCGTGGGCCGGAACCAGGCTTCGTTGACTTCCACCAGGATCTTTCCTGTCTTGGCATCGATGCCCTTCTCATCCAGGCCCTTTCCTTCCCAACGGAGCTGGATCCCCACGGCGTCAAACGCTTTTTCCGTAAAATCCCGCACCGTATGCTGCACACCCGTGGCAATCACGAAATCTTCCGGTTTTTCGTGCTGGAGCATCAGCCACATGCACTCCACGTAATCCTTCGCGTAGCCCCAGTCCCGCAGGGAATCCATGTTCCCCAGCTGCAGTTTTTCCTGCAGGCCGCAGGCGATCCGCCCGGCCGCCCGGGTGATCTTCCGGGTGACAAAATTTTCACCCCGACGCTCTGACTCGTGGTTGAACAAGATGCCGTTGACCGCAAAGATCTTATAGGCTTCCCGGTATTCTCTCGTGATCCAGTAGCCGTACTGTTTCGCCACGGCATAGGGACTGTATGGATGGAACGGGGTGTCCTCGTTCTGGGGGATTTCCTCCACCTTTCCATAGAGCTCCGAGGTGGACGCCTGGTAAAACCGGGTCTTTTCCGTAAATCCCAGGATGCGGATGGCCTCCAGGATGCGCAGGACGCCCAGGGCATCCACGTCCCCGGAATATTCCGGCGCGTCAAAGGATACCTGGACATGGGACTGGGCCGCCAGGTTGTAGATCTCATCTGGCTGGACAATATTGAGGACACGCACGATGGAGGACTGGTCTGAGAGATCGCCGTCGTGCAATGTGATGGCGCCTTTCTGGATCAGATGGTCGATCCGCCCTGTATTGGATAGGGAAGACCGCCGGACGAGCCCGTGGACTTCGTATCGCTTCTCGAGCAGGAACTCAGCCAGGTATGAACCGTCCTGGCCTGTGATCCCTGTGATCAATGCTTTCTTCATAGATGGGATTCTCTCCTTTTTCGTGTATTATTGAATCATTATAACGCATCGCGGGGCGGCTATACATGCAGCATATTGGGGATTTATAGCATAATATTGACTTTTGGGATCATCCATTGTATGATGTAGATCCAAAGGGGACGATGGAAAGGGGCGGATATATGTCTCCGGACAGGCCCGGGCAACGCACCGCTGAGCTGACTGTCAACTACGACCAACAGCGCTCAGGAGAGCCTTCGCGCTGGGTCTCCGTAAACAGTGGATCTCATCGATGCTAAGACCGCCCTCTGCCTTCCAAAAAAAGCGTTTTAAGGGGTCGGGGGAAATCGCGATCCCCCGGCGCTTTTGGTACTTTTCTCGCAGAAAAGTACATAAGAAAGATCTGAGCAGCCACGGATCGTACAAAATGTTAGAATGATCTAAGCTATCTACAGATCTCAAGTGGTTTTCCGTCCCTTTGGGACGATGACAGATCTGTCACGAAAGGAGTCCTGCCCATGAACGCATCCATGTTCGACGACGGCCCCGTCGTCCGATCCGACCGTATCATCTACACCGCCTCCGCTTTTGCAAAGGCCAATACGATCCATCTTCAGGAGATCGGGGAGCTAAAAGCCCTAAAGCCTCATACCAGCTACCGGGAAAACCTGGATTCTTATCTGTTCTTCCTGGTGCTGGAGGGTTCGGGCAGGGTGGATCTTGAAAAAAAGGAATATCTTTTATCCGCAGGAGACTGTGCTTTCCTGGACTGCCGCAGCCCCTACGATCATCGGACGGATGCCGACGACCTGTGGCGTCTGAAATGGGTCCACTTTTACGGATCCAATATGAACGGCATCTATAATAAATACCGCCAGCGGGGCGGACTCCCCTGTTTTACATCCCAGTACCCGCAGAAATACCGCCAGCTCTTAAAGGAGCTGCACGATATCGCCGCGTCTGACCTGTACACCCGGGACATGAAGATCTATGAAAAACTGACCGCCCTTTTAAGCCTCCTGATGGAGGAGAGCTGGGATGCCGCCCGCTTAAGTCCCGGGCAGGCCCGTTCCAGATGCGATATCCAGTCTGTGAAAGACTATATCGACCAGCATTATATGGAAAAGATCGCCCTGGACGACCTGGCACGGATCTTTTTCATCAACAAGTTCCATCTGACCAGGGTCTTCAAGATGCATTACGGGATCTCCATCAACAGCTATATCCAGCAGCTTCGGATCACCCAGGCCAAGCACCTGCTGCGTTTCTCCCCCCTCCCGATCCAGACAGTCGCGCAAAGATGCGGCGTGGACGATGCGAATTATTTTTCACGGATGTTCAAGAAGATCGAGGGCGTATCGCCGGGGGATTTCCGGAAGATGTGGAAAAAATGATACGCAAAAAGGCAGTGTATCGGACCCGCCCCGGCCTGATGCACCGCCTTTTATATTTAGGGAACGAACGCTCCCTTCGTCCTACTTGTTATCTCATTTGCTGCGGAATGTGCCGCACATGGTCTGCTGGCTGCTGCGCGCGTTGGGGCCGGCGATGCCGATCTGGGACGCGCTGCATTTACGGTCATCATTGTACATACATCCGCACGCTTCGCAGTCCACTTTGATCGTCTCGCAGCCGCATCCGCTGGCACAGGATGCCGTCATGCTCTCCCCTTTGCGCTCCTGGAAGCTGCCGCAGCTTGTCTGATCGGGTGTCTTGGCTGTATCGCCGGTCACAAGGATATCGCCTTTGGAGCATAATTCCTCTTTATTGTAGATACATGTGAGTGCTGAACATTTTAATGCTGGCATGATC
>CAJTYN010000055.1:8443-12186 GCA_910584115.1 uncultured Lachnospiraceae bacterium
AGGAAATCCGGTATCTGGATGTTCTTCTTCTCAACGGTACTGGTCGGGACTTTCGGTGTGACCGGATCCACACGCGGGATGTTCAGGTTTGGCATGGTCCCTCTGGACGCGGACGCCTTGCCCGCCGATCCAGCCATGCCGCTCTTGGCCGCCGTGCTGCCCGCACCCGCATTTGCCCGTGTCCCGGTGGTCCTGTTGGCCGGTCCTCCGAACGGAGAGGAGGCGTTTCTCATCCCATAACCGCCCAGTTTATTCGGCTGCGGCTCGTCCAATCCTGTCGCGATGACGGTGATGCGCGCCGCATCTGCCACCGTGTCGTCGTACATGGCCCCGAAGATGATATTGGCTTCCTCCCCGGTCAGCTCCTGTACGTAGCTTGCCGCATCGTTGGCATCCATCAGGGAGATATCCCCGGAGATGTTGATGATCGCGTGGGACGCGCCTTTGATGGTCGTCTCTAAGAG
This sequence comes from uncultured Lachnospiraceae bacterium, assembly GCA_910584115.1. Taxonomy (GTDB): domain Bacteria; phylum Bacillota; class Clostridia; order Lachnospirales; family Lachnospiraceae; genus MGBC164599. Next base: position 8,908 of record CAJTYN010000055.1, read on the forward strand.
CGGGCTGGAGACTGCCTGTTCCACAGCTTCCAGCGCTTTTTCGTCGCCTTTTGCCTCCCCGATCCCGATGTGCGCGATCCCTTTGTTGGTCATGACTGTCTGGACATCCGCGAAGTCCAGGTTGATCAGCGCCGGCAGGTTGATCAGGTCTGTGATCCCCTGTACGGCCTGCTGCAGTACCTCGTCCGCTTTCCTGAGCGCCTCGGGCATGGTCGTACGCCTGTCCACGATCTCCAGGAGCTTGTCGTTCGGGATCACGATCAGCGTGTCCACATTTTCTTTTAAGTTCTCTATGCCCATCAGCGCGTTGTTCATCCGCGTCTTCGCCTCAAAACGGAAGGGCTTGGTCACCACGCCCACGGTCAGGATCCCCATCTCTTTGGCCGCCCCGGCTACGATCGGCGCCGCGCCTGTCCCTGTGCCGCCGCCCATACCGCAGGTGACGAAAACCATATCCGCGCCTTCCATCAGTGCTTTCAGTTCCTCGATGCTCTCCTCCGCAGCCTTCTTGCCCACCTCCGGCTGCGCGCCTGCCCCCAGGCCCTTTGTCAGTTTCTCCCCGATCTGGAGGACCGTGGGCGCTTTGCACAGTGCGAGTGCCTGCTTGTCAGTATTGACTCCAACAAATTCGATCCCGGCTATCGCTTCCTCCACCATTCTATTGACTGCATTATTGCCCGCGCCGCCGACTCCTATCACGATGATCTTTGCAGATGATTCGGCCTCGTTTGTCATGATCTCTAACAACGTACTTCCTCCTTTATTCCCCTTTTTATTTCCCCTCTGACTCTTTCCCTCTTATTTCTGAACAGATATGCATATCTTGAAGTCTGCTTTCTTATCAGGGTCCACTCATACTCTATTCTTATAATATATTTTTTTACAAGATTTATCAACCATTTCTTTATTTTTTTAATTTTTTCTGATGGCGCCCTCCGCGTTTTCAAACGTGATCGTCTTTCGCTCTGAGGTGATGTTCTCCAGATGGAGCGTGCCTTTCTGACCTTCTAATATAGGAAGGATCGCCTGCATGCGGGCCATCTTATCATCCAGGTATCGGTCTTTGCCCAGCTTGACCTGGATCTGGCCATATGTGAGGGTGAGCATGGATTTCTCATCCATCTGGATCTGATCGGGACTGCCCAGGCCCGTCTGGAAGATCTGATAGAGGCTCACCGCCGTGTCCAGAAACTGGCTACTCCTTAAGGCCAGCGGCTGATCCAGGCAGACGGATTCCGGCTCCATCCCCTCATAATACGGGACATCCCCGTTCTTCTCCACAGATGATTCGACGGCCCTGCCTTCCCGGTCAAAATAGACATAACAATCCAGGTAACGGACGCAGCCGATGGACTGTTTCTCCTTGACGCTGATCAGCACCTCATGGGGCTTCACATAGCTGACTTCCACGGCGTCTATGAAGGAGATCTCCTCCGTCCGGTCCCTGGAACATAAAAGAGGGGCCAGGACAGAATTTTCCGCCAGAGGACCCCTCAGCACGATCTTTCTTATCTGTTCTTCAGAATAATGGGTACTCCCGACCACGCTCACCTCCTGGATCCTGAAAGCGGACCAGAAACCGAGCAGCGCCCCCAACACCACGAGGCAGATCAGACCTGCCTTTCTGTGCCTTTTTTTCTTTTCTCTCATCCTTTACACCAAGCTCCTATTCTCCTTCCACCAAGATCCGTCCCCCTAGGCTGCGGATATCCTCCTGGATCTGTTCATATCCCCGCTCGACCAGATGGAAATCGTCCACCGTCGTCTCTCCCTCGGCGGCCAGCCCGGCCAGGATCAGCGCGGCGCCTCCCCGCAGTTCCTGGGCTGTGACCCGGCAGCCGTACAGTCTCTCTGTGCCGTCTATATAGGCGTCCCTGCCGTTGATGCGGATATGCGCGCCCATGCGCACCAGATCCTCCGCCACCCGGAACCGGTCTTCGAAGATATTTTCCCGGATATGGCTCTTTCCTCTGGCCAGGGCGAGGACCGCCATCACCGGGGACTGCAGATCCGTGGAAAATCCCGGGTATACGTCCGTTTCCAGCCGGGTGATGGGGCCGCACGCCCCGGAAGCATCTGCTATCAGTTTACCACCGATCACGTCGTATTGTCCACCCATTTTCCCGTAGACGCCGAGGAACGCCGACATTTCTGAGAGGGGCGGGTTCTCGATGCAGATCTTCCCCCTGGTGGCCGCGGCGGCGCACAGATATGTCCCGGCCACGATCCTATCCGGCGGCACCTGAAATGCGCTGTCGTGCAGAGCCTCCACGCCTTCGATGCGGATCTGATCCGTCCCGGCTCCTGTGACGGATGCGCCCATGCCGTTCAGCGCCTGCGCCAGCCAGACCACCTCCGGCTCTTTCGCGCAGTTTTCCAGGTATGTGGTGCCTTTCGCCAGAACGGCCGCAATCATCCCGTGTTCCGTAGCGCCCACGCTCTGTTTGGCAAATCGGATCCGCGCCCCATAGAGTTCCCCGTCCAGATCCGCCGCGCAGGCCCGCAGGACCTTAGGATGCTCCTCGATGTGTGTCCCCAAGGCCCGCAGCATGGACAGATGCAGATCGATGGGTCTCTTTCCGATCACGCATCCGCCGGGCGGCGCGATCGCGCCTTGGCCGAACCTTCCGAGGAGCGCCCCTAAGAGGATGATGGAGCAGCGCATCCTGCTGGCGTACTCATCCGGTATGTCCGTGGCTCTTAAATCAGAACAGTCCAGATAGAGTGAATGGCCCAGATGGCCAAAATGATCCTTCCAGCAGGTCTTCGCCCCCAGATGGCTTAAGATCTTTTCCATAAAAAATACATCTGCGATCTTCGGACAATCGTGCAGGACGGTCATGCCCTTATGTAACACTGCCGCGGCCATCACCGGCAGCGCCGCGTTTTTTGATCCCTGTATGTATACCGTACCGTCCAGCGGGCGACCGCCCCATATCCGGATATTTTTCAAATCCAACACCTCGAATATTTCGCCTCTTATGTATCATCCTATGCAGATCCTCTATTTTCTGTGACGGCTCACACTGAGGGCAAGACCCATCTCGCTGAGCAGGAACAGGACCGACGTGCCTCCATAGCTGACAAAGGGGAGCGTGATCCCCGTGTTCGGGATGGTGTTGGTCACCACCGCGATGTTTAGGATCACCTGGATCGCCATATGGCCTAAGATCCCCACGGCGATCATGGCGCCTAAGAGATCCGGCGCGTGGGTGGAGACGACCATCAGCCGCCACAGGAGCAGCCCGAAGATGAGCATGACGATCGCCGCCCCCACCA
>CAJTYN010000055.1:12286-13572 GCA_910584115.1 uncultured Lachnospiraceae bacterium
ATCGGCAGCAGCCACAGCATGATCTTGCACATGAACAAGATCCCCGTGGTCTTTCCACGCGTCCGCTCGATCCGATACGCCAGAAATAAGATGACCGCCAGCTTCGCAAATTCGGAGGGCTGAAAGGAGAGCGGCCCCAGGGACAGCCAGCGCTTGGATCCGTTGTACTCCTGGCCCCAGATGAGGACCGCCGTGGAGAGCAGGATCGCCGTCCCGTAAAATAAAGGCGCCATCTGTACCAGCCGATGGTAATCCATGCGGGAGACCAGGTACATCCCCATGAGGCCCAGCGCCGTGGCAAAGAGCTGTTTTTTAAAATAATAGGCGGAGTCATGGAATCTGACCCGCCCATTGTACGCGCTGGTGCTATATAAGATCACAAGTCCGAGGACCACTAAGATCAGTACGAGTATCAATAAGGTCTTATCTGTCTTTTTTTCCGAAGGCAATGATCTGCTCCTCTTCAAACGTCCTTATCTTAATTTATGTACAGACTCCTTGAACATATCACCTCTTTGCTCATAATTCTCAAATTGTCCCCAGCTGGCACAGGCCGGAGACAGGAGCACCGCCTCCCCGGGCTGGGCTCTCTTCGCACAGATCTCGATGGCCTCCTGCAGATCCTCCGCCATGACGATCTGATCAAATCCCTCTTTCCGGGCGGCCTGCGCGATCTTCTCCTTGGTCTGCCCGATCAGGACGAGGCTCTTGACCTTCCCACCGAAAGACCGGATCCATTCCCGGTAATCAGAGTCCTTGTCGTATCCCCCCGCGATCAGATAGGTGGGCCGGTCCATGGCCTGGATGCCTTTGATCGCCGCGTCGGGGTTCGTCCCCTTAGAATCGTTGTAATAGACGACGCCGCTCTTCTCCGCCACATATTCGATCCGATGGGCTACCGCCTGGAACGCGCACACGCTCTTTCGTATGCTCTCCATGGGAACGCCGACACTTGCGGCCATCGCCACGGCGGCCATGACATTTTCATGATTATGCTGCCCTACGATCTTCAGGGACCGCACGCACACCACCGGTTCTTCCATCTCCCCATCCTTCCAGATGATCCATTTTCCATCCTGCATATCCCGCAGGAATATGGACTGCTCATGATCGCCTAATTCCATCTGGCTGGAAAAATAGATGCAGCGCGGGGTCATCTCTTCCCCGAATGCACGCAGCAGGGCGTCTTCATGATTCAGAACACACACGTCCGTCTCCGTCTGGTTTTTGGTGATGGACTCTTTGACCCGGATGTACTCTTCCATGGTGTGATGCCTGTCCAGGTG
>CAJTYN010000055.1:13672-16936 GCA_910584115.1 uncultured Lachnospiraceae bacterium
GGGCTTGCCTGATAGGCCAGCTCCACCTCGCCCCAGACGGGGATCCCTTTTTCGTAAAACTCCCTGACCAGTGGGATGTCCGTGGGGACCCCGGGGCTTAAGACCACCAGGTCCAGCTTGTCCACTGTCTCGGCGGGCAGTGTGCCGATATATATCTCAGGTATGTAGCCCCCGTTGGTCTTGCGGATCACGGCCTCCTTCCGGACACTCTCGTTGCCGTCATAGATGATCGGATGGGCCCCGACCGCGGCCATCAGATCCGCCGCCCCGATCCCGCTCACGCCGGAACCGAACACCAGCACATTCTTTCCTGATAGATCCATTTTCCTCTCCCCCTTTACAAGGCCATCAGGCCCACTAAACATAAGATCGCCGTCAGGATGGCGAACACAGCCACCACCTGTGTCTCCGACCATCCGCAGAGTTCAAAATGATGGTGGATGGGCGCCATCTTAAAGATCCGCTTTCCGTGGGTCGCTTTAAAGTAGCTGACCTGGATCATCACGGAGGCCACCTCCACCAGATAGATGAATCCCACGATCAGGATGAACAGCGGCATCTGCAGCATATAAGCCGTGCCGGCCACGAACCCGCCCAGGGCCAGCGACCCGGTATCGCCCATGAAGACCTGGGCCGGGAATACATTGAACAGCAAGAATCCCATCAATCCGCCCACCACCGCACAGGTGATCGGCTCCACGCCGCTGTCGAGGCCGATGGAGACGACCGAAAAGAACACAGCCACCATGACCGTGACGCTGGACGCCAGCCCATCCAGGCCGTCTGTGAAATTTACCCCGTTCACGGTCCCGATCACCGCGACGAACATCACCGGGATGGCCAGAGGGCCGATGTCCCAGTAATGGCCGCTCCAGAACGGGATCCGCATGGTCAGCGGCACATCCGTGTAGTTGATCAGGTAAAAGGCAAAGATCGCCGTCACCAGGATCTGCAGCAGGAATTTCTGCCAGGCCAAAAGGCCGTCGGAACGCTTCAGCACCACTTTCAGATAGTCGTCCAGAAAACCGATCAGCCCGAAGCCCAATGTCAGAAATAAGATAGGCGTGATCTTGGGATGATCCCCCACGTAGATCAGGGAAGTCACCACCGTGGCCAGCAGGAAGATGATCCCGCCCATGGTGGGCGTCCCCGCTTTTTTCAGATGGGAGGCCACGCCTTCCGTCCGCTCTGTCTGGCCCATCTTCAGCTTGCGCAGGAAAGGGATCACGATGGGTCCGAGCGCCACGCTGATGGCAAATGCGATCAATACCGGGATAGTCACTTGATAATCCATAGAACACCTCTTTGATTCTTTCGTTGATCTGCGCTGTCGCAGCGCACATAGATATAGTATACAACTAACAGCCTAAATAGGGAAGCACATTTTCAAAAATACTGCGGATCACAGGAGCCGCGATCGTCCCCCCATAGTAGATCCCCTGGGGGTTGTTGATGATGCACAGTCCCAGCACCTTTGGATCCTCGGCGGGCGCAAAGCCCACAAAGGACGATATATAGCGGTGGGCACTCCTGGGAAGCGTCTGGGAGGTGGCGGTCTTGCCCCCGATCGTGTAGCCCTCGATGTAGGCGTTTTTTCCGGAGCCCTGGGAGACTACGCTCTCTAAGATCCCCCGGAGGGTCTGAGAAGTCTCCGCCGATACGACGCCTTTTTTGACCGGGTAGGCCAGTTTTTTTACGTAGGTTCCGTCCGCGCTCTGGACAGCCACCCCGAAATGCGGGGTGATCCGGTCGCCCCCGTTGACCAGGGAACTGACCGTGGTCGCCAGTTGGATCGGCGTGATCTGGAAGGACTGTCCGAAGGATACCGTGGCCAGCTCCACCAGACCCATGTTCTTCGGGTCGTGCATGATCGTGCCCGCTTCCCCGGGAAGATCCACCCCAGTCTTCTCCAGGAGGCCGAACTGCTTGAAATACTTATAAAAAGCATCCACGCCCAATCTCTGGCCCACGTCGATGAACACCGGGTTGCAGGAATTCTGCGCCCCTTCCACGAATGTCTCCGTCCCGTGGCCGGTCCTCTTGTGGCAGTGGATCCTCCGGTCCTCCACGACCCTGTAGCCCGGACAGGAGAATGTGTCCGTCAGCTTGACCACACCCTCTTCCAACCCGGCTGTGGCCGTGATGATCTTGAAGGTGGATCCAGGTTCGTATGTATCGTTCAGGCAGGGATTGCGCCACATCCGGTTGAGCAGATCCTGTTTTTCTTTCGGATCGGGCTGGGCGTTGCCGCTCACAGGCTGGTTGAGGGTGAACGGCTCGTTTAGGTTGAATTCCGGCACGTTGACCATTGCCATGATCTCGCCGCTCCCCGGGTCCATGAGGAGGATGGACACGCTGTCCGCCTGCTTTTCTTCCAGGACTTTCAGCGCCGCCTGCTGGGCGTACATCTGGATGTTCACGTCCAGACTGGTCTGAAGGTCGTAGCCCGGCACCGGGTCGATCCGCTCTTCGCCGATCCCGTCCAGCTCGATGCCCCGGGCATCCGTGGATGTGAGGATCTGGCCGGGGATCCCTTTTAGGTATTCCTCGTATCTCACCTCCAGGCCGATGATGCCCTGGTTATCCCCTCCGGTAAATCCCAGGACTTTGGATGCCAGGGAATCCAGCGGATAGTACCGTTTGAAATCCTCATCCACCTTGACTCCATCCAGGCCGTAGTCCCGGATCTTATCCCCCACTTCTTTTTCCACGTTGGCCAAGATCCGCTCTATGGAGGAGACTTTCTCCACCCTTTTGCGCACCCTCGCCTCGTCAAGCTCCAATTCCCGGGACAGCACATCGATCACTCTCTCCGGGTCTTTGACCTGATTGTGGATGACGGAAATGGTACACACGGTCTTATTGGCTGCCAGGACGACTCCGTTGGCATCCAGGATCCGTCCCCGCGCCGCCTTGATGTCCCGCTCCCGCTCATGGAGCTGCTGGGCTTTCTCGGAGTAATAGTCCGCCTGTACGACCATCAGCCACACCAGACGCACCAGGAGGCCCAACAGCAGAGCGACGCAGCAGAAGAACACCACGAGGACTTTCTTTTTATGGAATGTTTTATTTCGCTTCATACTACTAATCTATTCCGCTTTTCCACAAAAATGCCTCTTACGAGGCGTTTGAAAGCCCTCTAAATCCTGTAAATAGATTAAATTTTACTGGCATTTAGTTGAAGCTGTGGCCGCTCAGATCTTTGCCAATGTACTTTTCTACGAGAAAAGTACCAAAAGCGCCGGGGTTGCTAAGCGCCAGTGG
>CAJTYN010000056.1 GCA_910584115.1 uncultured Lachnospiraceae bacterium
TCTGATCACTGTATCAAAATACATCCAGATCCCCTTGCAGATCAGCCGGATCTTGTATATACTGTGATCAGCCGGAAAAATACGATTTTGAGAAAAAGAGGTCTTATGATGAAAAAACAAAGGAGATCCGGCCGGATATCGGCAGTCGCCGCCCTGTGTCTGTTCGCGGCCATACCTGTCCATGCCTGCGCAGAAGGGGGCGTGTCTGCCGATCTGCCGCCGGATGTCCAGGAGGGGGTCTGTTACGTGGTCGATCTGGTCGACTGGGATGGGGAACTGCTGGATTCGAGGATCTGTACATATGGCGAAAAGTTGGAGGATATCAGAGCGCCGGAGCAGCGTGAAGCGGATGGCCGCATCTATCGATTCGCGGGATGGGAGCCGAAGATCGCGGAGACGGTCACCGGGAGCGCGGTCTATACGGCGGTGTATCAGGAGGAAGGGGGAGCGGGTGACGATGCGGACATTGTTTTGGAAAAAGATCCGAGTGACATGTCCGGAACGCCTGAGAGGGCAGCTTTTAACACGCCCTGTCCCGATGGTCCCCAGCAGGTCTCCGCGACTTCTTACGACGTGACCCCATTTCATATAGAAACGGTGAGCGGGATGCCTGGGACGTTGGAGGAGCGGATGGATGGAGTCCAGATAGAGGGGATCAGGATCGAGGATCTGGCAGAAGGGGCAGCAGGGAGTTTTGATGCGGCCGATATGAGTGACGATACCCCGACATGCAATGAGCAGATCGGATGGGGGTCGGAGACGTCGGTCTTTGCCGGGGAACTCCCTGTGGGATCCGGCCCGGCGAAAACGGCAGTCCAGGCAGAGATAGAGACTGAGATACGATCGGAGATGGGATATGAGGAAGTATCCTCCACGGCCAGGAGGATCCGCACGAGGACACAAGAGGCAAGCGAGATAAAAGAAGAGGAAATGCCGCCCGCAGGCAGGGGGATCAGCCAGGAAACGGAAGAGGCGCCCTCTGAAAGTCTCACAGATGATCCTGGAAAAAGCCCCCAGAAGAGGCGCCAGGGTCTTTCGATGCCGCAGCTCTTTTGGATCCTTGCGGCAGGTGTGGGCGGGGCCTGGGCCGCAAAACGGACAGGATGATGTGAAAGGGGTGCACTATATGAACTATTCGGAAAATGCAGAAAAACAATATCATATCCAGGTGGGCGAAGGCGACGTGGGCCGGTATGTGATCCTGCCGGGGGATCCGAAGCGCTGCGTGAAGATCGCGCGATATCTCGACAACGCGCAGCTGATGGCGGACAGTCGGGAATATGTGACGTATACAGGATATCTGGACGGTGTAAAAGTGAGCGTTACGTCCACCGGGATCGGCGGGCCGTCCGCGGCGATCGCCCTGGAAGAACTGGTGAAGGCGGGGGCGGATACTTTCGTGCGGATTGGGACCTGCGGCGGGATGCAGACAGATGTCAAGAGCGGGGACCTGGTCATCGCGACCGGAGCCATACGCATGGAAGGGACCAGCCGGGAATACGCGCCCATCGAATTTCCCGCGGTGCCGGATATCCAGGTGACCAACGCGCTGATCGGGGCGGCCAGGATGCGCCAGGAGGCTTTCCATGTGGGCGTCGTGCAGTGTAAGGACTCTTTCTATGGGCAGCACGATCCGGAAGGAAAACCGGTGGGGTACGAGCTGTTGGATAAATGGGAAGCGTGGAAACGGCTTGGCTGTCTGGCCTCGGAGATGGAATCGGCGGCGCTGTTCGTGGCGGCCAGCAGCCTGGGTGTGCGGGCCGGATCCTGTTTCCTCGTGATGGCCAATCAGGAGCGGGAGAGAGCGGGCCTTGATAACCCGGTCGTCCACGACACGGACCGGGCCGTCCGGGTGGCGGTGGAGGCTGTCCGCCGACTGATCCGGGAAGATGACAGAGCATGAGCGGCCGTGACAAGGAGGGTTGAAGATGAGCGAGGAGAAGATCCGCCGACTGATCCAGGCGGCCACAGAACAGTTGGCATTTGCTTATGCGCCGTATTCGGATTTCAAGGTAGGCGCGGCTCTTTTGGCAAAAGATGGGAGGGTCTATACCGGATGCAACATCGAGAATGCGGCGTACGGCCCCTCGAACTGCGCGGAGCGTACGGCTTTTTTCAAAGCGGTCAGCGAGGGGCAGCGGGAGTTCGAGATGATCTGCATCGTGGGAGGGAAAGGCGGGAGACTGACCTCTTATACGCCGCCCTGCGGAGTCTGCCGGCAGGTCATGATGGAATTTTGTGATCCAAATGGATTTGAGATCATCTTGGCGACGGGGATGGATGACTATGAGATATATAAGCTGGCGGACCTTTTGCCCATGGGATTCGGGCCTGGAGATCTAAAAGGAGGAGGCGGAGACAGTGGAGAGATCTGAGCGGATATTTGTGGTCGTGATCGATTCCCTGGGGATCGGGGAGATGCCGGATTCTGAGGCGTTCGGGGATGTGGGAGTCAATACCCTGGGACACATCGCCCAGGCAGTGGAGACTTTCCGGATCCCCCATCTGCAGAAACTGGGGCTTGCCAACCTGACGCCGCTCAAACAGGTGGCGGCGGTGCGGAAACCTCTCGGCTATCAGGGTGTCCTCAGGGAAAAGAGCAGCGGCAAGGATACCATGACCGGCCATTGGGAGATGATGGGGATCGAGACGGAGACGCCTTTTAAGACATTTACAGAACATGGTTTTCCGCGGGAACTGATCCGGGAGCTGGAAGCGCGCACCGGGCACAAGGTGATCGGGAATAAGAGCGCCAGCGGTACGGCGATCATCGAGGAACTGGGCGAGGAAGAGATCGCCACGGGCCATATGATCGTCTATACGTCGGCGGACTCCGTCCTCCAGATCTGCGGGAATGAGGAGACTTTCGGCCTGCAGGAGCTGTATCGCTGCTGTCAGATTGCCCGCGAGCTGACTCTGCGGGAAGAGTGGAAGGTGGGGCGGGTGATCGCCAGGCCCTATATCGGAAAAAAGAAGGGGGAGTTCACGCGCACCAGCAACCGCCATGACTATGCGCTCAAGCCGCCGGGAAAGACGGTGCTCAATGCCCTGCAGGAAAATGGATACGACGTGATCTCCGTGGGCAAGATCGTGGATATCTTCGACGGCGAGGGGATCACCCAGGCGCACAGATCCCAGTCCTCCGTCCATGGCATGGAGCAGACGATCGCGCTGGCGCAGGAAGCGTTTAAGGGTCTGTGTTTTGTCAATCTGGTCGATTTTGATGCAAAATGGGGACACAGGAGGGATCCGCAGGGATACCGGGACGAACTGGAAGCATTTGACGAGAAGCTGGGCGTGCTGCTAAAGCGTCTGAAGGAGGACGACCTGCTGATCATCACGGCGGACCACGGGAACGATCCCACTTATACAGGGACCGACCACACCAGGGAAAAAGTGCCGTTCCTCGCATATAGAAAAAACATGAAAGGAAACGGCAGGTTAGAGGAACAGGAGACATTCGCGGTGGTCGGCGCGACGGTGGCGGAGAATTTCGGCGTGGCCATGCCGGAGGGCGCGATCGGAAGCTCCTTGCTGAAATACCTGCTATAGGAGGAGAGATGGAAAAAGAGATATTAAGATATGTAGATCACACATTGCTGTCCCAGACTGCCACCTGGAACGAGATCCGGGAGATCTTAGACGACGCCATGGCCTACGGGACGGCCTCCGCGTGCATCCCTGCGTCCTATGTGGAGCAGGCGGCAGAGTATGTGGAGGGGCGGCTGCCCATCTGTACGGTGATCGGTTTTCCCAACGGCTACAGCACAAAAGAGGCGAAAGTCTTCGAGGCAGAGGACGCGATCCGAAAAGGCGCTTCGGAGATCGATATGGTCATCCAGATCGGTTTTCTGAAAGATCAAAGATACGATGCGGTGGAGGAGGAGATCCGCGCAGTCAGGGAGGCATGCGGGGATAAGATCCTAAAAGTCATCATAGAGACATGCCTGCTGACCCAGGAAGAAAAGATCCGGATGTGCCAGATCGTCACCCGCGCAGGCGCCGACTATATCAAGACATCCACGGGATTTTCCACAGCAGGCGCGACGGTGGCGGACGTGGAGCTCATGAAAGCGCATATCGGAGAAAATGTCAAGATCAAGGCGGCAGGGGGCATCGCTTCTTTTGCGGATGCAGAAGAGTTCATACGCGCAGGCGCCGAGAGACTGGGGACCAGCCGCCTGGTCAAGATATTGAAAACACATGCATAGATCAGATGAAAAAGGATATCCCCAGCGATCATGAAAGGGATATCCTTTTTCGGCGCATATTACAGGCGGCTGCCACTGACTTCACACATGATCTCGAAGCCTCATTCCTCACATTTCAGGAAATGTCCCCTTTTTAGACAGCTCCCCTGGCTCATATCTTTTGGATCCGTTGTCTAGGAGATCCCCAGGATATCCAGGACTGTTCCCGGCATATCTTCCGCGTCTACCACACGGTCGTGGAGGATGGGCGCTGTGCGGATCTCTTCGATGGCGCGGGGGATGGGGACGCCTGTGAGCCCATGCAGCGCATCCACCAGCTCGAAGTCTGTCATGCTGTCGTATTTTGCATCCAGCGCGCTCAGGACGCTGCGGGTGAATTTGTATGGACTGGCTGTGGAGGCGATGACTGTCGCGCGCCCGTCGCCCGTCTGGGCCTTGTATTTTCCATAGACGGCGGCGGCCACGGCCGTATGGGGATCGATCATGTATCCGGTGTCCCTGAAGATCCGGGCGATGGTCTGGGCAGTCTCCGCTTCCGTGGCAAAATCTCCGTAAAAATCGCCGAGCTGCTCTCTCATGGCAGCCGTGATCGTGTACTTGCCTTCTGTGGACAAGGATCCCATAAATTCCCGGCATTTTGCGGAGTCTTCCCCCGCAATCTTATAGATCAGCCGTTCCAGGTTGCTGGAGATCAGGATATCCATGGACGGCGAGGTGGTCAGGATGAATTCCCGGTCTCTGTCATAGATGCCCGTGGAAAAGAAATCATAGAGCACCTTGTTGTCGTTGGAGGCGCAGATCAGTTTCTCTATGGGCAGTCCCATCTGTTTTCCATAGTAAGCCGCCAGGATGTTGCCAAAATTCCCGGTGGGCACGACCACGTTGATCTTTTCCCTTTCCTGGATCTTGCCCTCCCTCAATAATGTGGCGTATGCATAGACATAGTAGACGATCTGAGGGACGAGCCGTCCGATGTTGATGGAGTTGGCGGAGGAGAAGAGGAAGCCCGCACGGGAGAGTTCCCCGGCCAGATCCGGGTCGTGGAACATCTTCTTGACGGCCGTCTGCGCGTCGTCGAAGTTCCCCGTGATCCCGACCACATGGGTGTTGTTCCCCTTCTGGGTGACCATCTGCTTTTCCTGGATGGGACTGACGCCGTGTTTGGGGTAAAAGACGATGATCCGGGTCCCGGGCACATCCGCAAATCCCGCCATGGCGGCTTTCCCCGTGTCGCCGGAGGTGGCCGTCAAGATCACGATCTCCCTCTCTTCGCGGTTCTTTTTCGCGGAGACGGTCATCAGGTGGGGCAGGATGGACAGGGCCATGTCTTTGAAAGCGATGGTCGCCCCGTGGAACAGTTCCAGGTAATGGGCGCCGTCTCTTTCCACCAGGGGCGCGATCGCGTCCGTGTCAAACTTGCTGTCGTACGCCTTTTGGATGCAGCTCTTTAATTCCGCGGGCGTGAAGTCCGTCAGGAAACGGCTCATGATCTCGTAGGCCAGCTCCTGGTAGCTCAACTGGGAAAGCTCCTGCAGGCTCTTGGGGAGCCTGGGGATCTGGGTGGGCACGAAAAGCCCGCCGTCCGGGGAGAGGCCCTGTAGGATCGCCTGTGAAGCGGTGAGAGTCTCTCCGCTGCCTCTTGTGCTCTTGTATGATATTTCCATTTGTTCAACCTTTCTGTGTTCAGGATTTTCTTGAAGACTTTCCTGCATTATAGCACATCACAGGCCGGGACTCAATCGATTCTTGCGGGCGCGTCTCAGCTGTCGATCTCCCGGGTCAGGTTGACCATCTCGATGGCGCCCAGCGCGCAGTCATATCCTTTGTTCCCCGCTTTTGTGCCGGCGCGCTCGATGGCCTGCTCGATGTTCTCTGTGGTCAGCACGCCGAACATGACCGGGATGTCGCTTGAGAGGGAGACGGAAGCGATCCCTTTGGAGACTTCGCTGCACACATAGTCGTAGTGGGTGGTGCTGCCCCGGATGACCGCGCCTAAGCAGATGACCGCGTCGTATTTCCCGCTCTTAGCCATCTTGGATGCGATCAGCGGGATCTCGAAGGCGCCTGGGACCCAGGCCACATGGATGTCTTCTTCTTTTACGTCGTGGCGGATCAGCCCGTCCATGGCGCCGCTCAAGAGCTTGGAGGTGATAAATTCGTTGAAACGGGCGGCTACGATGCCGATCTTTATGTCTTTTGATATCAGTTTTCCTTCAAATGTCTTCATGTCGGTATTCCTTTCTTCTTAAGATCACTGCAGGTTTAAGATGTGTCCCATGCGGTCCTGTTTGGTCCGCAGGTAGAACAGGTCGTATTTTGTCGGGTGGATCTGGATCGGTACGCGCTCGGTGATCTCCATCCCGAATTCAGAGAGCTGGTAGACTTTATCCGGGTTGTTGGTCAAAAGGCGCATGCTCTTTACGCCCAGGTCCTTTAAGATCTGGGATCCGATGTAATATTCCCGCTGGTCGCCGGCGAAGCCCAGGGCCAGGTTTGCCTCCAGCGTGTCCATGCCCTGTTCCTGGAGTTCATACGCCCGCAGCTTGTTGATCAGGCCGATGCCCCGTCCCTCCTGGCGCATGTAGAGCAGGATGCCCCGCCCTTCCTTCTCGATCTGGGTCATGGCGGAGGCCAGCTGCTGGCCACAGTCGCAGCGCAGGGAGCCGAACGTATCGCCGGTCAGGCATTCGGAGTGTACCCGGCAGAGGACATCCCGGCCGTCCCCGATCTCGCCTTTGACCAGCGCGATGTGATGTTCGCCGTTTAAGCGGTTTACGAAGCCGTATGCGGTAAAATCGCCGTATTTGGTGGGCATCCGGGTGGTGGTCACCCGGTCGACGAGTTTTTCGTGGTGTTTGCGGTAATGCTGCAGGTCTTTGATGGTGATAAAGGCCATATCCCAGCGCTCGGCCAGTCCGATCAGTTCCGGCGTGCGCATCATCGTGCCGTCTTCCCGCATGATCTCACAGCAGAGGCCGCATTCTTTCAGCCCGGCCAGGCGGCACAGATCCACGGTGGCCTCCGTGTGTCCGCTGCGCTCCAGCACGCCGTTGTCTCTTGCAAGGAGCGGGAACATATGGCCCGGGCGGCGGAAATCCAGCGGTCCCGCGTTGTCGTCCACGCATTTTTGCGCCGTTATGGAGCGCTCGGCGGCGGAGATCCCTGTGGTCGTCTCGGCGGCGTCGATGGAAACGGTGAAGGCCGTCTCGTGGTTGTCGGTGTTGTCGGCCACCATCTGGGGGAGGCCCAGCCTGGCCACGTATTCTTTTGACATGGGCATGCAGATCAGCCCTTTTCCGTGGGTGGCCATGAAATTGATGTTGGCGGTGGTGGCGAACTCGGCCGCGCAGATGAAGTCTCCTTCATTTTCCCGCTCCGGGTCGTCGGTCACCAGGATGATCTTTCCCTTTTTCAGCTGCTCCAGCGCCTCTTCTACTGTGTTAAATCGGAACATAAATAAAGTCTCCTTTCCTATATATCATATCCGCATCGGAGTAAAAAGTCTTTTGTCAGTGTATCTTTGGCGGGCTGTGGGTCTGCCGGTGTGAGGAGCTTCTCCACGTATTTGCCGATGATGTCGTTCTCCAGATTTACGAGGTCGCCCTCCCGGCGTTCGCCTAAGGTCGTGATCTGGACGGTGTGGGGGATGGCCGAGATGGAGAAATCTCCTGCCGACACCCGGGCCACGGTCAGGCTGATGCCGTCGATCGTGATGGATCCCTTTTCCACGATATAGCGTAAGATGGACGGCGCCGCCTGTATGGTGTACCAGACCGCCGTGTCGTCCCGGCGGATCTTCTGGATCGTTCCCATGCCGTCCACATGCCCGGCCACGATGTGGCCCCCGAACCGGCCGTCCGCGGGCATGGCCCGCTCCAGGTTCACGTGGCTGCCGTTTTTCAGTCGTGACAGGGAAGAGCGGTCTAATGTCTCGTGCATCACGTCCGCGGTAAATCCTTGGGAGCTTAGGGACGTGGCCGTCAGGCAGACACCGTTTACGGCTACGCTGTCTCCGATCTTCAGGTCGCTCAAGATCAGGTCGGCCTGGATGGATAAGATGGCGGAATGCCGACCTTTCTGGATGTTCTGTATCGTTCCGATCTCCTCAACGATCCCTGTAAACATGGCTGTCCTCCTCACTTTCTATCTCGCTTTCGATCAGAATGTCCTCCCCGAGTCGGGTGATCTGGCTGTTTTTCAGATGTACGGCCTCTGAAGGAGCGGGGAATCCGATCCCTTCCACCGGGGTCTTGGCCGACTGGCCGCCGAAGAGTTTCGGGGCGATATAGGCCTGTATCCTGTGGACGATCCCGCTCTTGAGGGCGGACCAGTTCAGTGTCCCGCCGCCTTCTAACAGGATGCTGTCGATCTGCTGCGCCCCCAGCCGCTCCATGAGGGAGGGAAGGTCCACATGGCCGTCGCTCTCTTCGGTGACCAGGATCTGGCAGCCGTTTTCCAGATAGGCCGCGTGTCTGGCCGGGTCCGTGCAGCAGGTGGCGATCACCGTGGGGGTCTCCTGTGCGGTCTGGACCAGCCGGGAGGAGAGGGGAGTGGAGAGCTTTGTATCGCAGACGATGCGCACGGGATCGCGGCCGCCTTCCATCCGGCAGGTCAGCAGCGGATCGTCCGCGTGTACGGTGCCGACGCCGACCATGATCCCCCGGTGCCGGTGCCGCTGTCCCTGGACGTGCATCCGTGCCGCCTCTCCCGTCACCCAGCGGGAAGCCCCGGTGTACGCCGCGATCTTTCCGTCCATGGTCATGGCGTATTTCATGGTCACGTAGGGGCGTCTGGTCTGGATATAATGAAAAAAGATCCCATTCAGCCGGTCGCATTCTTTACGCAGGACGTTTTCCTCTACCAGGATATGATGGTCCTGCAGGATCTGGATCCCTTTTCCGCTGACCAGTGGGTTAGGGTCGGAAGAACCCACGATGACCCGACGGATCTTGGCCTCCAGGATGGCGTCCACGCAGGGTGGCTGTTTTCCGTGATGGCAGCAGGGTTCCAGTGTCACATACATATCCGCGCCCTGGGGATCTTCTGTGCAGGCTGTGAGGGCGTTGCGTTCCGCGTGGGGCTGTCCGTACCGCTCATGGTATCCTTGCCCGATGACGCGGCCGTCTTTTACGATCACGGCGCCCACCATCGGATTGGGGGAGACCCAGCCCGCGCCTTTCTCGGCCAGCAAGAGCGCCATGCGCATATATTCCTGATCGTTCAATGATATCACCTCCGAAATATAAAAAGCCCTGGATAGAGACATCCAAGGCTGGGGCCCGAGAGGACGGGCGCACAGTATATCTTACAAAATAAAAAACTCCAGAATATCTGCGATATCCCAGAGCATACACCATACGTTCAGATGGAAAGACCATCCTCTACATGACTATCTTCTTTCATCCAGACTCTACTGTCGGCTCCGGGATCGCACCGGATCATACCTTGCGGCTCGTGGGCTGTCACCACCGGTAGGGAATCTCACCCTGCCCTGAAGATCTTGATCCTATTCATGATGAAGAGCAGATAAGGGGAATCGAACCCCCCTCTCCAGCTTGGGAAGCTGGCATTCTACCGATGAACTATATCTGCATCCGATGTGACTATTATAGCACATCGATCTTGAAAATCAAGAGGTTTTCTAAAAAAATCCGCATAAAAAATATCGCCGGCTATCCTTCATCCATAGCGTTGTCAAAAGGACTGTCCAGATCCCGTCAGATTTTTTAGAGCATCAGGGTCATCTGAGATGATCATCTTGACAGTCTGACAGTTTTCCAGATCAGGGCAGTCGCCGCATGTTGTCACATCTTTTTTCAAGGCACACTGGCGGATGCCGCAGAGGCTGTCACAGTAAACAGTCTTGACGCCATCCGCACGGCAGCCTTCACAGTTGATATGTTCGGGCAGGATCGGAGCATTGTTCAGCTCGGCCCACAGCCGTGCGGTCTTCTCCCGCAGCGCCTGGTCGTCATCGATCGTTGCGCGATATGCGTCGCATTTTTCACAGTCCAGTCCGCAGTACGCGATCATGTCCCTCATAGAGTGTCCCCCCTTAGATCTCAGTCTGGTGTTTTCCTTTTTTATAAGTATAACATACCACCGGCCGGCGTTCAACTGTGCTATAATGAGAGCATGATCATAAGATCTTGAAAAAGGAGACATAGTATGAACATAAGTGATATTGAAGATGCCCACAGAAAAAGATCATTGGAGATCGTCCAGCGTATCCCGTCCGGCACGCCTGACGGATGGGAGAAGACTACTTTTGCGGTCGGCGGCCTGATGTACATCGGTTTTTCAAATGTGCGTACCGAGAAGTTGGTCGTCATATCATCTCAGGGACAGAGCATCATAGACTGCAGGACAGGCTGCAAGACATATTGTACGGAAAACTATGATGAAGATGATCTGATCGCTCTCGCCGAAGAGATGGGTGATGAGATCATACCGATTGCTGGAGAGGGCGGCGGCGGTCTGCGGCGATATTCCAAGAACGGAGATCTATTGGCATCAGCGGCCCCATTTTGGCCGATGGAGAAGGTGATATTTATGCCGGACTATATCTCGTATGTCCAAGATCCGGAGAGATGCACGGTCATCTTTGAGGACTATGAGATCAAGGCTTTTGGATTTAGCAGATGTGGGGATCATATGGCTGTGTGCAATGGGCACACATTGGATATCTTCAGAAGGGTGTGAGCCTGTTGGGATAAAAGACCTGGGAGTGCGGTAAAACGACTCCCAGGTCTTGTTCTCTTATTCTCTTAGGCGCGCGCCCCATGGACCTTCTGGATCACCACCAGTGTCCCGATCATGAGCACGATCGCGATCGGAAGCGCGATGAACGCGTTCGGCACGAAACCGGCGATGATATAGCTCACGAAGCTGACCGCGGCCACGGTGATGGCGTACGGCAGCTGGGTGGACACATGGGTGACATGGTTGCATTGGGCGCCGGCGCTGGCCATGATCGTGGTATCCGAGATCGGGGAGCAGTGATCCCCGCATACGGCTCCTGCCATACATGCGGAAACGCAGATCACACCGATCGGATTTCCCAGCGGGAAGACGGCCAGCGTGATGGGGATCAAGATCCCGAAGGTCCCCCAGGATGTCCCCGTGGCAAAGGCCAGGAACACGCCGATCAGGAAGACGATCGCCGGCAGGAATGCCTGGAAGCTGCTGGCGGAATTCTGGACCACGTTAGCCACGAATTCTTTTGCGCCCAGGGAATCCGTCATGGCCTTTAAGCTCCATGCGAATGTCAGGATCAAGATCGCCGGGACCATGGATTTAAAACCTTCCGGGATCGACTCAGCGATCTCAGAAAAGTTGATGCTCCTGCGGATGAGGTAGTAGATCATGGTCAGGATCAATGCCATGGCCGACCCTAACATCAGCCCGATGGAGGCATCAGAATTCGAGAAAGCATCCACGAAGCCTGTCCCTTCGAAAAATCCGCCCGAGTAGATCATGCCGATGACGCAGGAGACGATCAGCAGGGCGATGGGAAGGATCAGGTCGATCACTTTTCCATTTGGATTGGACGATTCCGCAGCAGCGGCGGCGTAGTCCTCCATCCCGGAGAAGATGTCGCCTTTTTCCCGGGCATTTTTTTCGTGGGTCGCCATGGGACCGTAATCCATACCGGTCAGGGCCAGGAAGATCATCATGACGATCGTGAGCAGGGCATAGAAATTAAACGGGATCGTGCGGATGAACAGGTAGAGTCCATTGCCGTCCTCCACGTAGCTGGCCACCGCCGCGGCCCAGGAAGAGACGGGCGCGATGATGCACACCGGAGCCGCCGTCGCGTCGATCACGTAAGCCAGCTTTGCCCGGGAGATCTCACTCTTGTCGGAGACAGGGCGCATCACGCTCCCCACGGTCAGGCAGTTGAAATAATCGTCGATGAAGATCAGCACGCCCAGCGCGATCGTCGCCAGCTGCGCCCCCGCGCGGGACTTGATATGGCTGGTGGCCCAGCGCCCGAACGCGGCGGATCCGCCCGCCTTGTTCATCAGGATGACCATGATGCCTAAGATCACCAGGAAGACGAGGATACCTACATTATATGAGTCGGAGAGCACCGATACGATGCCTTCGTTGAATACATGTGTAAGCGTCCCTTCAAAATTGAAGTTCGAATAGAGCAGGCCGCCGATCACGATCCCGATAAAGAGTGAGGAATACACTTCCTTGGTGATCAGGGCCAGTCCGATCGCGATGATCGGGGGGAGGAGCGACCAGAACGTCATGTAGAAATGGCTGGTCGGCTTCGCGGCTTCTTCTTCGGCGGCGAAGGCGATGACAGGGAAGAGGAGCGTCAGCGCCGATGCCAGAGACAGAAGATACAGCATCTTGCGTTTCATGGATGTGTTCAGTTTCTTTTTCATCTTAAGTCCTTTCTTTTCTGATATTTTGACAGTATCAGTCTTCTGACTTTACTATACATGATTTTGACAAATAATAAAAGACCTAACCGTGATAAATCGGAAAAATACTACATGAGAATTATTATCAGATACCCTCTTGACAAAGTTGACCGGGACTAATATACTATAATTAAATATTAATGATAGTTATTCTCAATTATATAAAAGAAAGAGAGGGGAACATACGATGGCATTGGCGATGGTCATGATCGGAGAGACGAGGACGATCACAGAACTCAGGGTAAAAGAAGAGATGAAACGGCACCTCCAGGATCTTGGTTTCACAGTCGGCGAGAAAGTCCATGTGGTGGGCGAGAACCCCAGCGGGCTGATCTTGCTGGTCAAAGGCGCGCGGATCGCGCTGAACCGGGGACTGGCCACAAAGATATCCGTGGCGTGACAAGAGATGACGTAAAGTAATAGAGAGAAGAGGAGGATAGAGAAGATGACATTAAAAGATCTAAAGCCAGGCGACCAGGGAAAGGTCGTCTCCATCGGAGAGAAAGGTCCTGCCAGGAGGCGGATCATGGAGATGGGGGTCACCCCCGGCACGGTGGTCAAGGTGATCAAAGTCGCGCCGCTGGGGGATCCGATCGAGGTCAACATACGCGGCTACGAGCTGAGCCTGCGCAAAGAAGAGGCGCTGAAGATCGTGATGGAGTAAAAAAGTCTGTGCGTGAGTTAGAAAACACTAACTAATTTTATGAGGAGGATCAAGGAAAGATGTCTTATACGATCGCATTGGCGGGCAACCCGAATTGCGGGAAAACAACGCTGTTCAATGAACTCACCGGGTCCAAGCAGCATGTGGGGAACTGGCCCGGTGTCACGGTTGACAAGAAAGAAGGCAGTTACAAGAAGAACAAGGAGATCAGCGTTCTGGACCTGCCGGGTACATATTCACTCTCCCCCTATTCCGCGGAGGAGATCGTCGCGCGGGATTACATCGTAAAAGAAAGGCCGGACGCCGTCATCAACATCGTGGACGGCACCAGCATCGAGCGGAACCTGTATCTGACCATGCAGGTCTTAGAGACGGGGATCCCCACGGTGATCGCCATGAACATGATGGATGAAGTGGAGAGCAGAGGGGACTTCATCAACTGCCAGAAACTCTCAGAGAGCTTAGGCGTCCCGGTGGTGCCCATCGTGGCCCGCTCTGGTAAAGGTCTGGATGATCTGATGAAAGCCGTGGAGAAGGTCGCCTCGGAGAAAAAGAGGACCGGCCAGCTCAAGGTCTTCGGGGAAGACATCGAGGAAGCCGTGGAGAAGATCAGAGGGTATCTGACCGAGGGCACGCCGGAGGATCAGCAGTGGACGGCCATCAAATTATTAGAAGGGGATGAGATCATCGCCGATTCCCTGGCGCCGGAACAGGCCGGCAAGATCCAGGCGATCGTCCAGGAGATGGATGGCAGATGCGGGGACACGGAAGCGGCCATCGCGGACAGACGGTATCAATACATCGGTCAGGTGGTCAAAAAATCCGTACGGAAGGCGAAGACCGGACACGTGGAGACACGCTCCGATAAACTGGATAAAGTCCTCACGAACCGAGTACTGGCGCTGCCGATCTTTGCGGCCGTGATGTACATCCTCTTTGCCGCCACATTCAGCGAGAACTTCCTGTTCATCCCGGGCCTGCCCAGTCCCGGCATGTGGCTGGCGGGGCTCGTGGAGACGGCCTGGGGCGCGCTGACCGGGCTGGTGGAGGGCGGCCTCACATCCCTGGGCGCTTCCGACTGGGCGCTGGGCCTGGTGCTCAGCTGTATGGACGGCGTGGGTGCGGTGGCCGGATTTTTACCTCTGGTACTGGTGCTGTTCCTTCTATTATCATTTTTGGAGGACAGCGGATATATGGCCAGGGTGGCCTTCGTGATGGATCGGATCTTCAGGCATTTCGGTCTCTCCGGCCGTTCCTTCATCCCGCTCCTCATGGGCTTCGGATGCTCCGTGCCGGCCCTCATGGCGTCCCGGACGCTGGAAAACGACAAAGACCGCAAGATCACGATGATGATCACGCCGTTCATGTCCTGCGGGGCGAAACTGCCGATCTACCTGATGTTCGCCGCTACATTATTTGCAGGGAGCGACCAGACACTGATCGTATTCGGGATCTATATGATCGGGCTTATCGTGGCTGTGGTCAGCGCATTTATCCTGGGAAGACTGATCAAAGGCGATGAGATCTCCAACTTCATCATGGAACTGCCCGCCTACCGGATCCCTACATTGAAAAGCGTGCTGATCCATGCCTGGGAAAAAGTAAAAGGCTTTGCCGTCAAAGCGGGTACGATCATCTTTGGCTCCACGGTCTTGATCTGGCTCTTGTCAAATTTCAATCTCAGCGGCATGTGCGAGATGGAGGACAGTCTCCTGGCATCCATCGGCAACGCGATCAAAGTGCTCTTCATCCCGTTAGGCTTTGCCGACTGGCGGGCCAGTGTGGGCGTGGTGACCGGATGGATCGCAAAAGAAAATATCGTGGCCACGTTCGGGCAGCTCTTCGGCGGAGTCTCCGACGAGGTGGTGGAAGCGGTCAGCGCAGGGGAGGGAGCGCTCCCGGCGATCGCATCCGTATTTACCCCGGCAGCAGCCTGGTCGTACATGGCATTTAACCTGCTGTGCATGCCCTGTTTCGCGGCAGTGGGCGCGATCAAACGGGAGATGGGTTCCTGGAAATGGACCCTGCGCGCGATCGGATACCAGATGCTGGCGGCTTATGTAGTATCATTTATCATATATCATCTGTTCGGCCTGTTCTTATGATGGGACGGAGGATCAGTAAGGGGGGATCATTTTGTCAATGGATGAGATCCTCAAGAGATTGAGAGATGATGGATACCGCGTCACCAGTCAGCGCAGACTGATCATCGAGGCGATCCTGGCCAACGACTGCTCCTGCTGCAAGGAGATCTACTACCAGGTCCGCAAAAAAGACCCGGATATCGGGATCGCCACGGTATACCGGATGATCAAGACCTTAGAAGAGATCGGGATCGTAGACAGGAAGATCGTATTCAAGCTCTCCTGTCCGGACGACTGCCCGTAAAGACGGATCAAAGGAGGTGGAACATATGGGAGACATCATCGTCATCCTGGTGATCGGCATCTGTCTGCTGGCCGTGCTGGCCTACCACATCAACAGGCGCAAAAAAGGCCAGTCAGGCTGCGGCTGCGGGTGCAGCGGCTGCAGTGGAGCAGGCACCATCAGAGAATGTAAGAAAAAAAATTAAAAATATCGTGCAGAGCGTCCTATCTGATGTTATCATACAGAACATAGATAGGGCGTTTTGTCATTGATCTGTTATTGATAAAGGAGGATCATATGAAACAGAAGAAGAGACATTGGCTCTGGTCAGTGCTGCTCCTGTGCTGCCTGTTACTGGCAAGCTATGCATGGGAGCAGATGGATCTGGAGCAGCAGACCGTCCCGGCGGGGCAGGAGAGCGTCTTTGGCGGGGAGATCCCGGAGTATGCGGGGGAGGCGTACGTGGAGATCTGGGGCAACGAGCCGGATTTTTCCCAGGAGGACCTGACCGAAGAGCCCTTTGAAAGATACAGCGAGCTGGATGCGCTGGGCCGATGCGGGGAAGCATTTGCCAATGTGGGAACGGAGACCATGCCCCAGGAGACGCGCGCGCCGATCGGGCGGGTAAAGCCCACCGGCTGGCATTCCGTCCGATACGACAATGTGGAAGGGAGATATCTGTACAACCGCTGCCATCTGATCGGTTTTCAGCTCACGGCGGAAAATGCCAACGAGAAAAATCTGATCACAGGCACCAGGGCCATGAACGTGGACGGCATGCTGCCCTTCGAGGATATGGTGGCGGATTATGTAAAAGAGACGGACAACCACGTCCTGTACCGGGTCACGCCGGATTTCAGAGGGGACGACCTGGTCGCCTCCGGGGTCCAGATGGAAGCCCTGTCCGTGGAAGACGAGGGAACAGGTGTCAGATTCAATGTCTACGTCTATAATGAACAGCCCGGGATCGTCATCGACCACGCCACAGGAAAGAGCTTCCAGAAAAAATAAAAAAGTAAAAAAATCTAAAAAAAGGTGTTGACATATCCTGGCACCCGTGCTATCATAACGGAGTCGCTTGAGACAAGACAAAAAACGACAGACAACAAAGGAACAATACAAGGCGGCAGAACATAAGCATTACAGAGCACTTTGACAACTGAACAGTGAAACACACGATCATACATTTGTGACGGTGATA